>CAYSSF010000141.1:0-10864 GCA_964433455.1 uncultured Syntrophaceae bacterium
TCAGCGCGCTGTCCACGGCGGTGAGGACCCGGTAGGTGTCCTCGGAGAAGTCCTGATGGCCGGGGGTGTCGAGGAGGTTGATCTCGAAGGCGTCGTAGTGGAACTTCATGACCGACGTCGTGACCGAGATCCCCCGCTCCTTTTCGATCGCCATCCAGTCGCTCATCGCGTGCCGGCCGGCCTTCCTTGCCTTGACGGCGCCGGCAAGCTGGATCGCACCGCCGAAGAGGAGGAGTTTTTCGGTGAGCGTCGTCTTCCCCGCGTCGGGGTGGCTGATGATACCGAAGGTCCGGCGCTGTTCAATCTCCTGCTGCTGCCGCCGATCCGCACGGACGATGGCCGGCAATGTCTCCGCGGGGCTTCCGGTTTGAATATCCATAATCTTTTCCTGTCTTGATTCCATGGTGAAAAAAAATCCCCAACAGCCTTGAAGCGGCTCCGGGGACGCGAACTTCCAAAAACCGGGGCTTTTCTACTGCATTGGGAGAGATTTGTCAAGCTTTTTGATGATATTGCCGTAAAAAAGCGGTTTCCGGGCCGCATGGGAACGGACAATTCCGCAAACAAAAAAAAGATTGACAAGGCAAAATCAACGATTGCATACAGAATACAAATTGTCCAAAATCTTTGATCATCATCGGCTCCTGCGGGTTTGCCGGCGGAGACGCCGGCGTGGACTGGATGAAGGAGATCGTGCTGGAAATTGCCCGTGATCAGGGGCTCCGGTTTCGACTGGCCCTGATCCGAAGCGAGCAGGACAAAGAATATCTCAAGCGCCGCTATCGCGAGGGCCGCATCCTGCCGCTCCATCCGGAACTGCCCATCAGCGAGGAGATCATCGATCGCAGCGCGCACATCGTGGGCGTGATGGGCCACGAGCCCATTGCCGCTGCGCTGGATAGCGGCGCCTAGATCGTTCTTGCCGGCCGCGGCACGGACACGTCGCTGTTTGCGGCCGTGCCGCTGATGATGGGCGCCGGCGCCGGTCCCTGGCATGCCGCGAAGACCCTGGAATGCGCCACGGCATCGACGGTGCAGCGCAAAAGACCCGACAGCATCTTCGCCTGGGTGCGGGAGGACCACTTCGACGTGGAGCCGCTGGATATGGAAGCCCGCTGTTCCCCGCAAAGCGTCGCCTCCCATACGCTTTATGAGAATGCCGATCCATTTCTGATCACCGAGCCGGATGGGATCATCGATTCGACTGCTTCCCGGTACGAAGCGCTAAACGATCGCCCTTCACCGCGAAATCCACGCCATGATCTACAGCCGGTGCGGATCGGCGAAACTGCTGCACTGGATCGGCGAGTTGGACAACCGTTTTCCCAGAAGCTTGAAACGGAGTTACCGTTTCGATGATCAGCCGCAGGAATACCGGCGCATCGTGGATGCGATCGAGGCGGGGGAAGCCGAACGGGCCGGCAGGCTGATGGGTGAACACATCGAGGGCGGCGGCAGGGTGATTATCCGGCTTTACGCCGAAAAGCTTCCGGAGGGAGGCTCCATCCCGGCCTGAAGCCGGCAGGAGCGGACAGCCAAAGGTTTAAATTCTTGACAGGTCTCGGAAGTCGTCCTAATCTGGGCGCCGCGGCAACGTATGGATACAATGTGCATCATGCACTGCAATGAATTCTTACATGGAGGAATGATCCTATGGTCGCAGAAATCTCTGCAAGTCCCAAAGTGATGGCCCGGCATGAGCCGCTCGAGAAATTTTGCATCCAGGTGCTGGAGAAGCTGGGTGTGCCGGAAGAGGAGGCCGTGATCACGGCCAATACCCTCGTGACGGCGAACCTGCGAGGCGTCGACACCCACGGCGTTCTCCGCCTGACCCTCTATGCGGCGAGGCTGAAAGGAGGCGCGATGGCGCCATCCGTGAACCTGACGACGGAGAAAGAGACGGTGGCCACCGCCCTTCTGGACGGGCACGACGGCATCGGCCAAGTGATCAGTTTCCGGGCGATGGAACTCGCCATCCGGAAGGCGAAGGAGGCCGGCGTCTCCTATGTGGCCGTCCGGCGCAGCAACCATTTCGGCACCGCCGCCTACTACGCGATGATGGCCCTGCCGCAGGACATGATCGGCATCACCCTGACCAACGCTTCGCCCCGGCTGGCCCCGACCGGCGGCGTCGAGCGGCTCTTCGGCAACAACCCCTGGTCCGTCGCCGTGCCTGCCGGAAAGCGGCTTCCGGTGGTGCTGGACATGGCCAACAGTCTGGTTGCCGCCGGAAAGATCCGCGTTTTGCAGAAGGAGGGCAAGCCGATCCCGGAGGGTTGGGCGCTCAACAAGTACGGCGAGCCGACCACCGATGCCGCCGAGGCCATGAACGGGATCCTGCTGGCGATCGGAGGCTACAAGGGCTACGGGATTACACTGATGGTCGATCTTCTGACCGGCGTGCTGGCGGATTCCAACTACGGCCCGCGGGTCAAGGGGCTCGACCAGGATGTCGATCCGGCGGGAACCGCTCACAGCTTCATGGCCGTCAACCTTTCCGCCTTCACCGATGTGACGGCGTTCAAGGCGAGGATGGACTCCTATATCGACGAGATCAAGTCTTCCGGGAAGGCCAAGGGCGCCGACGAGATCTATCTGCCGGGCGAACTGGAGTACCGGAAGGTGCAGGAGCGGATGGAGAAGGGGATTCCGCTGCAGGTGAAAGTGGCGGAAGAGCTCCGGACGATCGGCAAGGAGCTGGGAATCCCGATTGATCTTTAAAAATGAAAAGGAGTTGTGACGATGACGCTGAAAAAGAATCCGGTGAAAGAGGCGATCCGGAATGGAAAGACCGTGTTCGGATTGTACATCGCTGTTCCTTCACCGGTGATGGTGGAGTTGGCCGGGTATGCCGGCTTTGATTTTGTCCGCATCGACGTCTGCCACAGCGCCGTCGATCTGCCGACCATCTCCGACATGATCCGGGCGGCGGAAGCCAGCGGCGTGGTCCCGATGGTCCGGGTGGACAACGACCCGCACCTGATCGCGAAAATTCTCGAAGCGGGCGCGATGGGCCTCTTCGTGCCGGATGTATCGACGCAGGAGATGGCAAGGGCCGTGGTGGACGCCGTCCACTTCGCCCCTGTGGGGGAGCGGGGCACCTTCGCCGCATCGAGGGTTACCCGGTATGGGGCGATCAACAGCGGGGAGTATGCAAAATGGTCGAACGAGGAGCTCCTCCTGGGCGTCCAGATCGAAAGCAAAGAGGCGGCAGGCAATCTCGACCGGACCCTGAGTGTGAACGGGATCGACATGATCGGCAGCGGGAGGGGAGATCTGGCGAACGCATTGGGGCTGACCGGGCAAAAAAACCACCCGTCGGTGTTGGCCCTGGAAGAGAAAATCTTTGAGACCGCCCGAAGCCGGGGAAAATGGATATCGGTCAATCTGGACCCGACCGCGACCGACTTTGCCGAAACGGTGGCGTCGTGGAAGAAAAAGGCCCAGGTCATCACGCTGGGACATGATGTCACGATCCTCCGAAACCACTTTGGCGATGCGATCCGCACGGCCCGGCAGGTCTGAAGATGTGAACATTATTCAATGACTGAGAAAAACAACGCCAATGTCAAAGTAATCTTCGCCCTCACCCTGATCCACTTCACGGGCGATTTCTATGTCTCCTTCATCGGCCCGCTGCTGCCGGTCTTCGTCGAGAAATATGCGCTTTCGCTGGCCCAGGTCGGTCTGATCACCGGGGTCATGCGGATGCTCGCCTTTATCGTCCAGCCGGGCGTCGGTTATTTTGCCGACCGCTACCCGTCGCGGATCTTCATCATCGGCGGCCCCTTTCTTTCGATCCTCTTCATCGCGCTGGTCGGCTGGGCCGGCTCCTTCTGGGCTCTTCTGCTGTTTGTCGCGATCGGATCGATCGGCTCGTCGATGTTCCATCCCTCCACCGCGGGGATGATTTCAAACTATGCGGGTCGCCACTTCGGCCTCTCCATGTCGTTTTTCAACATGGGGGGAACCTTCGCCTTCGGCGTCGGACCGCTCTTCATCGCCTGGATCGTCAGCCGCTGGGGTCTGGAGGCGACCCTCTGGACGGCGATTCCGGGGCTGGCCGTGATGGTCCTGCTGTTCAGGATCACCCCCCGGCCGCTCGGGGAGGGGCTCCGGGGGCAGGGATTTTTCGGCGCGATCAGGGAGGCGTTCGGAGAGGCGTGGAAACCGGTTCTGCTGATCTGGGTGGTGATGGTTCTGCGCACCTTCGTGGCCCAGTCCTTCCTGACCTTCGTCCCCATTCTCTACGTGCGGGAGGGCCACTCCCTCGTCTCGATCGGTCTGGTCATCTCTCTCTTCACGGTGGCGGGGGCCCTGAGCGGCCTCCTCTCCGGCCACCTCTCCGACCGGATCGGCTACAAACCGATTTTCTATGTCACCTTCGTTCTGGTGACGCCGGCCCTGTTTCTGATGCTCTTCCTGCCGGGGAAGTGGATCTATCCGGGCGCCGCGCTGGCGGGGTTCCTGATTTTCGCGACGCTGCCGCTGGGGCTTGTGATGGCGCAGAAGCTGGCGCCGCAGGGCAAGTCGATGGTCTCCAGCCTGATGATGGGGCTCGGGCAGGGGCTGGGGGGGATGATGGCGCCCCTTGTCGGCAGCATGGCCGATCATTTCTCGATCCGGGCGGTTCTCTGCGGCCTGGCGCTGATCCCGCTTCTCAGCATCGGCCTGGTCTGGTTCTTCCCGGAGAAGCGCCTCCGGGAACAAATCCCGGTCGGTTGACGAATTTCGTCCCGAATGCTATCTTGCCTTCCCGCTGAAGGAGGAAAAGACCAAAAGGAGCGAACCCATGACGTCCTCCATTCGACCCAGTCGTACCGGTCCGTCCATCATTCTTTTTGTGATCTGCTGGATCGTTTTGATCGGAGCCACGGTCACCGCCTCCCGCGTCCAGGAGGACTTCGGCCGGGTGGCGGTCTCCAACGTAACCTTCCAAAACTGGAACGGAATCCCCGTTCGTGCCAAGCTCTTCAGACCGATGGAAGCCTCGGCCGCCAACCCCCTTCCCGGGATCGTTTACATTCACGGCTATCAGAACAACCGCGAGACAAGCGATGCCTACTGTATTGAACTGGCCCGGCGCGGTTTCGTTGTGCTGAACATCGATGCCATCGGCCGGGGTAATTCGGGGATTCCGGGCCGCGACCCGAAAGCGCCGGGCTTCGACCCGACCTACGGCGGGAACTCCTCGCACGCCTATCTGAAATCCCTGTCCTTTGTAAAAGCAGACCGTGTGGGAATGATGGGCCACAGCCTTGGGGCGGAAATGGCCTATACCGTTGCCCGGAAGGACTCCTCCATCGGCGCCCTCGCCGTCTCCGGCTTTGCCTGGACGCTTGAGGCTACCCCCTCCTCCCCGAAGAACATGCTCATGATCATCGGCCGCTGGGATGAGTATCGAAAACGGATGACGGGGACGCAGGATATTGAAAAAGAGTGGATGGGCTCTCCCCAGACGAGGCGGGCGATTCCCGAACCGAATCCGCAAATCGGGGTGACCTATGGGGACTTCGCCACCGGCGCCGCCCGCCGGGTCTTTGTCCCCCGGACCGTTCATCTCCTGGAGTCGCACGACCGCAGTGCGATCGCCGAGGCCCTTCTCTGGATGAAGACCGCTCTTCAGCCGCCGGATTCCCTCTGGATAGACCCGGCACGGCAGATCTGGCCCATCAAGGAATGGGCCACCCTTGTCGCCATGCTGGCCGGCATCGCGTTGCTTTTCCCGTTGGCCCGGCTCCTTCTCGGGCTGCCGTTCTTCAGCTCCCTGCGGGGAGAACCCTCCCCGCGACCCGTCTGCAACATGGCAGACTTCCTCAAATACGGCGCAATCAACGGCCTGCTCATGTGGCTCTACCTGCCCCTGATCTTTCTCCTTTTCGGCTTCCACGTCTATGTCGTCAAGATCGATGGAATCTTTCCCCTGATGATGGCGAACGGGATTCTCTGGTGGTTTTTTGCAATCAACATCATCGGCTTTTTCGTCCTTCGGGGGTGGTTCCGGCGAAAGCGACGGGAAACGGGCATAACCTGGGCGGATATGGGGGCTTCCCTCGCGACGGGGGACGACACGACTGGAAAACGGTTGGGGAGGACGGTCCTGCTTGCGGCAATCCTGTTCGCTTTTGCCTACGGAACAGAGCACATCCTGGAGCAGGTCTTCATCGTGGACTGGCGATTTCTCTACCCTTTCGCGAGCGATTTGACCCCTTACCGAGCCCTGCTCTGCCTTCCGTACTACCCGTTTCTGCTGATCGGGTTCCTCCAAACCGGGCTTTTTCTCCACGGCCAAATGCGCCTTAAAGAGGGGCTAAGCTCTCTCGGAACCTTCGTCAAATGGTCTCTGGCGAACACGGCTGTTCTTGTCATCCCGCTGCTCCTGTTCCTGATGGTCCAGTATGTGCCGCTTTTTTTGACGGGTTCTATTCCGTTTGTCGGTCCCGGGGGGATGCTCGCAAACTTTGTGATGGCTCTGCCGCACGTGATCGGGGTGCTCGCCATGGTCGTTCCCCTGTCCACCTGGTGCTTCCATCTCACGGGAAGAATCTATCTGGGGGCATTTTTGAACGCCGCGCTCGTCACCTGGATGTTCGTCTCCTCCCAGGTAATCGCCCCGATTCCGGTATAAACGAATTCTATATTAACCGGCAGTCGCAACTTTGTAGATGCCGCTACGATTCCGGTCGGTCAGAATTGACAAATCCGGAAGAGCTCTTTCTATCGATCGCTCCCTGGTATGTTGTTTTTTGAAATCTTTCTCCGGTAATTTCTCTTCATCCCGTTGATGCTTCGCTTTATATCCTCCACCAACCAGTCCGGTTTCAGCAGGCGGCCCTCTGCGCCGAAAGAGAGCAGCCAAGCCGTAAATTCCGGTTCGGACGAAGCGGTGAAGGTCAGGATGATTGTCTCCTCGTCTTTTTTCGTGATCTCCTGATCGGGGCTCCAGATCCGTTCCGCCACATAGCAGGCGGACCAGCCCGTGAATTCCACTTCCACCGTGAACGTTTCATCCTTCATGACACCGAAATGGCTGTTGAAGACCTTTTCAAAATCGAAATTCTCCGGAGGCTCAAAGGTCCGGTCCGTCCGCTCCACGGCTTTTATCCGATGCACCGCCAGGAGGGGGTCGAATTTCGGGGAGCGGTAGCGTTCGCCGGGCGTCCGGGCCAGTTGGGCATGAAGATAGACCGTATCGCGATGGGAAAACAGCTTGAGGGGTTTGATGAAAAAGGTCTTGGCCCCTTTTCCCATAATGGCCTGGTAGGTCAGTCTGCAGACCGCTTTTTTATCCATGGCTCCAATGAGGGTGCGAATCGCCTGGTTCTGGGGCGTATAGTCGACGGTTCCCGGCCGAAAGGCGGCAAAGTGGCAGGCAAAAACGTTATCGTCGCCCGGCAGGAGCGCCCGGCTCTTGAGCAAGGCGCGAGTTGCCTCCTCGTAAAGCGATTTCCCCATGAGATGTTCCGCAAAATCCCGACACATCTGGAGGGTCCGGATCTCCATCTTCGTCAGCGGAATCACTGGCATCGGACTTGACGGGCGTTTGATCCGGTAATATTTCCTGTTTCCCTGGAAGGTTTCCTCGATATCCACGCCGTAGGCCATCCGGATGTCGTTCAAAATCCGAATAACCGTCTGCTTCGAGCAATCCAGAGATCGGGAGAGTTCCGTCAGGGAATAACGTTCCCCGGAGAACATCAGCCGGACGAAAAGGCTGATCAGCTTCTGCCCGTAACTCCGATAAAGATCCAGTTTTTCAGCCATAAACGCCTCCCATACATTGTGCGTCCAATGCTTTCTCTTATTTCATCCCAACGAAGGCCGGTCAATCGAAATCATCATAATCGTGTCGTCATATGGAACGATGCCTTGGTACATTGCAGAAAATTCCTCATCGTAGCTCGCAAGCTGCGAAACCGCTCCTGAATATCGAGAAAGGATTTCCCTGATGGTAGTGTGCTATGATTCATTCGATTCGAAAACAGGACTGTCTTGAAAGGATGGATTGATGCGTTATCTCGGCATTGTTGAAAAAAGGCATGGCGGCCAGATCATTCTTGATGGCTATGGCCGGGAGAAAATAATGGAAGAGGATAATCAGACTGCCTTTGAGGCCGTTGAGATCGAAAGTGCGATCGTGCTCGTCCCGGCGCCTGTCGACCGCAAACGTCTTGCCCAAATCGCAACGCTCGCCAACCAATCGATTCATGACCACCGCACGACCCTGGAGGGGCTTGCCCGTTGAACTGGATTTCATCGTTTGAATTGCTTGTGATTCACGAAAAAGTGATCGAAGAAACCGGCGGCAATAAGGGCGTGCTAAACTTCGGCAACCTGAAAGCCTCTGTATCGAGGCCCTTTGCGGCCTTTGGCGATCAAGAACTATTCCCCGATTTGACGGCCAAGGTTGCCGCCCAGATCCACGCGATTTCCTCATATCATCCCTTTGTGGACGGCAACAAACGAACCGCCCTGGTTGCGGCCGACGTCTGTCTGCGTCTCAACGGTTATCGTCTTACCAATTCCGACGACGTAGAACCATTTTTCTGGAGCATCGCCCGGGGGGAGCAGTCGGTTGAGGATATTGAAGCATGGTTGAAAAATCAGGAAAATCCGTTAATTAATGAGAATTGTGCATGAGGGTAGAAGTTCATTATGTGACAGATGTTTTTCTTTGGATATTTTCTGCCTGGAATGTGGAATAGCACCTGGATGTGCTTTCGGTAAAGACAATTTTCACAAATCGTCAAAAGTGACAAAGATGCAGGATTTCGATCTGTTATCATTGTTGTACTTTCTAAAACAACTGTGATATTAATTACTATAGAATACTTAGAAAGGGATAAGGGAAGCCGGTAGTTCGCGAGTGTAAAGATAACAGATGAATGGTCATTGCATTGAGCCCTGAAGTTTCCCGTGGGGTGTGGAATTATCCGGAAAGTTTAGAATAATTTGTTAGCTCAAGGAGAAAGAATCATGATTAATATTTCAGTATATAAAGAAGCCTTGTCAAAAACGAAAATAAATCTACGCAAATTGAATTCACCAAATGGGTTTGAAGCTGTAATACAAAAACATCTTGCATCTGCAATCGGCAATCATGTGAAGAGAGAAGTTCCTTTGTCAGAAATTGGAGCTTGCCAAGCTTGGGACGATGAAAATGGCCGAATAGATATTCTAAACAATGATTATGGAATTGAGCTTAAAGTAGTCCGCATTCCAAGGATTGGGGCGGTCCCAAGCAAAGCTTTATACGATATTGGACAACTTTCATCTGATTACTGGAGGATTCAAAATGCAAAGAAATTAAAAGGTGGCGAATTATGCATCCTTTTATACGGTTGCCTCGTCTCGGAACTAAGTAAACTAAGTATACCCACTGCGATACTAAGAGAGTTCCATAATAGAATGTTTATAGATTTCTCAACATCGCTAAAATATGGTGAGTTGAAGGAGCCAAGTAAATCAGAGCAAAGAAAAAAACAAATTGCCGCCGTAACGGAAATGGGGTTTCATGCTCCTTACAATGAAAAGATGGGTAAAAAAATAGTTGTTGACGAGGAGTTTGCATTAATTGTCATACCTGTAAAGTCCAGCTAACGAAATAATCACCGGACCCATCGTCTCTCGGGCCGGTGATTATTTCGTTAGCCACAGAAAGGAAAGACAACAAATGGTTCGATACCAGAAGCCAAGCTACAGGACAAGAACTAAGCTAACTCACCGTTTCCTTCATTATCTCTACAATAAGACCTCTTCTAAAGTGCCAGCGTGGCGCGATGCGACGCTGAGGTTTTTCTATGAACTCTTCGAGTTGATGGAAAAGAACCAGTCTATTAACGTCATAATTCATCGCGACGACGGTATGTACATTTATGCAGGCGCAAAGCCTGTCGTCTACATGCATTTTCGTCAGAAACATTTCCTGGCTATGACCAATGAGAAATATCTCCTGTGGCAAAAGGGAGACACCTTCTTGAGTACCCGTCAAAAAGGATCGTGGCCGAGAATGTGGAGAATTTCTACTTCCGAGGAGGTTAATCTGTTTCTAGAATTTCTGAAGAGCATTCCTAAGTCGTCACTACCAGTGTCTGCCAAGGCGTCCAGAACTATCCCCGCATGGGTCAAGGAATTCGTCTATGAGCGTGACGGCGGTGTTTGCGCCGCATGCAATAGTAAAGAAAATTTATGCTTTGATCACATCGTTCCTTACAGCAAAGGTGGAGCTAGCGATCATCCAGACAACATTCAACTTCTTTGTTCAAAGTGCAATGGAGAAAAGTTAGCGAGCTTTAAGCATTGAGAATTGCTGGATGGCGAATAATTGCATTCACCATATGGCAAGAGGCGTGTTGAGGCGCAAAAACCCACTCACCAAAATCCTTGTCTTCTGTGATCAGCAGCCGATTTTCAGCCACCGCCAATTCCAGTACCATTTCATCTGGCAGTGATGGGGATATTTCAGCGATAGCCTTGACGGAATAGCCTACTGACCGCAGTGCTCGAATGACGGAAAAATCGCAACTTTCGTCTGCCAAAAAACTCAATGATTGAGGATTCAATCGGCAGTGCCTGTCTTCAAAAAGATAGTTGTTTCATTGTGGATCATATCGGCGGCATAAATCAACGCCGCTTGGATGGCGTCTTTCGACAGATTTGGATAACCATCGAGCAAATCTTCGAAAGAGGCGCCTTCACCCAATTTTCTCACGATGAGGTCGACGGGAATCCTGGTCCCTTTGATGACGGGTTTCCCCAGCATCACTTCCGGTTTGATCTCTATCATGTCATAGGCATTCATAACTTATCCCTTTCTAATTCTCATGTTACCGGCATTAACCCAAAAGCGTCACGGCCTCCAACG
>CAYSSF010000142.1:0-3980 GCA_964433455.1 uncultured Syntrophaceae bacterium
CCACGCCGCTTCGGATTGGTAGTTCGGGCGCTGGGTCAGCACGATGTAGTCGTCGCCGACCGGGTCCTCGATAAGGCGCTGCGGGTTGGGTGTGACCCGTTGGTAACCGATCACCGAGTCCGGCGTAGGGAAGGACGTGATAAGATAGGGGTTGCCACGCTCCAGATCCCAGAAGTAGTGCAGATTCCCGTTGGAGAGGATGACGAATCGGCAGTTTTGGGACCTGGCATACTTGCGCGCCTGTTCCTTGCCGATGAGCGGGTTTTTGTCCTCCGATTTGGCCTCAAGGACAATGAGTGGAAAGCCTTTCTCATTGAGAAGGAGAAAATCGATGAAGCCTTTGGCCGTTCTCTCGAAATTCTCGCCAAGTGCTTCCAGATCGGTTGACTTGATCGTTACGCTGGGCTCAAGGCGAATGTTGGCGGGTTTGCTCCCTTCCGGGAAGAAGCGCCAGCCTGATGTCTCAAGCAGCTTGTTGATCTTGATGCGGGCGGTGGCTTCTTTATTCGCCATTCGGTTCCTCAGTAGTGCGACAGTTATTTGAGCGTCATAACAGCCTTTTCCAATGATTCCGTTGAAGCTTCCGGTGAAGGAACCGATGCTGTTTTGTGATGAAACATGCGAGCCGAAAAGTGCGCTTACTCAACCACTTTGACTTTCCTTTGTCAATGATTTGATGAAGATTATTCCTGCTACCCCTTTTTTCGGTGCTGGGCAATCAAAAAGCTCCCTGTAGCGAACAACGGGATGATGGCACAATGTAAATGGTATCGATCATTCCCATATATCTCCATGCGAGAGAGTCTCTTTTTTGCCGAGTGCCCTGATTCGGATGTCCAAAAGCGCTGCAAGGGCGGCATCTTCCCGCAAGTTTATGGCCTCCCGGATAAGGTCATGGGCAACAGTGGACAGGGAAACGCCTGCGCTCTCTGCAAGATCTTGCAAAGCACGATGCAGAGATGGCTCGACAAGAATGTTTATTCCGGGTTTTTTGGTGCGCATGGTTCTTATCGTTTTCCTCTTTGTCGACGTCTACAGGATTGTCACGATCCGATGCGGTTCGTCCACGAAAAGCAGGTAGCCTTCGATAAGTCGCCGCGGGAACAACCCCTGCAGGATGGTGCGGTAGCGGATCATCTGGAGGCGGTACTTGTCGGCCAGATGGCCGACGCGGCCGGTCTTGAAGTCGATGAGGGTGATCCGGTCGGGGGCGAGGATGAGCCGATCGACGATGCCGAAGGCGCGGGTGTCGGAGAGGTGCTGTTCCGTGAGGACCCTCCCGGGCCTAAAGAGGATCTCGCGCACCTTGGGCTCAGCCAGGAAACGGTCGACAGCAGTCCGTTCCTCGGCGGCGAGATTGTCCGGGGAAAGCGTTTTTTGCCCGCCCGTGAGCCGGGCGAGCGCCGCATGGATGCGCAGGCCGCGCTCGACCCCCGCCTCGATGGCGGCCGAGCGCAGGGTCGGATCCATGTCATCGCTATCCTCCGGCGCGGCGGGGGATGCTGCCAGAGCTGGCGCCGTCAGCACCTCGTAGTCGGCAGGCCTCGGCTTTTCGGGGCCGTAGTCATGCCGCCAGCCGAATTCGGTCCGCTCGGCGTCCGGGATGGCGGCCTGGGCCGTGCGCGACATCAGTTCCCCGAAGCCTTTCAGGGCGCCCTCTTTGTCGGCCCGCAGGAGGATCGTCAGGCTTTGCGCAGCGCGGGTCGCGGCGACGTAGATGAGATTGGCCGTTTCTTCGGCCTTTTCTTCCTTCACCGCAGATGCCGCCTCGGCGATGGCAGCGGCTCCCTTGATCGGGCCGGTTCCGAGAAAGGCCAGTTCATCCTTGCTCAGGGTGAGCGGACAGCCGTCTTCGGGATGGGGGATTTCGGGCGTCCTGTCGAGTCCTTCTTTCCAGAAGAGGAAGACATGGGGGAATTCCAGCCCCTTGGTGCCGTGGATCGTGGCCAGCTTCACCCGGTCGGCGTGCTCGCCCTCGGGTACGGTGATGAGGTGTGACATCGTAAGCAGATAGCGCAGGAAGGCGGGCGCATCGACGGCGTCGGGCCGGTCGAAGTAACGCTCCGCCTCGTTCCAGAGCGTCTCGATGAGAATGCGCGGAAAATGGGGCGTCATCTCGCGCAGGGCGGAGGCAAAGGCGGCAAAGCGGTGCGGCCGGGGGGCGTTGCCGACGGTTCCGGAAAGCCGCGTGAGGTCGGCCGTCAGCTCATCCCCGTAGCCCAGTGCAGCAAGGGAGCGGGGGATGAAGGCGCCGTCGTGGCCCGTGAAAAGCGCGATGAGCGAAAGGTAGAGGGCAGTCCCCTCGCGGAGTGAAAGCATCTCTCGTCCGCGGATCCCCGAGGTGGGAATTTCGGCCCTGACCAGCGCCGCCGCGGCTTTGTCCATGTGCCCGTTGGTGCGGCAGAGGACCGCGATGTCGCCCCAGGGGCGCCCGCACTCGGCCTTTTTTTGGAGCATGGCCTCGACGAGCCGTTCGTAGGCCGGATCGTCGCCGGCGCCGCAGATGGCCGGGATGACCGCCACTTCGGAGAGGCCGCCGTAGGGGCGCCTCGGCTCTGCGGGCGGCGCCTGGAGATTGACCTTGTCGGTGCCGGCGAAGAGCCCGGCGACCAGATGGTTGAAAAAGGCGATGAGGAGCGGCGTCGACCGGTAGTTGCAGGGCAGCGTCTCGGCGGCGATCTGCCCGCTTACGAGGGCGGGAGCGATGCAGGCCCGAAGCGCATCGGGCGCCGCGCCCCGCCATTGGTAGATCGACTGTTTCCAGTCGCCCACGAGGAAGAGCGACCGCTCCCCTTCGGCATTCTCCCCCACGGAGCCGAGGATATCCTCGATCAACGGCTTGAGCAGGGCAAACTGGATCTGCGACGTGTCCTGGAACTCGTCGAGGAGCAGGTGGGCCGTCCGATGGAATCCCAGTTCATAGAGGCGAGCCAGGAAAAGCGGCCGGTCGGGGTTGTCCTGCCCGTCGAGGGCAATGAGCGCCCTGGGGATATCGTCGAAATAGAGGCGGCCGAGCCGCTCCTTCTCTTCGGCAACCACCGAGGCGCGCAGGCTGCTGAAGCGCTTGAGCAGGGCGCTCCGCAGTCGTTTGGTGTTGATGAGGTGCCGGGCGACGAGGCGGCGCATCGGAGGATAGAGCTTTTGCAGGGCGGCGTAGGCAGGCGTCCCGCGATCGGCGGCGGCCACCTTGACCTCCTCCACGTCCGCTTTGAGAAAGAGTGCCCGTTTGAGATCCACCTCTGCGAGCGGTGCGAGGAGGGGATTGGCCACCTGGGTACGCAGGGCTCCTTTCGTCGCCTCCGCGACGGCCTGCACCTGTACCCGCAACCCCTCGTACTCGGCAATGAGACGGGCCTGCTCGCCCTTGAGCATGTCGAGCAGGCTCTCGGGGCAGTCCCAGGCTTCCAGCGCCTCTTTTCCCTTGTCCAGCGCTTCGATCAGCGCCTCAGGTTGCATCTGGAGGATGCGAGCCGCGATCACGATGCTTTCGAGGTCGGCCAGGATTTGGGGATGCTGGAAGAAACGGGCGTCGGCAAGCGCGGTGATGATCTCCTTTTCGTGTTCGTCGGCGATCTGCGGCGCATAGGCTTCCGTCGAGAGAAACCGGTGAAAGAGGGCATCGATGGTCGAAAAGTGCACCCGGGCGGCCCGCATGATGAGTTGCAGCTTGTCGGCGGGGCTCTCCCCGCCCTTCTCGATGGTTTCGAGAATCCGTTTTTCCATCTCGGCCGCTGCGGCATGGGTGAAGGTGGCGGCGACCACGAATTCTCCCTCGCGGTCGAGGTGGCGGCGGACCTGCCGGGTCAAACGGAAGGTCTTCCCGGAACCGGCCGAGGCGGTGACGAAGAGGCTCTTTACCATGGGCGGCCTCCCGTCCGGTAGAGGTCCGGCTTGAGGCAGATCGCATTATAGGGGAAATAAAAAAAGGCATCAGCACGGTAGTTGGGAGTGAAGCGCTCCGCCTCCAGAATCCGGTCGAG
>CAYSSF010000142.1:3990-10845 GCA_964433455.1 uncultured Syntrophaceae bacterium
AGACAGAGCGCCTTGTGGGGGCAATAGGCACAATCGGCGGCGTGGAAGTTCGGGGTGAAGCGCTCCTGGGCCAAGAGCGCGTCGAGCCGCGCGGCGATGCCCTCCAGTGTGGCGTCGCAGGCGGCCAGATCCTCCTCGCCCAGGCGGCCCTCATAATCGCCGCGCACCCGGGGCCGCAAAAAGAGATGGGCCACATCGAGCTTATCGGGCGTCGCCTTCTTGTTGTGCAGGGCGAGATAGGCATAGATGAGCAACTGGAAACGGTCGTCGAAGGAGTCGGCCTTTTCCAGCCGGTCCGCCAACCGATCCTTTGCGGAGTAAGGCTTCTTTTCCTTGTACTTGAGGTCGGTGATGAGCTGCCTGTCCCCTTCCGGTTGCAAGCGGTCGATGCGCCCCTTGAGCTGGTAGCGGCTCCCTCCGAAAGGGGCCGTAAGCAGGAGTTCGGTCCCGGTCACGTCGTCGGAAAAGAGAAGCGGCCGGCCCGTTTCCTTCTCCCAGGCGGCGATGTCGGCCAAAAAGCTTCGGACGATGGCCTTGCGGACGGCCTGGTCCGGGAGTTTTTCCTGGATATCCCTGTCTCTTTCCCAGCTCTCGTCGAATCGCTCCTGCCATCGTTCGATCGCCGGAGCATGGTCTTTATTACTCCGGGAACAATATACGTCAACGTCGTCATTCCCGTCCCCGCTTTCGCGAGCATAAACTCCGCGGGTATCCAGGGTAGGAGTGGATGCCGGATCAAGTCCGGCATCACAATGATTAATATGTTTATTTACCGGAGTAATAAGCTCCGCAAAGAAGCGGTGGAGGAAATTTCCGATGAGAAGATTGGCACTGTCTTCGTCTTCGAAGCAGGAGGGTGGCGCCACTTTCTGAATATCTTCCAGAATAAAGCGGCACGGACAGGTGAAAAACTTCTTCAACGAAGTGAAGGACCAGGTGCGCCGCCTTAGCTGCTCTCGCAGTTCCTCCGTGTTTTCTATGGCGAGGCTGCCTTCCGGCACGTGGAAGGGCGCCGGGGCCATCCGCCTTTTTACCGTTTTTTGGCCGAATTCGGTGGCGAGGAACGAGAAGTGGGCTGATGGCGCCTCACCGTTTGCCTGGTCGTACAGGGCGGCGATGTGGGCCGTCCGGCCGAAGGAAAGAAACTGTCGCAGGGCGAGATCGTCCGCCTCGTACTGTGTCCGATAGATACGCGGCAGATGGATCAGGTTCAGGTAGGGGCCGCTGAAGGGCTTGCGTGGGAAGATGCCGCTGTTCATCGGAAGGATGACGGCGCGCCCATAGGGGATGCCGGTCGCGTCGCCCAAGCCCACCACCTGGATCGGTGCGCTGCGCCTGCCGTGCAGTCGCAATTTCTTTACGGCGATGAGGTACTCGGCGAGGGTTGACCACTCGTCGCCCATCAGCTGGCGGAGCCGATCCAACTCGTCGCAAAGCGTGATCGCTCCCTCGAACGCGGAATGATCGGCCTCGTCGAGTTCGTTCCATCGGGCGGTAAGTTCCGCGACGAGATCCCGCCGCACCGCCGCCAGCCCCTTGCCGGTGTGGATTGCATCCCTAAGGCGTTGCGCCGCCGCGAAGTGGGTGAAGGGAAGCCAGGGGGCGAAGTTGACCTGTCCGCCGAGCGGTCGGAAGAGAAATTCCCAGAGATAGAACGAGAGCTTTTCGTCCAGGGGCACGATGAAGAGCTGCTCCCCGTCGCTCTTCGGCGCACGCAAATAGGCGTCAATCTCTTGGGCGAGGAGCGCCGGCAGGGCGACCCGTTCGGCAAGTTCCGAAAAGCCGAGCCCCTCACCGGGGCTGCGCCGTTCGTCCACAACGATCCGCCGGACGAGCGACAGGGCCGTTTCGTAATCGGGCGGTTCCGTCGGCATATGAGGGCCGAAGAGCGGTGCGTCCACGAAGAGGCGATCACGCGGGATATGACGGAAGAACCCCTGATTGGCGGGGGTCATGAGGGGCAAACCGAAAAAAAATTCGCCGTCGCCCGGTGTGAAGTCGGCGAACCGTGACGCTTCGAAGGGCGGATAGAAAAGTCCCTCAGCGGCAAGGCGGGCGCGGAATGCCTCCAGCGTCGCGAAGAAGCCGTCGATCCGCGCGAGTTGTTCGGGTCCGATCCGGTCCAGGGCGCGCAACTCTTCGATGCCCACGGAAAACTCGGAGATCGTGGTCAAAAACGTGAGCAGCCGCTGGGTGTCGGCCGGGGGCAGGGAGCGACCTTCCTCACGGCACCGGAGTGCATGGAAACGGAGAAAGGCCTCGTCCTCCGGCAGGGCCGTGCGGCCGGTGGCCTCGGCGATACGGCGGGTTCGGTATTCGTCGAAGGAAAGGATGGTCGGGAGGAGCCCGCCGATGCGCGTATGGATGAGGTGGTGCAAAAAGTCGCGGCCGCGTCCCGTCATCGAGACCGCCGTGTATCCGCTCATATCGGGATAATGGGCGCGGAGCCGTTCGATGAGGGCATCTACGGCGGTCGGTCGGTCATCCGGCATAGCGTTGGGATGGACGATTGGATGGGGCATAGCGACAGATTCCTTCCCGGACAGCTCTGCGATCCGATGGGCGGGATTAGTGTTCTGTGGCGCTCCCAACACGGTCATTCCCTGCCCCCATGATCCTCGACATGGAAAAGATATAGTAGCGATTGATCGTGATCATGTGTTTCAGCCGTAATGATGCGGCTCTTCCCTCAATTGCAGTGGCTGCAATGCTCCATCTTCCCGGCGGAAAGGGGCAGGATCTGGAGCGTCGTATGGTTGATCCCGTACTTGTGAAGCAGCATCTCCTGGATGGCGCGGATGATCGTTTCGTGGTCGGGCGACTCCTCCCCGGACATCAGATGGGCGGAGAGCAGCTTCTGGTCGTTTCCGGTCTGCCAGATGTGGAGATCGTTCACCTCGGCCACGTCGGGGATCGCCAGCAGGTCGTTCCGGACCTGGTTGAAATCGATGTCGGGCGGCACGGCATCCATCAGGGAGTCGACCACCTGGCGGACGATCTTGTAGATCTCGCGGGCGATCACCAGGCAGATCACCAGTGAGAGGATAGGATCGACGAAAGTCCAGCCGAAGAACATAATCAGCAGGGCGCCGACGATCACCGCGAGGGAGAACAGGGAGTCCTGGAGTGAATGGAGCCAGGCGCTCTTCATGTTGATATTCCGCGACGAGATTTTCTGCAACAACAGCGTGGCCACCCCGTTCCCGATGAAGGCGATGACGGCCACCCAGAGCATCGTCTGGCCGGGCACCGCCGCCGGCGCCGTGAATCGCTTGAGGGTCTCCCAGAAGACAAAGGCGATGACCACGGATAGACCGATGCTGTTGACAAACGCGGCGATGTACTCGATTTTGTGGTAGCCATAGGTTTTCCGCGCATTCGCAGGACGGCGGGCGACCTTCTCCGCCCAGTAGCTGAAGAGCATGTGGGCAATGTCGCTCAAGTTGTGGACGGCGTCCGAGATCAGCGCCATGCTCTGGATCATCAGGCCGAAGACCATCTCGAAGGCCACGATCCCGCCGTTGATCACGATCGCGAAGATCAGGTTTTTCAGCGACGCCGGTTGTTCATTTTGGTGGTTGTGGTTGTGTTCCATTCAATTCACCCGATCGTTCCTGTTTTTGGGCGACTTCGGGCGCGCAGCCGCGCCATCAGCTCCTCGGCCTTTCGCTTCGCTTCGCGCTCGCCTTCATCGACCGGCTCCGCCCAAGGTTGAGTCACCTGCCAGGCGATCCGGTCGCCGAGGGGAGGTTCGGGATACGCCCCCGGGTCGCCCAGGGTGTAACTTCGAAACGGCACCGGATTCTCCTGATAACAGGACCAGACCGCCTTCCGTATCACGTCCGGGTCCCCTTCGAATTGCAGGTCGATCAGGGTGATCTGTTTCAGAAAGCGTTCAATCGCCTCCTTCGGTAGATTGAACAGGGCGGCATGAAGCGCTTCCGTCCCTACAATTCGTTTTTTCTCATCGATTCCATGGAGGAACAGCGCCTTCAACGCTTCACCGGTCAAGTGGCCCGCCGATTCCGGACCGCCCAGGATCAGGTAACGGACATTGGGGTTGGCAACCAGATTGCCGATCATCTTTTCGAAACCGATGTTGGGGGTCTGGATCGTCCCGGAGAGAGCAGCGCCGCTTTCCAGGCCGGCACGCACGAGCGTATGGATTTCAGGCGGAATCTTGTCATCATCCTGATTCAGGATGATCGCCACCGCCACCGGTGAAAAATCGTTGCCCCGGAGATAACGTCCCTCCTCGACCGGATAATCCGGATGCGGCTTCACCTTGAGCATAAATCTCGCCTCTTTCCTTGATCCGCCTGAGGATTATATCGGGAAAATGGAGAATCACTCACGGGAGCGGCAGAGATCCTCCCGGCAGAGCCCTTCGCTCCTGCGGAACAGCTCCCGGATCTCCGGGTCGTCCTCCAGCCAGTGCTTCAGGTTTCCCAGGAGAGACGCCGCATAGGGACTGCGGCTGCCGTCGCTCAGGGAATAGTTCGCCCAGAGGCCTTCCTTCTCCCGGCTCACCAGGCCCGCATTCTCCAGGTTCTTCAGATGTTTGGAAACGGTGGGTTGGGCGATCCCGAGGGCCGCCTGGATCTCGCAGACGCACATGATCCTTTTCTGTAGCATCTTGACGAGCTTCACGCGGTTGGGATCGGAAAGCGCCTTCATGACTTTGATGAATTCCTTCATGGCATCTCCTCATATTTCTGCGAAGGAATATAGTAACCATCGGCGAACTTGTCAATGAAAATTTCATGAGCCTCAGACAACCCCCATCTTCGGCACGAACAAGCTCCTCCATGACACTCTCTTCGCTCATGAAACCCTGATGAAGGAAAACCTCCGTTCCCGATCCCTTTCAGCTTCAGGTCTAAAAATAATATCCGACCCGCAGCTCCAGTCTAAAGCCAAAAGGCTTTTCGCCGTATTCGCTCTCGTTCGGTCCGTTGATGAAGCTCGCCTTGAGACGAAGATCCAGGTTCGTGATCCGCGTATAGGCCATTTCCGGAGAGACCGTGAAACTGCGGTCGTTCAGGTTGAGAATAGTCGTGATCGCCGGCGTGAAGTAGAGGATGTCGAAGGGCTCCTTCTGGGAAATCCGCAGATAGAGATAATCCCGCATCGGGTTGGGCCGGCCGTAATTGCCCTCGGAAAGCGCGGCGGCCTTCTGCAGGGCGGCGGTGTTGCCGGTTGCCGTATAAGTCCGATAGGCGTCATTGACAAAACCGAAGAAATCCTTCATCTCGTCCTCAGAAAACCCCGTGCCATTGCGGTAGTATTCGAAGATAAGGGTCGTGTCGCGATCGGTCAGATATCGCGTTCCCAAAAGAAAACTCGTCGCATCGTATTCCACCGCCGAAACCTTCCCGGTCGGGTCGATCCGGTTCGCCCGGAACTCCTTGATGTAGGCAACCTCGCCGTGGATCTCCCAGTTCGTCCCGATATTTCTCGAAAAGTCTGCGCCGAAACGGGTCGTCCGGCTGCCGCCCGTCAGGAAGATCAGATCGATGTCCGTGTCGTAGAGGAGCAGGTAGAGTTTCCCGGCCAGGTTCAGGTAATCCTTCTTGCCGAACTCGGCGTTGATGTGGTCATAGACGGGCTGGAGGACCGGTGTGAAAGAGACGGTCTTGAGCGGACCGTCGAAACTCTTCGTATAATCGGCCGACATCGCAAAGACCCCCTCCATGCCGACCTCGGGATCGTCGGGGTCCTTGGCACGGTCGATGAACGCCACGGGGTTCCAGGCGTACCCCTTCCCCCACTTGAAGGTCTTCTTGCCCGCATCGATCTTCCAGGAAGACGAGGGGTTCAGGGAGAGAAAACCCTCATAGAGATCGGTCTTCTCCTGGTCGCCCAGGCGGGAGAGCTTGTAGTCCGTGTTGGTCTTGAAATAGAGGCGGGCGATCCCTTTTTCATAGTTCCCCTCCAACTGGAGCTTGAGATTGGCCTCCTCCAGAGACGATCCAAGGTCCCGGTTGTAATACTTCAGGCGGTAGAGAGAGGACTCCTGACGGGTCTGGAAGATCGTTGGCTTCATCTCCACGTACCCCCCGAAATGGTAGGGCTTCTTCTCGATTTCAGTCAGGTCGAACGTGTAGGTCTCCGCGGCGCATAAAACGACCGGCCAGAGCAACAAGGCGTAAAAGAAGAGCAGGCCCAGCGCCCCCCCGATGATCTTCTGTCGTCGGGAAGGATGTTCGCTGTGTCGCTTGGTTTGTATGGCTGTCTCTCCCATGTCTCCTCCGTGAATCCCTCGACTCCGCGGGCTGCCGGTCGCGGTCGCATTTTGACCGATCGAGATGGCTTTTCAACCATTCGCTCCCCCGGCAGGACCATCGGGGGCGCGTAGACGGGGGCGGTCGCCGTAACCATGCGCTCTCACCTATCCCCCGTCTGATGGGGAAATCACTTCAAGTCGCTATCGCAGGGATTCCAGGTTCGGCATGAAGGTCAGCGTGAAGACCTCATCCTTGAAATCGCGTTTCTTGATTCCGGCGAACATCATGACCGACTTGTAGCCCTTGTAGAGCGGGCTGTCCGTCTCGATCACCGCCGGCCGCGTGATCCCGCCGCCGAAGCTCTTGACGTCCTTGAAGTAGAGGGTCTTGATCAGCATGTTCGCCTCGGTGAGGCACTCGATCCTGGTCGGCAGGACGTTCTTCTTGTCCGCCCAGATCTTCAGACGGTCATAGGCCACGGTCTTGGTCTTGGCCTTCAGATGGAGGAGGTATTCACCGCCCTTTTCCTCGACCTTTTCCACGTCGTATTCCGCGGTGTAATCCAGTTGGAGGATGTCGGAATTGTTAAAGACGCCGCCGACGACGGACTGGAGGCTCGTGATCCGGA
>CAYSSF010000143.1:0-8197 GCA_964433455.1 uncultured Syntrophaceae bacterium
CGATGCGCATGGTGTCCAGGGCGTCAATCTGTTCGGAGATGCGTTGAATGCCGATTTCCGCCGCAATCGCGGAACCGGCCCTGGCGGCAATCATGATCGCCGTGAGAACCGGCCCCAATTCCCGAACCAGCGTCAGGGCGACCAGGGTGCCGAGAGCCCCTTGCGCGCCGAATTTGACCAAAGCATGGTAGGATTGAAGGCCCAGCACCATACCGGTGAAGAAACTGACGAGCATGATGATCATTATCGAGGGTGCCCCGATATAATAGATCTGCTGGACAATTTTGGTCAGTTGCTTGGGTCGCGGGATCTTCAGGAACGCCAGCAGCAGAAAAATGGCCGAAGCCCCCAAATTGTCGACCCAGCGGATCGCCGCCCTGCCGAGCTTCGCAAACGGCCCCGTCAATAACCTGCCCAGCGGCCACCCCTCTTTGCCATTCTGATTGTCAGCATCGAGCACCATACGAGAACTCCTGTGATCGGCGTCCTTTTACGAATCGCAACGGTACCGCCTTCGAAACCGCTTCAACCGGGGGACACTTTATTTTTTACTTCAATAACTTACTCAACGGAAGTTGTCAACGGAAATGAGTTGCTTCTCATGCGATGAGTCTAACGGTTTATCACAACGTCTTCCGTTCCAACCAAGGGCCGGCCTCCTGCAAATCCATGCCGGCCGGATCTGGTTTCATCTCGATTTCAAGGCGTCATGGATACAAACTCAAAAATAAAAGACATGATCCCCACTTTACTTTGAATTTTAAGAGGGATTTTTTTTTCATCCGCACTGAACCAAATTCTGAGTTGCGGGTTTTCGCTTTTTTTTACCACATTTTCCAACTGTTCCATATCGGGTGTTACTTCGACACTAGGATACATTTTCCCTCTAATCTCGATAAGATCCTTTTTTCCAATGGTTGCTTTCACCATGATATTCATACCACCGTCCGTGATCGGTATTTCAATTACGGAATTTTCGGTAAGATCTTGAAGCCGAAGAATGAAAAAGAGAGCCAGTGGATCGAATGAGCCTGGTAAGATATGGACTGGGGCTGTATTTTGACCGAAATTGGTATAGGTGGCCTCCAGTTTTTCCCAGTTGAAATGAATGACGATATCGCGTGGATGCTTGCTTTCGGTCTTTTTCTTATAGAGGATGCTGCGGGTCATGTCGGCAGCGACATATGAATCCTGCCGTTCCCGGACCTTATAGAGAAGATCGACAGCGGCATTCGTCTTGGTAATCATTGCAAAGTGGTATGTTTCAACACCATTGATGATTTCCCTGGGAAGAACTTCAAGTGCAATTTCTCCGGCGGGAATGATTCCCCACCTCCCCTCGTACGCCAGCTTTTCTCCCGGATGAAAAGGGATCTTGCCAATCATTCTTGCACTGCCGCTGATAAGGGAAGAAGGCAGGAGCATGATGAGGATTAAAGAAACAATCAGAAACATCGCAGGTCTCCAATAAATCCTTCGCGGCCCTGACACGATGATTCTCTCTTGAACGCGGAAAACCATTCCGTCACCATTACCCGAACAACGGTTAAAGTCGCAAGCCGATGACCGCGCCAACGGCAAGCGCGATACCATGGCCCGATCAGGACGGACACGGACGGCATCGTGCGCAATACTTGCGCGCTCCATATGTTTTGTCAATGGGAAAGTCACCCGGGCACATCATCCTTGACTTTGATCGCAATATCTGTTGATGTGCCATCGTCTTTTCCTCTCTGGCCCCCGGATTGCACGAAACCATCATGAGTGGCGCGAAATGACCCTTTTGAAGAGCCTCCTGCGCAACCGAAACGCAATCTTCCTGCTGGCCCTGGCCGCCGGGCTGGCCTTTCCCGCGGTCACGCCGGTAACGAGGCATCTGGTCCTGCCCGCACTCGCGCTGGCGATGGCCCTTTCGACCATGGAGATCGGAAACGACCTCTTCCGAAAACCGAGGGCGCTTCTCTTTCCGGCGTTGATCGGGATCATCATGAACTATGTAATCCTGGGAAATATCATCATCGGATCCGCCACATTCTTGATTCGCGACGAGACGATCTGGACCGGTTTCATCCTTCTGGCCGCAGTTCCGCCGGCCGTGGCCGTGATCCCCTTCTCCGGATTCCTGAAGGGAAATGGGCCGCTCTCCCTGGTCGGCACGGTTGGTGCCTACCTGGGCGGGCTGGCCATCATGCCGCTTATCGCCGTCGGTCTTCTCCGCTCCGCAGCATTCGATCCGTTCCAGCTCTTCATGGTTATCCTGCAACTGATCTTGCTCCCATTGAGCGTTTCCCGGATCCTGATCCGGAAGGGATGGCGGGAACGGATCACACCGTACCGGGGAACCGTGACGAACTGGAGCTTCTTCGTCGTGCTCTATACCCTGGTCGGCCTGAACCGCAACATCATCATCGGCCAGACATCGACCCTCCTCCCCATCGTTGCGATCTCTATTTTCACCATGTTCGTCCTCGGTTTCCTGATCGACTGGATCGGCAGCCTGTTTCATCTTCCCCGGGACACCCGGACGAGCCTCGTGCTCCTGGGAACCCTTAAGAACCAGGGGATGGCGGGAGGCATCGCCCTGACGATGTTCAGCCAGGAAGCGGCCCTCCCCGCGGCGGTCTCCACGATGGTGATGATCGTCTACACCATCTGGCTGGATTTTCAAAAAACGTTGGAATTGATAACCGAAAGGAGAAAGAGCCATGATGGATTATCCGTTGTTGCTGAGAACATTTCTCTTGCGGGCGGCAAAATATTTCCCCAAAAAAGAGGTGGTGTCCATCTATCCCAACCATGAAATCTTTCGCTACACCTATGCCGATTATTTCAAGCGGACCTGCCAGCTTGCCCATACGCTGGAGTCTCTGGGCGTGAAAAGGGGCGACCATGTGGCGAGCATGGCGCTCAACACCCACCGGCACCTGGAACTCTACTTCGGCGTTCCCTGTATGGTGGCCGCCCTGCACACGACGAACTTCCGCCTCCCGCTGCACCATCTGGTCTACATCATCAACCATGCCGAGGACAGGGTCCTTTTCGTCGACGAGGATCTGGTCTTCATCATTGACGCCATCAAGAAAGAGCTCCGCGAAATGGTCGCAAGCGGCAAGATCCCTCTTCCCGCGGAATGACCGGATCTTTTGCTGGCAAGGCGGTACGAGTGGTGATAGACTGCCATCAACAAACCCAACAGAAAGGAGATGCCGCAATGATAACCTTACCCGAATTGCCCTTCGCCAAGGACGCCCTGGCACCCGTCATCAGTGCAAACACGCTGGATTTTCACCACGGAAAGCACCACCGGGCCTATGTGGACAATCTAAACAAACTGATCGCCGGAACGGATCTGGCCGATGCCGACCTGGAGACCATCATCCAAAAGGTCGCCGGCGATCCGGCCAAGGCGGGGATCTTCAACAACGCCGCCCAGGTCTGGAACCACTCCTTCTACTGGAAATGCCTGAAGCCGGGCGGCGGCGGCGCACCGCCGGGCGCCGTGGCCGCAAAGATCAACGCCGCATGGGGAACCCCTGAAAAATTTACGGAAGAACTGAAGAATGCCGGTGTAACGCAGTTCGGCAGCGGCTGGGCTTGGCTCGTGCTCGAAGGCGGTCAACTGAAGATCGCAAAAACCGCGAATGCCGACACACCGATCGCCCACGGCCAAAAACCGCTTATCACCATCGACGTGTGGGAACACGCCTACTACCTCGACTACCAGAACCGTCGGCCCGACTATCTGGCGGCGGTAATCGGCAGACTGATCGATTGGGATTTCGTCAACGCCAACCTCGGCTGACCGTTTCTCGACGGCTCTTCGCCGCCCGAAGCGGGATGCCGTCATGGAATATTGATTTTATTTAAACCGTCAAACTTCCGGGAGGAGTGGTTATGAAACGCAACATCGGCAAGACGGACCGCATCGTCCGGGTCATCTTTGGTCTCGTCATCATCTGGGCAGGTTTTTACTATGAGAACTGGTGGGGGGTCGTCGGCATCGTCCCGATCACCACCGCCGTCATCGGCCACTGCCCGGCCTACGTTCCTTTCAAATTCTCCACCTGCCGGAAGGGGGATTGATCCCCCCCGGGTGAGAGAAACCCTCTCTTAGCTGTGACGTCATAAGCCGGGGCGTGTCATGGATGCAGATCACGGAAGCGATGACAACCGCGAACACCGGAAACGGTTGAGGCAAAAATTCCTGACCGCGGGGATGGCCGCTTTCCATGAGTACGAGGTCGTAGAGTTCCTTCTGACCTTTGCAATCCATCGAAAAGACGTCAAACCCCAGGCGAAGGCGCTCCTGCGGGAGTTCGGTTCCTTCAAGGGGATCGTTGACGCGGAAATCGACGATCTGGCGAAAATCAGGGGGGTGGGAAAAGAGTCCGCGACCGCCATCAAGTTCATAAGGGAGCTCGCCACCCACTACCTCGGACAGAAGGCGAAGGAAAAGCCTCAGATCGCCTGCACATCCGAGCTTCTTGACTACTGCCGGACGGCGATGGGAGCGAAAAAAGACGAGGAGTTCTGCGTCATCTATCTGGACGCCCAGAACCAGATCATAGAGGTTGAAACTCTTCAGAAAGGGATCGCCAACCAGGCCGTGGTCTATCCAAGGCAGGTTCTGGAGAGGGCGCTCCGGAAGAAGGCCTCGGCGCTTATCCTCGCCCACAACCACCCCTCCGGCCATGTCCGCCCTTCCGACGCCGACATCCGCCTCACAAAAACGATCCAGGAAACGGCCAAGGCGCTCGACATTCTCATCCACGACCACATCATCATCGGCGAGAACCGCTTCTTCAGCTTCCGGGAAGAGGGTCTCATGCCCTGATCCCGGAAGGAGCTGTTTGGAGGCGAGGGGCGAATCATGAAAAATGAGGATCCCGCACGATCCTCATTTTATTCGCTGAATGATGATTATTTCCAAAAGATGATCGGGAACGGCATGGGGATGAAACTACCGCTTGCCGTCGACCCTCTCCTTGAGTTCCTTGCCGACTTTGAAAAAAGGCAATTTCTTGGGAGAAACTTTAATGCTCTTTCCGGTCTTCGGGTTTCTGCCGGTATAGGCATCATACTTCCTCACAACGAAGCTGCCGAACCCCCTGATTTCAATCCTGCCGTTTTTACCCAGTTCATCGGTAAATCCCTTAAAGACCAGATTTACCACATCAATCGCCATTTTCTCCGTCAGGTTTTCTTTGCGGCTTAACGCCTCGATGAGTCCCGATTTATTCATGCCTTCCTCCTTGATATTGGCTCCTCACGTTCACCCGTTAAACAAGTCCGAACAACAGCATTGTTTAAATAACATGATAATATACCTTTATTTTCGGCGACTATTCATTATTTTCAAATGAATGTCAAGACAATTTTTCCCCGATTTTCGACCGGCGGCGACAGTCGACAGCCGTTCCACCTCCTTCGGGATCAGTCTTCGCCATGCACCCGCACGCACGGATTCAATCGTGATCTCCGCCACGGCGACACGGATCAGACGACAGACAGGATGGCCCAGAGACTCAAAGGCCCGCCGGATCACGCGGTTTCTTCCATCCGTAATCGTCAGTTGGAGCCAGGAGCTTTTCGGGTTCGTCTTTTCGAGGCAAACTTCCGTGGGTGCGAATCTCCCGTCGGGCAGGTCGATTCCCTGTTCAAGAAGCTGAATGTCCTTCTTCGGAAAGCTCCCCTCCACCTTGACGCGGTAACGCTTCGGAACGCCATAGCGGGGATGCTGGAGGCGTTGAGAAAAGGCCCCATCGTTGGTCAGGATCAGAAGACCCTCCGAATCGTAGTCGAGACGTCCGACGGGAAACACCCGTTCCGTAACCCCGCCCAGAAGGTCCGTCACGATCGGCCTACCCTGCGGATCGCTGAGCGTCGTTACATAGCCCTGCGGCTTGTGGAGCAGGATATAGAGCCTCTCCGCATCACAGGAAATGAGTCTGCCGTCCACGCGGATCTCATCCCGATCGGCGTCCGCCTTTGTTCCCGGTTCCGTCACGACGGTCTGGTTCACGCTGATCCGGCCTTCTGCGATCATCTTTTCCGCCGCACGGCGGGACGAGACGCCCGCCCGCGAGAGGATTTTCTGAATACGCTCTTCCATAGCCCTATTCCTGCTGCTCCTGTAAATCTTTCAGTTCCCGGAGCGTCGGCAATTCGGAGAGGTCTTTCAGGTTGAAAACCTCGAGAAACTTCCGGGTCGTTCCATAGATGATCGGTTTACCGGGAACGTCCTTCCTGCCAACGATCCGGACAAGCTTCTTCTCCAACAGCCCCTTCAAGGCGCCGCTTGCATCCACGCCGCGGATCCGGTCTATTTCCGCTTTCACGAGTGGCTGGCGATAGGCGACCACGGCCAGTGTCTCCAGCGCGGCCGGCGAGAGTACAGCCGGACGACCCACCTTCAATTTCCGGATCCAGGGGGAGAGATCCGTTCTCGTCCGGAACTGATAGCCGCCGGCGACCTCCCGAAGGCAGATACCCCCACCCCGCGCATCATATTCCCGGATCAACCCTTCCAGAAGAGAGAGGATCTCCTTTTTTTCCGTGTCAGGCAAAGTCTCAACGATCCGTTCCACCGTCAGCGGCGCTTCGGAAGCAAAGAGGAGCGCCTCGATGATCGCGATCTTCTCTTCCATCCCCCTCCTTAGCCCCTCTACCCCTCTACCGCCGGAAACAACCGGATCGCCCCGAAGGGCACCGACTGATAGGCCCTGACCATTCGCAGTTTCATCAGCTCCAGGATCGCCAGAAACGTGTAGATAATCCGCCTTCTGTCGGTTCTGTCACCCAGCAGAGCGGAAAAGGTGATCTGTCCCTCTTCGGACAACCTCTCCATAATTTCGTTGATCCGGTCCGTCAGGGACATCTTCTCCGTATCGATCTCCAGATCCTCCTTGTGATCGAGACCGGCGACGATTCGGCGAAAGGCGGTAACGAGCTCAAAGATATCCACCTCGATGGGTGCGTCATCCGCTTCCTCGGCCGGGGTATGCTCCACTTCAGATGCCGCACCGCGCGTAAATACATCGCGCTCGAGCAGCGGTCGCCCGTCCAGGCTGAGAGCAGCCTCTTTGAAGGCCTGGTACTCCAGAAGCTGCTGGACCAGTTCCGCTCGGGGGTCCGCCCCCTCTTCCTCTTCGCCCTCACCCTCGGCCGGCGGCAGCAGCAGCCTTGATTTGATGTGGATGAGCGTCGAGGCCAGCACCAGATATTCCCCGGCAAGATCCAGATTGAGGGTGCGCATGATCTCCAGATAGGAGAGGTACTGCTCGGTGATCAGCGCAATGGGAATATTGTAGATATCGATCTCATTCTTCCGGATGAGGTAGAGCAGGAGGTCCAGCGGACCCTCGAAAACATCGAGCTTGATCTCATAGCTCATGGCTGATCTTCATGGCATCCCTGACCTCCGCCAGTGTCGCCTTTGCAATCCGGCCGGCCCGGATATTGCCGTCTTCGATGATCGCCCGGACCTCTTCGGGATGACTCAGAAAGTGGTCCCGCCGCTGATGGATCGCCCCCATCCCCTCCGCGACCGCTGCAGCCAGGCGGCGTTTGCATTCGATACAGCCGATGGCCGCGCTCCGGCAGGCGGAGGCGATTTCCGCAACCGTTTCCGGCGCTGAATAGAGCCCGTGAAAGGTGTAAACATTGCAGAGCTCCGGACGGCCCGGATCGCTCTTGCGCTGACGCTGGGGATCCGTGAACATTGCCCCGACCTTCTTTTTCAGGTCGTCGCCGCGATCGCTCAGGAAGATCGCATTGTCATAAGACTTGCTCATCTTCCTCCCGTCGATTCCCAGCAGTTTCGGAACCTCCGCGAGAAGCGGCTCGGGGATCGGAAAGATGTCGGCGTAGAGGAAATTGAAACGGCGTGCGATCTCCCGCGTCAGCTCGACATGGGGAAGCTGATCGATGCCCACCGGAACGCCATAGGCCTTGTACATGATGATGTCCGCCGCCTGGAGAACCGGGTAGCCGAGGAAACCGAACGTCGAGAGATCTTTCTGGACGAGTTCCTCTCTCATCTCCTTATAGGTCGGATTCCGTTCGAGCCATGCGAGGGGGGTGATCATGGAGAGAAGCAGGAAGAGTTCGGCATGTTCCTTGATCGTGGATTGGATGAAGAAGGTGCTCTTTGCCGGCTCCAGGCCGGCAGAAAGCCAGTCGATGACCATGTCGATGG
>CAYSSF010000143.1:8207-10676 GCA_964433455.1 uncultured Syntrophaceae bacterium
CCCGTTGCGGCATAGTCGCCCGTCAGCGCATGCCAATCCGCCACGAAGTAGAAGCACTCATAATCGGCCTGGTTCTGAAGGGCGATCCAGTTTGAAAGGGCGCCGTGAAGATTTCCCAGATGGAGCTTCCCCGTGGGCCTCATCCCGCTTAAAATCCGTTTCCTCGTCAACCCTGCCTCCTGCAATGCCGCCTCCTGCTTCCAGTTCGTTCGCCTGGATTGAAGTGGAGATGAATCAGACCCGTACACAGACAAAGGCCCCCATCCGCGGATGGAGGCCTTTCCAGCCACTGCTCTTCATGCCCCCGCTATTTTCCCTTGTTAACCAAGTCAGCCAGGGCCTTGCCCGCCTTGAATTTAACCACCTTCTTGGCTGCGATCTTGATTTTCTTTCCGGTCTGGGGGTTCCTGCCTTCACGGGCCTTCCGCTTCACGACGGAAAAGGTCCCGAACCCAACCAGCCCGAGCTTCCCGTTTTTCTTGAGCTCCTTGGCCACCGCCCCATTAACTCCAGTAAGGGCCTCCAGCGCCTTCGCTGCCGCAGCCTTCGTAACATCCGCCTCCTCCGCCATCACCGCAATCAATTCTGCCTTCGTCATTCCCTGATTTCCCCCTTTCATTCTTTGGTTTAGTGGATCATAACTCCGCCACCACAACCGGGTGGTTCAACAGCGATCGGATGTTACTTTGCCTTCGACAATTTGCGATACCCCTAACACAAAGAAAAACAACAATCAAGAAAAAATTCTAATATTTTTAAACAGGACGACGGATCCATTTACGGCAGCTCAGCGTAGACGGTCGTTTGACAAGTTCCGTACTTTGCATGACTTGCCTGCACTGCGATACAGAAGCCATAAGGCGGACCGAAACACCGGAAACAGCGACAGGCGCCTTTGCGTTTTTCTAATCGGCGCGGCCGTTCGGCCTCTTCTTCACGAGGAAATAGAGTTCGCCCCGCTCCTTCAGACTTCCGGCAAGTTTCTCCGCCTCACCGCCGCTTCCGCAGTAAAGATCGACGCGCCCCGCTCCCTTGATCACGCCGCCTGCATCCTGACTGACGACGAAGCGGGAAAAGGGGATCCAGGATAAGGCGTTCCCCTCGGAGTCGAGGACCGGTTTGCGGGCCCGCATGAAGGCAAGCGCTCCCCGTGGAAAAACGGCGGCATCGGTGGCAATCGAACGCCCCGGCGTCAGAATCTCTCCGATCGAGCCGACGGGCCCCTGCTCGACCGCGCGAAAAAAGACAAAACTTTCATTGTAGCCGAGGATCTCCGAAAGATCGTCCGGGTGTTCCCGGAGATATCTTTTAATCTCCTGGTAGGAGATCCCCAACTGCGAGATCTTTCCCGTATCGAGGAGGAAGCGCGCCACGCTCCGGTACGGACGGCCGTTGGACTTTGCATATCCGATCTGGAGCAGTCGGCCGTCTGTCAATTCGATCTTGCCGGATCCCTGGGTGTGGAGAAAGAAAAGATCGATCCGGTCGCCAACCCAGGCCAGTTCCAGATCCCGCCCGGCCAGGGAAGCCTGATTCTCGATCTCGCTCCGGCTGTAGTAGGGAATGAGTTCCCCGTTCTTCACGCGGCCGACCAGTTGTTCGTTTTTGTACCTGTCGCGGAATCTGCCAAGATTTACGGCAATCGCGTCATCCGGGGCCCTGTAAACCGGGAATCGGTATTCCTGGGTCTCATTCAGAGACCCTTTCATGATCGATTCGAAATAACCGGTGAAGAGGACGGAATTTTTGCCATCCGAACCGGTCGATTGATAAACATCGAAAGTCTCCCGGATCCGATCCTGCTTAACCGCTTCCGAATTATCGTTGCGAAGGATCTCCCGCAGGGCGATCAGGGAATCCTGCAAGTCCTGAGTGGTGACCAGGACATCGTCCATCTGCACGGGAGCTCTGCCGGAGACCCTCTGATAATAGTGAAGGCTTTTTTCGATGGCCGCATCGAGCGACTCCAGGTCCAGATCATCCGTGAACAGTGGAAACCGGTCCGCCGGGAGACGGACGACCGGGGGCGGCATCGGTTGCTCAACCGGTTTCCGTGCCGGAGTGGTGCAGCCCGACAGACCATAGAGCAGAAGAACGAAAAGGGCGAACTTATAAACCATGGTGACCTTAAAGCTCCAGGATCATGGCAACTTCATCGCAGAAATCCGGGTACTTGGAGCATCGGAAACAATCGGACCAGATCTTCTCCGGAAGGGTCGAACGCTTGACCTCCAGAAAGCCGAGCTTGTGGAAAAACTCCTGCTTATAGGTCAAGGTGAAGACCCGGAAGAGCTCCAGCGTGATCGCCTCGGAGATGCAGGCCTCCACCAGTTTTCGCCCGATCCCCTCCATCCTGTGCTCCTCATCGACATGGAGGGAGCGGATCTCCGCCAGATTCTCCCAGATGATGCTCATCGCGCAAATCCCTCGGATTTCATTTGGCCCTTCGTCTTGATAAACGTAGAAATC
>CAYSSF010000144.1:0-10429 GCA_964433455.1 uncultured Syntrophaceae bacterium
GGGGGCAACTTCATGTCGGTTCGATTCCGACCTCCGGCACCAAAATATAAACAAGGGCTTGTGGATCATTTGAAAAACCGTGAAGCCCTTTTCTTTTTCTTCCGCCACTCATTTTGTCCCGCTCCTGCCCCGCTTTTTTATTTCGATCCCACAAAAACCCCCCGGCCATGATAGCCAGTGGAACTGATCCGGGTTTTCCTGGATAAAGCCGCCGGTTCCCTGAATACCGGAGCGCCGGACTTTGACAGGAATGTCCGGGAACTGTTCCCGATCCTGAATGGATCATATCCCGAACGAGGCGATGGTTGACACTGGACGCGCTCTGTGTTATACGTGTATTGCAAGGAGGAAAAGCCGATGTTAGCAATCAGACTACCCGAAGGGATTGAGGAACGGCTGGACGTGTTGGCGAAGGAAACCGGGCGCACAAAAACATTTTACGTCCGGGAGGCTATTCTTGAGCATCTTGACGATATGGAAGACGTCTATCTTGCCGAAAAACGATTGGCAGATATTCGGGCCGGGAATAGCAAACCGATACCCCTGAATGACGTGATGAAGCGCTATGAGATGGAAGATAGAGATTGATCCCGCTGCCGAACGGGAATTGGACAAGCTCGATCCACAAAGCGCCAGGCGTATCTTGAAGTATTTGCATGAAAGGGTTGCTTCCCTGGAAGATCCCCGGAGCATTGGCAAACCGCTGAAGGGTCCACAATTCGGCGAGTTTTGGAGATATCGAGTCGGGGACTATCGGGTCATCGTCCGCATCGAGGACAATGTTTTGTTGATTCTGGTTTTGCGAATCGGGAATAGAAAAAACGTCTATAATGATTGATTTGATTAAACTTTCTGGCCGGATTGTGCCTGTCGCGCCACTTTCAATTCGGCCCTGATTCGGTCCCTTTCTGCATAGTCGCCCGGCGTCGGGATTTTTGCCGTCAGGAATAGGGTGGTTTTGATTTTAGTTTCCTCTTCGGCAAGCTGCCCCTCAAGCGCCTTGATCTTCTCTTTTTCCATGCCGTGCTTGCCTTTCATATTTACCCCAGCAAAGGGGGGGATTTTCATATAAACGTTGTGGGAGTTTTTGCCTACCATTATGCATCTACTTTATCCTCATTGATTTATACCCATCATTCCCGCTATGAATATGTAAAATGAAAGGCTCTTTATTATCCCTACAGCAGGATCCGGCAGAGAATGGTATCCATTACAGAAGAAAATGCGGGTGGGGGGCTGCGAAGGTTCAGTGGTTAAAATCCGGATTAGAAATGGAGGCGAATATGTATAAGAAAATATTGGTACCCCTTGATGGTTCAGAATTGGCGGAATGTGCATTGGCTCATGTCAAGAAACTCTTTCAGGATGGTCACGTCGAGGAAGTAACCTTGTTAAATGCCGTCGACACTCAGATTCCCTGGAGAGAATTCAGTCCGGGAGAAGAATTGCATCCCGTGGCCTTTGATTATAACGGCTTTGTGAAAACGTACATGGATAAATCAAGAAAATATCTTACCAAAGCCCAATCCAGTCTTTCGGCCGAGGGCATCAACGTCCAAACGGAAAGCATCGAGTCCAACGGGCCTTCACATACCATTACCGATTATGCTCAGAAGAGTGGAGCAGACCTGATTATCATGGCGACCCATGGGTATACCGGCATGAAAAAGATGATGTTGGGCAGCACCGCATTAAAGGTTTTGCATGAGTCGAATGTCCCCGTACTTTTAATCAGACCGGATGCTTGCCGGGTATAGCAACGAACCAGGGTGCGCAATCGTTGATTCCCATTCAGGGATTACCCGCTCCATGATCCACCGGACGGCAGGCAGCCCGGCGAAACAGAGCAACAGGGGGTACATGCATGGTGTGCATGGTTTGGCATGTGCCAAAGAAGATATATCGTATCATGTGCTTGGAAAGGAGAAGTCGATGACCGATCAGTCAGGAATTTATAAATGCATGGTTTGTGGGAACATCATAGAGGTGCTTCACCCGGGTGACGGGGAGCTGGTATGTTGCGGTGAGCCGATGCAGTTGTCAAAGGAAAATACCGTTGATGCCTCGCTTGAGAAGCATGTTCCTGTTATCGAGAAAGTGCCGGACGGGGTGAAGGTAAAGGTGGGAAGTATTGCCCATCCCATGGAGGAGAAGCACTATATCGAGTGGATCGAGCTGGTTGCCGATGGCAAGGCCTGCCGGCAGTTCCTCAAGCCTGGCCAGGCGCCGGAGGCCCTCTTTCCCGCGAAAGCGAAGACCATGACGGCGCGGGAATACTGCAACCTGCACGGACTGTGGAAGGCCGATTTGGCTTAGACGCTTGTCAGAGGTGACGGCGGCGAACGAGGTTCTCCCGCAATGACGTCGCAAACGCGATCAGGGGGGGCGCCGATCAAGATACACTGCTCCAGCATGGCTGCGGATGGGCGGCCTTCACGCCATCAAGTCATGTGACGTGAAGGCGCCGTGGGGAGATCCCGCAGCCCCAGAGGTCGGCGAGTTCCGCTCCTGCCGGCTGCCCGCTACCACTCCTACCGCCATCGAGGGCGTAGGAGAGTGAAGTTGCGAAAGAAAGCGCCATCTGAACTGAAGGGAAAATCCTCTTCCGCAATAAATCAAATATTTCATCTAATTATACAAACATATTTCCCCGTGGATCCTCATCATCTGAAGGAATATTCCTACGGGCTGAAGTAACCCGAAGGCACTGATATTTATTTTATGTTTATAATATCAAAAGCTTATATTAAGTTATGCTGATTGGTCCATATATTGCATAATACAAGCAAGGCTCTAAGATGAAGCCGCTCCATGCAAGGGGAAAATATATTGCCGGTATATCCAAAGGATGATGCCAATGGTTGACGTACTGACGGGTCTGTTCCATCAATATTATAGCTATTTCACGACATGGTACTCTGCAGCCGGGGTCCTTACGCAATATGTCGTCATTTTAGCCTCGGGCGCTGCCGTTTTCCTGATCACTGTTTTCATGATCCTGTCAAGGATCACAAAGTAGACGAACGCGGGCATGAGGGAAGAGGCGAGATCGCAGACGGGGAACGGAGGGGATGATATGAGAAAAGTTATGATGGTGATGTTGATCATCATCGGCTGGTTCGTTTCGATGGATCGTGTGTATGCGCAAGAGCGGGAAGGGAAGGACCTCTCCCGCGAAAAAAAGTGGTACCGCAACTATTCCGGGGAGGGATCGACGTCCGTCAGTTCTTTCTGCATGGAAGATCATGTATTTGTGATGGTCTCAGGCGACGCGAACAATGCCCTCTCCATCATTCAGGTTTATGAAGAAAGCGGCGGGAAGGTCGTTCCAAAAAGGTGTAATTAAAATCGGTGTGGCATTTGGGAAGATTTCTTCTCTGCCTGGAATTTTTGATTTTGCCGGTACGCCTTTACAATCGCCAAATCGGCTTCGATCCAGTCGAGGGTCGGGAGGTCATCGGGCTTGAGCCAGATGACGGCATGGTGCTCGTTCAGGGTGATCTCCCCGGAGCGGATCGCACATACAAACGGGTAGAGGTTAACTGTAAAAGACGGGTAGCGGTGCGTCGAGGGCGGCAGCGCACGCATCACAACCACGCGCAGGTCCATCTCCTCGATCAGCTCCCGGTGGAGACCCGCCTCAGGGCTCTCCCCCGGCTCGATCTTCCCGCCCGGGAACTCCCATTTGAGAGGCATGCGCATCAATGCACCCCGCTGTGCGGCCAAAACGAGGCCATCACGCTCGATAATCGCGCAGGCCACGTGAATACGGATCCGGTTTTCTTCTTCCACAGCCTCCTTTCCCGCTTTAACGCGATCCTCGCCGGACCCCATTTTACCCTCCTCCATGATTCCGGAAGCCCTGCCTCAGCGTGAGGCGGGCCGCCGGCTAAGACGGGCGCGGTCATCACTTCACCTCCGCTGATGGTCGAAACCGGGGATACGAAGGCGTTCCTCCAAACGGCCGAGGATGATGGTCGCGACAGAGGTCATGGCGAGGTAGCACGCCCCGATCATCAGAAAGACCTCCGTATATTTGAACGAGTTCGACGCGAGGATCTTCCCCTGGCCGGTCAGCTCGATACAGGTGATCATGTATGCCAGAGAGGAGTACTTGATCAGATAGATGATCTCATTCCCGCAGCCGGGCAGCGCCCGCCGGATTGCCTGCGGCAGGATGATCGAAATGATCATCCTGATCTTGCTGAAACCGAGAGACTGGGCGGCGAGCATCTGCCCCCGTTTGATCGACAGAAGCGCCCCCCGGATGTACTCCGAGTGGTACGCCCCGCTGCAGAGGGAAAAGCCCAGCACGGATGCCAAAAAAGGGGTCAGGTAGATCCCGACATGGGGAAGGCCGAAGTACCAGATGAAAAGCTGGACGACGAGCGGAATCCCCCGAAAGATGGCGACGAAGGTGTTCGCGGCGGCCATGACGGGACGGTTCCCGTAGACGCGGAGCACCCCGACCATGATCCCAATCGCGAGGCCCAGGATCGCAGAGGGGGCAATGAGCTCGAGACTCACCCAAAACCCCTTGAGCAGCGCGGGATAGACCTCGTTTTGGATGTAGAGCCACCCCTCCGTCATCCGCGTTCCCCGTAGAGTTCGGTGATTTTGGAACAGAATTCCTGCGTCCGGGCATTTTCCGCATGGTTGAAGATCTTGTCGGGACACCCCCGTTCGAGGATCCGGCCCTCCTCCATGAAGACGATCTCGCTCGCGAGCGAACTTGCAAAGCCGATCTGGTGCGTCGCCATGATCATCGTCATGCCGTGGTTTCCCAGGTCGCGGATGACCGCGTGGACCTCGCCGATCAGCTCCGGGTCGAGGGCCGAGGTGGGCTCGTCCAGCAGCATCACCTTCGGGTCCATCGCCAGCGCACGGGCAATCGAGACCCGCTGCTTCTGACCGCCGGAGAGTTGGGCGGGATACTTCTGCATATGCTCCTTCAGGCCGACGCGCTCCAGTTCCATGACCGCGCGCTCGGAGGCCTCCGCCTTTCCGATGCCTTTTACCCGGACCATCCCGATCCGGACATTCTCCAGCGCGGTCAGGTGATCGAAGAGGTTAAAATCCTGAAAGATCATTCCCACCTTCTGGCGGTAGGCATAGAGGTCGCGCTTGTTTGCGTAATGAACCTCCTGTTCGTCCAACCATACCCGTCCCTCGTCGGGCTTGACGAGAAAGTTGATGCACTGCAACAGCGTGCTCTTCCCGGCGCCGGAGGGTCCGATCAGGATCTTGAGATCCCCTTTGTTTACATCGAGCGACGCTCCCTTGAGGACATCCTTCTTTCCGTAGCGCTTCGATATGTTTTCGATCCGTAAAATGGGTGCTGTCATAAATTTCCTACAATCCATGCGGGGAGTACCCCGGAATCCGTGTTTTTTCTTCCAGCAACCGGAGCGCTTTCGTTCCCACCCAGGTGAGGACGAGAAAGATCACCCCCGCGGCGAAGTAGAGGGGAAGATGCTGATAGGTCCGGGTTGCCACGAAATGCGACCGCGCCATGATCTCGGCCACGCCCAGGGCGTAGGTTACGGCGGAGTCTTTCAGCAGAATGGAATACTCATTCGACCAGCCGGGGATGGAGAGGCGGAGCGCCTGGGGAAGGATAATGAAGACGATCGCCTTCAAATCGCTCATTCCCAGTGCCCGCGCGGCTTTAAGCTGCCCCTCCGGGAGTGACAGGATCGCCCCGCGGAAGATCTGGGACTGGTAGGCGGAGCTGACCAGACCGAGAACGATGATCGCGACCGTGAAGGCTGAGAGGTTGATATCGAGGGCCGTGCAGAGACCGAAGTAGAACAAAAACAGGAAAACGAGCAGCGGGATGCCCCGGAAGAACCAGACATAGACGGCGATGAAGCGCCGGAGCAGCGGGTGTCCGTAGACCTGCCCCACGGCGAGGGGCGCACCGAGAGCGAACCCCAGCCCCATCGCCCCCACCACAACGATCAGGGTCACCATCGACCCCTGGAGGAGGTATGGAAGGGCGTCAACAATGGCGATCAGACTTTCAGGCATCCCGTTCTATGGCCAAAAAAATGTGTGGAATAGGGGGGCATGATGCCGCATCGTGTCCCCCTATTCCACGTCATCCAGCGAGAAGATGGAAGCCCTGCCCGCAGGGCCGGGCTTCTTGGGCATGGAAGATAGATATCCGTCTTTCAATGCCCGGTCGTTCGGCACATCATCATTTGTCGATGTACTTCTTCTTCAACTCGGACCAGTAGGGCGATTTCATCAGTTTTTTCAGGCCTTCGTTGACTTTCTTCAGGAATTCGTCGTCCTCCTTGCGGATCGCATAGCCGAAATCCTCGTCCGCCATCCCGAATCCGCCCAGGATCTTGACGGGCTTCTTCCTCGTGGCGTCGATCGCCGGGGCATCGTCCATCGCCGCGGCCACGGTCCGGCCATTGACCACGTCCTCGATCGCCAGGGGGGCGGAGTCGTACTGAACAAGCTCAAACTTCTTGCCCGCCTTCTTGATCAGGTTTTCCTCGATCCACTTTGCTTCGGTCGTTCCGCGCTGGACCCCGATCTTGTTCCCGTCGGCCAGGGCCTTCTCCGCGGTGAGCTTGGTATCCTTCTTGGCCACCAGGACCTGTTTGATCTTCCAGTATGCGGTTGTAAAGTTGACCTCTTTCTTACGTTCGTTGGTGATGCTCATCCCCGAGGCCACGATGTCGATTTTTTTGGCTTTCAAGCTGGGGATGATCCCGTCCCAGTCCATCGGCTGGTGCTTTACCTTGAACTTCATCTCTTTGGCGATCCAGTCCAGGGCCTTCACGTCAAAGCCGTCCGGATTGCCGGATTTGTCCACAAAGGCGAAAGGCGGAAAGTTTGCATCGATCCCGTTGATGTAGACCTTCTCCGCGGCGACGGCAAACGTCACAGAGATAACCAGCAGCGCCGACAGCACCACAGCCGAACCCCAAAACCATTTTCCCCTCATAAATACCGATCTCCTTTCTTTCCGCTTAAGTTGTTATCCTCTCTGCGCAATCAGCCCCTTACCGAAGACCATCGCCGCTACCAGACGCTTAGAGGTGATCTCTAATCTACAAAAGACGCGGCAGCATAAACAAATTTGCGGGGGGTGTCAAGATGAACGCATGATACCCCATCCCCGGGGTTGCTATTTTGCGGAGGAATGTGTATGATCGCGCCATGAAAACAGGGGCTGCATCCAGACTTTCCCGGACGCTGCTGCTTACGGTGGCGTTCCTTTTTTTTGCGGCGTATGCACTGGCGGCCGGCGAGACCTTTCCGAAACCCGTCGGAGCGGTTAACGACTTTGCCGGGGTGATTCCCGCCCAATATGCAGGTCCGATGGAAAGCCTCGCCCGGGAGGTTCTGGAAAAAACCGGAACCGCGATCGTCGTGGCCACGGTGAAAACGATCGGCGACGGCGATCCAAACGATTACGCAAACCGGCTCTACCAGACGTGGGGGATCGGGAAGAAGGGTGAGGACAAGGGTGTACTGATCTTTCTTGCGGTTAAAGAACGGCGGATCCGGATCGAAACGGGGTACGGCGTCGAGGGAATCCTCCCCGACGGTCTGGTCGGCGAGATCCTCGACCGCCATGCGATCCCCTGGTTGAAAAAGGGCGACTACGGACAGGGGATGGCAGAGGCGATGGCTGCGGTCTCCTCGGTCGTCGCGAAGGCGGCCGGGGTGACCCTCACGGGCGCGCAGCCGCCGCAGCGGAAAGAAGAGAGGACCGGGAGGGGGTTCGGGATCGGCCAGATTTTGCTGCTGGTTCTGGCGGGCGGTTTTCTTCTCGGCACCCGGCAGGGCCGGGCGATGCTTCCGTGGCTTCTGCTTTTGCTGATGAGCGGCGGCGGCGGCCGGCGCGGCGGAGGGGGCGGCTTCGGCGGGTTCGGCGGCGGAGGCTTCGGGGGCTTCGGCGGGGGGTCGAGCGGCGGCGGCGGGGCGGGCCGCGGATTCTAAGGGTCTGTGACAGACCCCAATATGAGGTGAACGGATGTCCAAAATACCCGAGAAACCGGAAGAGATCTTTTCCGAAATCACCGGTGATTACAGGAAGCTCTTCGGAGAAGAGCTGATTTCCATCATCCTGTACGGGAGCGGCGCCGGGGAGGATTACATTCCCGGAAAGTCGGATCTTAATTTCCTGATTACGCTCACCGACCGGGGCATCGAGGAATTCGATTGCGCTCTGGAGACGGTCGGAAGATGGCGGAAACGCAACATCGCGATTCCTCTCTTCATGACCCGTTGCTACCTCTCCGGGGCGTTGGATGCCTATCCCATCGAGTTTCTGAACATGAAGCGTCAATACAGGGTTGTTACCGGCGAGGACGTTTTCGCACCGCTGGTCTTCGATCCGCAGCACATCCGGCTCCAACTCGAGCGGGAGCTTCGCGGCAAGCTTATCCATCTCCGGAGCGGTTATCTTGCGACGGAGGGGAAGGCGGGTAAAATCCGTGATCTGATCGGCGCCTCGCTGACCGCCTTCGTTTCACTCCTCGGCGCCCTCCTCTATCTGAAAAATCTGGAAATCCCGAATGGAAAACGTGATGTCATCATGGCGGCGGGTCGTGCCTTCGGTCTTGATGCCGCTGTTTTCCTGAAATGTGAGGAGATCCGGAGAAAGGCGGACCATTTTTCGTCGGCTGATGTGCAGACGGTCTTCCGGGGCTATCTGCGAGAGGTCGGTCGCCTCTGCGAGCTGATCGACCGGATGATGGATGTCCAATCGTAGAAACCAGGGGGGACGGAGCCCCTCATCTTCATTCCGAAAAAATAGGGTCTCCGTCCCCCATTTCTTACAGGAGGTAGAGCATGACCAGCGGAAAGAAAATTTTGCTCATCGCCGTCATCGTGATTGTCGTCCTGGCGGTTTCTGTCTTCTCCTTCTTCAAGGGGAGCTACAACCGGTTCGTCACCCTGGATGAAGGGGTCAAATCGGCCTGGGCGCAGGTGGAAAACCAGCTCCAGAGGCGCTACGACCTGATCCCGAACCTCGTAGATACGGTCAAGGGATATGCGAAGCAGGAGAGGGAAGTTCTCGTCGAGGTGACCAATGCGCGGGCGCGCGTGGGCGGGGCGGCGACGGTTCCGGACAAGATCAACGCCAACAACGAACTGACCGGCGCACTGAGCCGCCTCCTCGTCGTTGTGGAGAGATACCCGGATCTCAAATCCAACCAGAATTTCCTCCGGCTCCAGGACGAATTGGCGGGAACGGAGAATCGGATCGCCGTCGAGAGGAAGCGGTACAACGACGCCGTGCAGGGCTACAACGTGGCGATCCGCAGCTTCCCGGCGAATTTGCTGGCCGGGATGTTCGGCTTCGAGAAGGCCGCCTTCTTCGAGGCCCCTGCGGCCGCCAGGGCTGTGCCTCAGGTCAAGTTCTGATGCGCGTCGGCAGAGGGACAAGGGTTTGCGGCGCGGCAGTCTCTTCGACGGCATTGGCCGCGTTGCGGGGGGGGGAATCGGACGTCGCCGGTTCTTTAAAGGAACGCCGGTTTTATGATTGATTGATAGAATCGAAAATCCATAAAAAAGGAGTAATCTAAATGAACAAGTACGTTTACACATTCGGCGGCGGTTCCGCCGAAGGCGCGGCAAGCGACAAGAACCTGCTGGGCGGCAAAGGCGCCAACCTGGCGGAGATGTGTTCCCTGGGCATTCCCGTGCCGGCGGGTTTCACCGTCAGCACCGAGTGCTGCACCGCCTATTACGAAGGCGGCTGCAAGCTCCCGGACGAACTGACCGACCAGGTCCTCACCGCGCTGAAGAAGACCGAAACGATCATGGGGATGAAATACGGCGACGCCGTCAATCCGCTGCTGCTCTCCTGCCGCTCCGGCGCCCGTTCGTCGATGCCCGGGATGATGGACACCGTTCTCAACGTCGGCCTCTCCACCGTGACCATCCCCGGCATCATCGCCAAAACGAAAAATCCCCGTTTTGTCTGGGATTCCTACCGCCGGCTGATCATGATGTACGCCGACGTCGTGATGGAGAAGGCGGAAGGCCTCGAACCCCCTTTGGGAAAAGGCATCCGCAAGATCCTCGATGAAAAGTTAGACGAGGTCAAACATGCGAAGGGGTGCAAATCCGACACCGATCTCGACGCTGAGGATCTCAAGACGCTCGCCGAAGCGTTCAAGGAACTGGTTCGTCAGCACCTCGGCAAGCCTTTCCCGGACGATCCGATGGCGCAGATGTGGGGCGGTATCGCGGCCGTCTTCAAAAGCTGGAACGGTAAAAAGGCGGTCTCCTACCGCCGCATCGAGGGCATTCCGGACGATTGGGGCACCGCCGTCAACGTCCAGGCAATGGTGTTCGGCAACATGGGCGACTCCTCCGCCACCGGCGTGGCCTTCACCCGCGACCCGGCCACCGGCGACAACAAATTCTACGGCGAGTGGCTGGTGAACGCGCAGGG
>CAYSSF010000145.1:0-10376 GCA_964433455.1 uncultured Syntrophaceae bacterium
AAGGGGGTCGAGGTGATCCGCCTGAAGGAGAGCGACATCGAAAAGTTCAAGAAGTTCGCCCCCGAGCTCTGGGTGAAGTGGGCGCAGAAGGATCCGCTGGCGATGAAGGCCTTCAAATCCCAGTGGGAGTACATGAAGTCCGAGAAGATGAAGTACTACACCGACAAGGACATGGTGGACAGCAAGGGAAAGAAGATCACCTTGTAATCGTGATTCGGGGGAGGGGAGGGTTCCCTCCCCCCCTTTTTTTATCAACCGCTTTCCGGGGAAACGGCCCCTGTCGAATTTCCCCTCGCGGAAAGCAAAGCGGCGGCGCCGATCGTGCAGGACAGGGAAGCCTTTCACCGAAACGGCGCCGGCGAAGAACCGGAAACGAAAAATGGAAGGGCGGATTTTATGGACACATTGAGGACCTTTATGATGGCCGTCGAAAAGACCAACATCTTCGTTGGCAGATTGATGGCCTATGTATCGCTGGTCTGCGTGATCGTGATCTCCTTCGAGGTGATCATGCGCTACGCCTTCGGCATGCCGACGAACTGGGGGCACGAACTGATGCTATCGCTCTTCGCGATGTACTATGTGATGGTCGTGGGCGTCGCCCACTACTGGCGGGCCCATGTGCGGGTCGACGTGCTCTACGCGACCCGGAGTCCCCGGACCAAGGCGATCCTGGATCTGATCACCTGCGGTTTCTTCTATTGCTTCGTCCTGGTCTACATCTGGACCTCCTGGAACTTCTACTGGAGTTCCCAGATGATGAGCGCGGGAAACACGTTGTTCGGCATGAATCTGATCGGGGAAAACTCCTTCACCGACTGGGCCCCGCCCCTGTATCCCGTCAAGTTCCTGATGCCCTTCGGCGGGGTGCTGCTGCTCTTGCAGGGCATCGTCTGGACCATCCGGGACGCCCACATGGCCTTTACAGGGAGGGAATTTAAATGAGCATCGAATGGATTACCATCCTCCTTTTCGGCAGCATGGTGCTGGTCATGTTCATGGGGCTGCCGGTGGCCTTTGCCACCGGGTTCGTGGGCATCCTCTTCACGGCGATCTTCCAGGGGCCGTCCGCCGTCAACATCGTCCCGACCCGGATCTTCGGTCTGATGACCAACTACCTGCTGGACGCCATCCCGCTGTTCATCCTGATGGCGAATATCCTCGAACGGAGCGGAATCATCGAGGACATCTACATGATGGTCTACCATTGGCTGGGCTGGCTGAAGGGCGGCGTCGCCACCGCGACGGTCGCCGCCTGCACGATGATGGCGGCCATGGCCGGCGTCGTGGGGGCCACCGAAGTGACGATGGGCCTGATCGCGCTGCCCCAGATGCTCAACCGCAAATATGACAAGTCGATCGCGCTGGGCGGCATCCTGGCCGGCGGCACGCTGGGGATACTGATCCCCCCGAGCGTCATGCTGATCGTCTACGGGATGGTGGACAACTCCTCCATCGGCCAGCTCTACGCCGGCGCCTTTCTGCCGGGTTTCCTGCTGGCCGGGTTGTTCATGATCTACATCACGATCCGCTGTTATATCAACCCGACGCTCGGCCCCCCCGTCCCGAAGGAGGAACGGCTGGACTGGGCCGGCCTGTTCCGGGTGGCGCTGCCGATCATCCCCGCGAGTATTCTGATCTTCCTGGTCCTGGGGACGATCGTCATGGGCATTGCCGCCCCGACGGAGGCGGCGGGCGTCGGCTGCCTCGGGGCCTGGATCATCGCCAAGATCAAGGGTCGCATGCCCTGGAGTGATCTCGTCCAGGCGGCGGAAAACACGATCCGGGCGACGGGCATGGTCATGTGGACGATGTTCGGGGCGAACATCTTCATCGCGCTCTACATCATGGTCGGCGGCGGGGAATTCGTGAATTCCATGCTCCTCGGCTCCGGCCTCGGAAAATGGACGATCCTCTGGATCATGATGGGCATCCTGATCTTCCTGGGCTGCTTCATCGACTGGGTCGGGATCATCATGCTCACGATTCCGCTCTTCGGGCCGATCATCCGACAGCTCGGCTTCGATCCGATCTGGTTCGGGGTGCTCTTCGCGGTGAACCTCCAGATGTCCTTTCTGACGCCGCCCTTCGGCATGTCGCTCTTCTACCTGAAAAGTGTCGCGCCTCCGGAGGTTTCGACGGTGGACGTCTGGAAATCGGCCTTCCCGTTTCTGGGCCTTCAGTTCGTCGGCCTGGTTCTGTGCATGGTATTCCCGGAGATCATCCTCTGGGCGCCCAAGGTCCTCTTCCGGGGTTGATTCCGGGATTGCCGGCGCAGGTTGTTCTACAGGCATCAGGGGATTCGGCGGCGGGTATCTTTTCCCGGCCGCCGGATCCCCGCTTCGGAACAGGATCGGACATGCAGATGGGCCAGGAACAAGAAAAGAAAGTGGTCTTTCAGGCCCCCGCGCTCTTTGTGGCGCTCTTTTACGCGCTGCTGCTGGCCTGGACCGTCGGCACGGCGCCCCTCGTTTACCGGAAGTTCCAGCAGGGGGGGCTCGGGGGAGACTGGCTGTACGCCGCGATGATCGCCTTTTTCTATCTTTTCACCTGGTTCTGGTCCGCGGGCCTCTTCTACGCCATCTCCCTGGACTCGGAGGGGCAGGTGGTTTTGAAAAGTTTCCGGCGGCGCCTGGAACTTCCGGCGAAGCAGGTCCGCGGCATCGAAGGATCCCGTTTTTCCGGCGGATTCGGTTTTGTCCGGTTCAAGTTGCCCAAAGAGAGCGGTTATCTCTTCTGCTACCGGAGAACCGCGGAACTGGATGAAATTATCGCGGGGATCCGAAAAAGGAATCCCCTTCTGAAGGCTGCACGTATATAATATTCAGGTCCGGCATGGAGGTTCGGACCCGAAATCAATCGAAGGAGAATACCCGATGACTTCCATGTTTACCATTCCCGCGAACACCCTGCTGTTCTTCGGCCTCGCCATTGTCGTCGCCACGATCGGTTTTGTCGTCTACGGCTGCGTCAAGGGGTGGAAGAACGTCATGCCGGATTATCAGGACAAGAAGGACGAACTGATCATCGAATAGCAAGAAGGATTTCCTGCCCCGGCGGGTCAACGCGGTTGCAGATTCAGCAGATCTGCCGGGGTGTTGACATTCAGGAACATCCGCCCCTCCGGATCGAAGGAGCGGAGAACCTCTGGGGGAATCTTGAGGAGCTTCTGGTTCGGATAGAGCTCCTTGATCTGCAGGCGGTTCCGATCGAGGAGGCTCCGGATCACCGGGAGAGACCGGCGGGCATAGACGGCATGGAGCGGCTGGAGTCCGTCGGGGGGGGCCGGAACGATGATATCGTATCCCGCCGTCGACCGGACCATATGTTCCATAAAGGCCCGGTTCAGGAAGGGCATGTCGCACGCCGCAACAAAGGCGTATTCATCCAAAGCGAAGAAAAGCCCCGTGTAGAGCCCGCCGAGGGCGCCCTTATCCGGCAGGATGTCGGTCACGATGGTTGCCGGCTGATCGAGATAATCCAGCGGGCAGGCGGTTACGATGATCACCTGCTGAAAAACCGCCTTGAAGAGCCGGACGGTCCGGTCGATCATCCGTTCGCCTTCGATCCGGAGAAAGGCCTTGTTTTCCCCCATCCGCCGGTTTTTGCCGCCCGAAAGAATCACACCGGTCATGCGAAAGCTCCTCTGCCCTTGTGTACGCGGTAGCGTGCGTCGAGGATGATGACCCTGCCCCGATCAGCCTCCGAGCGAATCAGCCGGCCGATCCCCTGTCGAAGTTTGATCGCGGTTTCGTAACGGTAGCGCCGCCAGTACTCCTCATTGGGGAGGAGATTCCTCCGCGCGATCTGCAGCGGATCCTGGGGGTGGGGAAAGGGGAGGCGGGTGATGATCACCTGGGTCAGCGTCTCCCCGGGGAAATCGACCCCGTACCAGAAGGTGTCCGCGCCGAAGAGGACGCTCTCCCGGATCGCCCGGAACTCGTCGCAGAGGGAGGCGGTCGGTACGCCGCTCTGCTGGAGCAGGAGCGGATAGCCGTCGGCGCGGATCTGATCCGCCACCCGCGCGGAAATCGCCTCCAGATCGCCGTAGCTGGCGAAGAGGACGAGGGTGCGCCCCCGGTTCCGGCGGATCAGGCCGGGGAGAAGATCCGAGACCCGGCAGAGCCAGGCATCCTTGCAGTCAAACGCACCGCTCAGGGCCTCCAGGGGGACGGCGATCTCCGCGGCGGCGGGGTCGAAGGGCGCGGGGATCGCCTCAAAACGGAATTCCCTGCTGCCGGAATGGACCTCTGTCGTCTCTTTTCGATCCCTTGGGGAGACGCCCGGCTCTTCGGCGGGCGGCGGGGATTCCGGTACCAAAGAAACCTCTGCCCGCTGTACATCCCCCATCCCGGCCGAACGCCGGAAACCGTTGAAGCTCTCGCCCTGGCGGAGCGTCGCCGAGGTGAAGATGACGCAGTCCCGGCCTTTGTAGAGATGATCCCGGAGAATGTCGGCCACCTCGACCGCGCGGACCGAAATCGTCCAGTGGCGGACGAAGAGGACTCCGGCCGTGACATACGCCGGAGAAATAACCTTTTCCCCGATCGCCTTCAGCGTCTCTTCATTTTCCTGGAGATCCCGGAGGGCGGTCTTCAGGCGATCGACGGTCCGGGGTCGCATTCCAAGTTTCCGGCACGCCTCCGGGTCCTTGATGAAGGACAGGTCTCCGGCGATCTCCTTGAGGCGCTTCCGGAGCACGCCAAGGTGGCTTTTCAGACGGCCCTCCCGGAACGCCGGGTGTTCCGCCGGAAGGACCATGGCTTCCCCCCGCGCGGCGGCGCCTCGGACGGCGGCGAGCGCGGCGGCAAAGGCGGCCGTCTCCTCGCGGAATTCGCCGATCGCCTTCAGCGCGGCGGCGATCCCCAGCGCAGCGTAATTTCCGGCCGCCGGCGCCGGCCGCTGGAGGACCGATTCCAGATAGGCGATCACGTCGGCCATCGCCCGCGAGGCGATTTCGATTCCGTAGGCGCCGCGGACCGCCTGTTCGAAGTGGTTCGCCTCGTCGATCACGCAGTTTTCAAAGAGCCCCCCGAGGAGTTCGTCCCGGTCCAGAAGGGCCAGCTTGTGGTGGTTGGTGACGATGAGGCGGGCATTTTGGGCCTCGGCGGCGACAATCTGCGCAGGACAGCGGAGGTGCCTCCGGTTGCAGCCGCTCCGGGCCGAGATTTCATGCTGGAGACGGCGGAAGAAAAGACCGTCGTTCAAGTGAAAGCGGATCCGTTCCCCGGCGGTCTCCCCGTCGACTTCGCGGAAATGAAAGATCCGGTTTACGAAATAGAGCCAGGCGAGCAGACGGCCTCCGGAGAGGGTCTCTTCGTAGAGGTGGTCCAGTTTCTCCGCGCAGAGGTAATTGGTTTTGCCTTTGAGAAGGGCGGTCGGAATCTTCCGGTAGGCCCGGTTGAGGGAGAGGGTCAGCGGGAGCTCCCGCCGGACGATCTGCTCCTGGAGGTTCTTCGTGTAGGTCGAAACGGCGACCCGCGCATCGGGGTTCCGCCGCAAAAACTCCAGAACCGGGATCAGGTAGCCCTGGGTCTTCCCGGTGCCGGTTCCCGCCTCGATCGTGAGGACGGCGCGGTCGTTCAGCGCTGCGGCGACATGCCCCGCGTAGGCGATCTGGGAGGTCCGGAGCGCATAGCCTTTTTCTTTCGCGGCAAGTCCCCGGTAGAGATCCCCGATCCGGGCAATCGGGATCTTCTTCCGGATCGCCTCCCCGTCCGGAAGCGGGGCCGGCGGCGGCGTCTTTTCCAGAAATCCTTTCCATTCAGCCGTTTCCTCTCCCGCCGATGGATCAAAGAGGCCGCCGAAATAGTTCCGGAAGTTCCGGTTGAGATGGAGAAAGAGGTTGCCGAAGAGGGTGGCGCTTTGGCCCAGATGAAAGCGGAGGGCCGCCGCGGGGGGGAATTCCGCGGCATTCAGCACGCGGCCGCAGATGTGACGGACGAGGTCGACCGAGAGCGCGACCGCCTCCTCCGCGGTAAACGAAAATTTCTCGCGCGGTTTCCCGTGGAGATATTCCCATAACGGCTTCAGCGCGGCGCTGTCCGCCTGGGGGAGGAAGAATTCGGCGGCGAAGCGGAGATCAACCACCCGCGGGCCGCCGCAGCCGGCAAGCAGCGGTTCGATCTGTTCTCGGCGGTTGAGCGTCACAACGAAATCCGTCTCCCGAAGGAAGGAGGAGAGAAAGGCCGTCACGTCCGCGAGGGGCGGGGCCGTCCGCAACGCCTCCCGGGAAACGGTCGATGCATGCCGGTCCCGTTCCGTCGACTTCCCGTAACGGACGAGGGAGGCGAAGCTCTCCTCCTGCCGGTCCGGGGCGATCACCGTCGCGGCGATCTCGTAGATCCGGTTGCCGTCCTCATCCGCAAGACCGCCGTGGGCGAAAAGGCAGGCGATGTTCCGGATCGTGCCATGGTAAGGTTGCAGCATCGTTTTTAAGTCTCTTTCAATAGGCATTGACCGGGGAAGATTATTATCACGTGACTCGATAATTGTGTAGATACGTTTAAAGAAATGTGTGTCAAAATTTTGAGACGTGGAACAGAAGGAACATGCATGGGTGCAGACCCTTCTCACTTCGATGGGATAGAGCGGAAATAATTTGGGAGGCATCGAGCAGGTCCAGCCCGAGCCCGTTTTTTTCTGGAAATAATCCGAGAATCGATTGATGGGGGAGCGTCCCCAGGCATCGGGAAATTCATGAAGGTCAGGATTAATCAATTGACAATGCCGGCCGATCTGTGGAATAAACACGCCCGAAAAACATTGTGTTTATGAGCATTCCAGGGGGTGGTCGTGCAGAACAGATCCATCAAAATCGTCGTTCTCTTTCTGATTCCGCTGCTGCTTTATCTGGCCCCGCTTCCATTCACCCCCCTGATGGAACCGGATGAAGGGCGGTACAGCGCGATCCCGAGCGCGATGAACGCCACCGGCGACTATGTCACGCCGAGGCTGAAAGCGGCGGTTTATTTCGAGAAACCGCCGCTCAGTTACTGGGCGACGGCAATCGCTTTCCGGATTTTCGGGGAGAATGCATTCTCGTCCCGCCTCTTCGCGGCCCTCTGTGCCTGGGGGTGCATCCTGCTGGTCTATCGCATGGGGCTCTTTTTTCATGATGCGCGGACGGGGCTCTATGCGGCCGCCGTTCTGACCACCTTCCTCTATCATGTCGCGATCGGCCGGATCAACATCCTCGACATGCCGCTCGCCTTTTTCGTCTGCTTGGGAATCTGGTCCGGATTTCGCTGCCTTACCGGTACGAAAAAGAAGAAGGGATGGCTTTACCTCCTCTATCTTTTCAGCGCACTGGCGTTTCTGGCCAAAGGGTTGATCGGGATCGCGTTTCCGTTCGGCGTTGTGGTGGTGTGGCTTCTGGTCTCCAGCCGCTGGCGGGAGGTTTTCGCCCTTTTTTCCCCCGTCGGCATCTTGATCTTTTCTGCCGTATCGCTTCCCTGGCTGATCCTGGTCCAGCAGCAGAATCCCGATTTCTTTCGTTTCTTCTTTATCCAGGAGCACCTGCTCCGCTATGCGACCCGGATGCATGACCGCTATCAACCCTTCTATTTTTTCATCCCGATCCTGCTGGCCGGGACGCTTCCGTGGTGCGCCTTCCTGCCGGAGGCGATCCGGGGAGCCGGAAAGGACGAGAAAGGATTCGGCAGTGTCGAGAAACGATTGTTGCTGACCTGGTTCGGCCTGATCTTTATCTTCTTTTCGATCTCTTCCTCGAAACTGATTCCATACATCGCGCCGGTTTTTCTTCCCGTCGCACTGTTTTTCGGCCATCTCTTCCGCCGCTATCAGGAGAGAGCGGGGGAGGGTGGAGCCGGGGTGCTTCCGCCGCTGCGCCTGCGTTGGACGGGGATTTTCCAGTGCGTGCTTTTCATGGCCGTTCTGGTCGCGCCGGTTTTTCTGCGGGAACGCGGGGTGACCTGGGGGAACTGGTGGCCGTGGATCGTAATCCCGTTCCTGATCCAGTTGCTGATCCTCTTTCTGCCGGACCGGATGCGAAGCAGGAAAGGGCCGGCTTGGTTTGCGACGGTCTACCTCCTGTTTGCGCTGTTCGTGGTTTCGCTCACCCCGCCGGTTGCGCAATATCTCGCGCCCTACAAATCCGCCTATCCGTTGGCACAGGCGATCGGGAAACACATTCCGGCAGATGCAACCCTCTACCAGTACGGCATGTCGTTGTACGGGGTCGATTTCTACACCGGGAAGAGGACCCCGATCGTCGACGACATCGGGGAGGTGAGGTACGGCAGCGAACAGCTTCCGGTTGCGGAGCGCGAACGCTATTTCCTTACCTCCGACGCTTTCTTCCGTCTGGTTCGGGAAATGGGCGGGCTATATTGCGCGACCGAGAACGACGAAAAACTGGAGAGATTGAAAAAAGAGGTACCCGCGCTCCGGGTGTTGTGGCATAATGAGGCGTTCGCGCTGGTCGAGTTGAAGAGATCCTGAGAAGTATTCCCCCGCCCTATACGGGAGGGGGTTAGCAAGGGGTTGGGTGAAAGGGATCGTGATGAAGATTCGGGAAGATTTTCTGCCGCTGAACCGCCCCTCCATCGGCGAGATGGAGATCGAAAGTGTAACCGCCTGCCTGCGGTCGCAATGGATTACGACCGGCCCACTCTGCAAGAGCTTCGAGGAGCGGTTTCAGGAGCTCACCGGGGCCCGCCATGCCGTTTCCCTCTCCTCCGCAACGGCGGGGATGCATCTCGTCATCGCCGCCCTCGGCATCGGGCCGGGGGACGAGGTGATCACCCCATCGCTGACCTTCGCCTCGACGGTCAACATGATCGCGCTGCACGGCGCCCGACCCGTCTTCGCGGACATTCATTATGACACCCTCAACATCAATGTCGACGACATCGAAACCCGGATCACCCCGAGGACGAAGGCGATCATCCCGGTCCATTTTGCCGGCGCTCCGGCGGAGATGGATCGGATCATGGAGATTGCCGACCGTCATCGCCTGACCGTGATCGAAGATGCAGCCCACGCCATCGGGACGCGCTATCGGGGGATTCATGTCGGCGGCTTCGGGAGGATCGCCATATTCTCCTTTCACCCGCTGAAGAACATCACGACCGGCGAGGGGGGCCTCATTGCCCACAGCGACGGGGAACTGGAAAAGCGTATTCGTCTTCTGCGTTTTCACGGCATCGAAAGAGACGCCTGGAAACGCTACGGTAGGGGCGGCAACCCCGAATACGACATTGAAACACCGGGCTGGAAGTACAACCTGACGGACATTCAGGCCGCCCTGGGGATCGCCCAGCTTTCCCGGCTTGCCGCGTTCAACCGCCGCCGGACCGAACTCACCGCGCTTTACAGACAGGAACTCCAGGGGATTGCCGGCCTGGATCTTCCGGGCGATCCCCCCTATCCCCATGAGCATGCGAACCACCTCTTTGTCGTGAAGGTCCTGGCCATGGAGCGGGAGCGGTTCATGGAGCGGTTATCCGATTACAACGTCGGGTACGGTCTCCATTTTCCGGCATGTCATCTGCTGAACTACGTGAAGGAGCGCTTCGGGGCCGTGAAATTGCCGGAAACGGAACGCGCGGCGAAAAGGATCCTGTCGTTGCCGCTGTTTTCCGACATGACCAACGGGGATGTCCACTATGTCTCCGCCGCAGTGCGGGAGATTCTGGGTGGTCCGAAAGGGGACCAAAAGTGATAGCATAATGACGGCTTCGAAAAAAAGTCGTCATTCCCGCGTAGGCGGGAATCCAGACAAAATGTAAATGGTCAAAAAGACTGGATTCCCGTTTTCACGGGAATGACAGGAAAGGATGTTTTTCGACTTTTAATGAGAACATTGGAAATGGATGCAGTTGATTTTGAGAAGATGATCTCCCTCGTGATCCCGGTTTATAACGAAGAGGAAAACCTCCCCTCGTTGATGGCCCGGATCCTGCCGGTGATGTCCGCGCTGAAAAGACCCTGGGAGGTAATCCTGGTCGATGACGGCAGCCGGGATCGCTCTCTTTCGATCCTGAAAGAATTTACGGTCGACCCCGAAGTCCGGGTTGTTGAGCTGACGCGGAATTACGGACAGCATGCGGCCATCATGGCCGGTTTTTCAATCGTCCGCGGCGGGATTGTCGTGACGCTCGATGCGGACCTCCAGAACCCGCCGGAAGAGATCCCCCGCCTGATCGAAACGATGGAAGAGGGCTGCTACGATGTGGTCGGCACGATCCGAAAAGGGAGAAAGGATTCCCTGTTCCGGATCCTCCCCTCCCGGATCGTCAACATCGTGGCGAGAAAAATCACAGGCGTCCGAATGACCGACTGGGGCTGCATGCTCCGGGCCTACCGCCGGACGGTGGTGGAGCGGATGATCACCTGTCACGAACATGCCACCT
>CAYSSF010000146.1:0-1364 GCA_964433455.1 uncultured Syntrophaceae bacterium
CGTGATGTCCTCGTCCTTGGCGGGGGCGGAAATCAGCACCTTTTTGGCGCCGCCGGAGGAGATGTGCGCCTGCGCCTTGTCCCGGGAGGTGAAAAGACCCGTCGACTCGATCACGATATCGACCCCCATCTCCTTCCAGGCCAGCCGGGCCGGGTCCTTCTCGGCAAAGACCTTTACTTCTCTGCCGTCGATCATAATCGAACGGTCTTTTGCCCGGACATCTCCCTTGTAGATTCCGTGCACGGAATCATATTTGAAAAGATGGGATAAAGTTTTCGCATCCGCGATGTCGTTGACTGCGATCCATTCGATGGACGGGTCTCCATGCGCGGCCCTGATGATGTTCCTCCCGATCCTTCCGAAGCCGTTGACCCCTACCTTGATAGCCATTTTTTATGTTCCCCCTTGCTTTATGCCCGATGCAGCAATATGGGCGTTATTTTTATCCGATTGTATCACCATACCCAAAAGTGTCAACCTATTAAGGATCGACTTTTCAGAAGATCCCTCGGCAGACCGAACGGAAATCGATTCCCTAACGGCTTTTTTTTACGCCGATACGATCGCAATAGACCGCTACCGGGCAGATGCTGCAGAGAGGAGAAACGGGGCGGCAGGTATTCCTCCCGAAGGCGACGAGCAGCGTGTTGTATCGTGGCCAGTACTCCTGAGGCAGTTTGGACCGCAGCGCGAGTTCCGTCTCGTCGGGGGTTTTCGTCCGGACATAGCCGAGCCGGTTGGAAATCCGGTGCACATGGGTGTCCACGCAGAGACCGGCGCCGTTAAAACCGAGGGCGACAACGAGGTTGGCCGTCTTTCGTCCGACCCCCCGGAAGGTCAGAAGTTCTTCGATGGTGTCCGGTACGCGGGAGTGAAAACGGTCGATCAGCTCCCGGCAGACCTGGAGGACCGTTTCGGCCTTGTTTCGGTAAAATCCCACGGGGTAAATCGCCTTCCGGATTTCCTCCGCTGTGAGTCGAACCATCTCTTCCGGCGTCGAGGCGAGGGCGAAGAGCCGCTCCGTTGCGGCCGCCGTCACCTCATCCTTGGTCCGGAGGCTGAGGAGCGTGGAGATCAGGATCTCAAAGGGATCGCGGTGTTCCTCTGCCAGCTTCGTCACGATGGGGAGTTCTTTTTTCAGCAGTTCCCTCTCCAGAAGGGGGATGATGGCCGCCATGTCCCTGTCGTTCAATGCATCTTCTCCGGTTGCCAAGGGTCAGTCATAACCCTCGTCGTTGGCCAGCATGTCCAGATGGAGCGTCGCGATGTCCTCCACATCCAGGTCCGCCTTCTGTTTCGCCTTCCGGAAGTCGACGATCTTGATGTAACGCTTGCACTCGTTGCAGACATCGACGCGGTAACGT
>CAYSSF010000146.1:1374-10249 GCA_964433455.1 uncultured Syntrophaceae bacterium
AACGTTCATCCCCGTCGATCGTGAAATAGGCCAGGCTCTGCTGCTCCTCATTACCGCAGAAGGGACATTTGATGTGCCGGTAGTTCCACTCGAAGCCGCACTGATTGCAGAAAAGGTAGCGGTTCTCCCCTTTGCCCCGAATCTCGCCGATCTTGGGTTCACGGCCGCAGATGGGGCAGTATCCCTCCTGCCATCCCGCCTTTGCGGCGGCGGCGCCGTGGCGTGTTACAACCATCTCCAGTGCCGGCCTCAGGCTCTCTTCGATGAAGAGCTCCACAAGATCGAAGGAGTGATTTTCCTCGTCGTCTGCCGCCTCTTCTTCCTCGGGCAGCGGGTTGAAGGATTCGTAGATCAGGTCGTTGAAACGGATTTCACCCTCGATGATCTTTCTGGCCATCTCATTGGTTTCGCCGGGCGCCCTCTTTTCCGCGATTTCCAGCAGGGCCAGAAAGTACTGCTGCGGTTCGGTGAGATCGCCGGTGAACGAAGAGAAATCGATGAGGGGGAATCCCCCGGCTATCTTGGCCGGGATCATCTTTTCATCGACGGGGAATGTCTCCCGCTGCATCCGTCGGCGGTATTCCTCACGGAGGATCATGATCTCCTCCAGAATATCGAGAAGTTCCGTATAATGGGGACTTAGAGCCCGATGTGTTTGGATCGTCTGCAATGAATCTTTCAATACGATTGCCATCTCTGCTGATCTCCTCTTGCATGGTGCGAAGTATTGCGGTCTATACCCCTTTTCCTGCTCAAGTTCAAGTGATATTTGCCTGGTGCAGGTTAGACCTGAGTGGGAAATATGCATTCAAATACAATCCATTATGCGTGCGTGTCGGCCTGTACGGCGATATGGGGCAACCGGGTGGAGATCTTCGAAGAGAGATGGGATCCTGGCTCCGTAACGCGTCATCAAGGCGCCGTAACGAGCCGTTATGGTCAAGAACCGCTGCCGAAAAATTATCCGGCGATTCTGCTTGACGACTCCAGGGAAAGTCCATATACTGCGCCGGCTTTCATGTTTTTTGATGTTGGCGTGATTCATAGCTGTCTTTCTTTGCCCAATGAGATTCAAGTCGTACCCAATAACCATATGAACCGAAATGAGGAGGGAAAGGTATGAAAAAGGCGATCTGTATGTTAGCGGTTTTTGTCGTCATGGGGCTGGCGGCTGGCGTCGGGAACGTCTCCGCGGCCGCGTATCCCGAGCGGGCCATTGAGATCCTCGTGCCCTTCGGCGTGGGCGGCGGCAGCGATACGGCGGCCCGGGCCGTTGTCGAGGGTATGAAAAAACATGAGAAGCATCCGTTGGTCATCAACAACATGCCCGGCGGCGGGGCAACGAAGGGCATGCTCTACGTCGCGCAGCAACCGGCCGACGGCTACACGGTGCTGGCCGTAACCACGTCGCATCTGATCGACGCGGTGAAACCCAAGACGCGCGCCCAGATTATCCGCGATTTCGATCCTCTGATGAGAATCCAGTGGGACACCTCCGCCATCCTGATTGCCGGGAATTCAAAGTTCAAGACCCTGGCTGAACTGGTGGAGTACGGAAAATCGAAGCCGAGGATGCTGAAATTCGCCGGCACCTCGCCCGGCGGATGGTCGGAGATCCAGACGGTGGCCTTTTTCAAAAAGTGCGGTGTGGAGGTCACCTTCATTCCCTTCGATTCGGGCGCGGAGATCAAGGCGGCGATCATCGGCGGCCACATCACCGGCGCCGTGGAGGAACTGGCGGAAACCCTGCCCTTGATCAATGCAGGCCAGCTTAAGGCGCTGGCCGTCATCATGGAAAAACGCCATCCGGCCCTTCCGGATGTGCCCTCGACCCTGGAATTGGGCATCGATTACACACATGGCCTGATGAGGGCCTGGGCGGTAAAGAAGGGAACGCCCCCCGACCGTCAAAAGTTCCTCCACGACTGGATCAAGAAATCCCTGGATACGCCGTTGTATGTGAAATTCGTTCAGGACAACCACCTCTACGCGCGTCCGGGTTATCTGGGGCCGGAAGAGACTCGCCAGTACTGGGATCAGCAGATAAAATTCTTCGGCGACGTTCTCAAGGATCTGGGATATGTAAAATAAAGCGCCAGGCGATAAACGGGTTGCGCGGAGAAAGCGCGCCGCGCAACCCGGCCGGTGCGAAGGAGGGACCATGAAAAGGGCCGAGATCACTGCGGGCGGGGTCTGCATCGTCTTTTTTTCCTTCATGCTGATCCAGGGGTTCGAAATTTTCGAGGTGAGGCGCGCCGGGGAGGTGGGAAGCGGTTTCTGGCCCGTGGTTTCCCTGGTTGCCTGTCTCGGGTTGAGCATCGCCTGGTTGGCGACGACCGTCATCGAGGCGCGGAGAGCAGCCATTCAACCGGCAGCGACCCCGTCACCGGAAGAGGCGGCTGCGACCTGGGTTCGGCGCAGGAAGGTCGGACTGAGCATGATCTGTCTTTTCCTGTACATCGTGGCCATGCCCTTGATCGGATTCGTCCTTTCGACCTTTCTCTTCGTGATCGCCTTTGCGGTGTCGCTCGGCGAGCGGAGAAAATGGGTTCTCGCCGTCTCTCCCTTCGTTGTAACGGCGATTATCGTCGCCGTGTTCGCGAAGTTCATCACGATCCCCTTCCCCAAAGGCGTTGGGCTGTTTGCCTCGCTCTCCCGATTTTTCTACCAGTGACACCCTAATCCGATGAGGTAATCCGCCATGATCGAACATTACCTTCAAGCGTTTGCAACGGTTCTGCTCCCCAAGAACATCCTGGCCATGTGCCTGGGCGGACTTTGGGGCCTGCTTGCGGGCGCGTTGCCCGGCATCAGCACCTCCATGGGAATCGTGCTGCTCCTTTCCTTCACGTACGCCCTCTCGCCGATGACGGCTTTCTGCATGTTGGTCGCCGCCTATTGCGGGGGCATTACAGGCGGCTCCATCACGTCGATCCTCTTCGGCATTCCGGGAGAACCCTCTTCCGTGCCGACCGTGATCGAAGGCCATGCCCTGGCCAAACAGGGCCATGCCGCTTACGCCCTCTGGGTCTTTCTGCTTTGTTCCATCTACGGAGGGGTGTTCAGCGTCATCGTCATGATGGCGGCGACGCCGCTGATCGCGTCATTCGCCATGCGGTTCGGTCCCCCCGAATTTTTCGCGCTGACCATCCTGGGACTGAGCGTGGTTTCGAGCCTGTCGGGAAAATCGATGATCAAGGGATTCCTCTCCTGCTTCTTCGGCCTTTTCCTGGCGACGGTGGGGACGGACGGCATCACGGGCGGGGAGAGATTTACCTTCGACACGACGATCCTGTTGGGGGGGATCAGCTTCGTCGTCGCCATGGTGGGATTGCTGGCCATTTCGGAAATCTTCATCGAGGCGGAAGAGCCGTTCAAGGAGTTCAAGGGGGCTGTGAAGTATCGGAACATGCGCGACGAAATCCCGCCTTTGTCGCTTTTCAAATCACAGTGGGCAAACCTGATCCGCTCCCCCATCATTGGAACGGTTGTCGGGGCGCTGCCCGGCGCCGGGGCGACGATTGCCTCTTTTCTGGCTTACGGAACGACGGCAAGGATGTCGAGGAATCCGGAGAAGTTCGGGAAAGGCGCCGTGGACGGCCTGATGTCCGCCGAGTGCGCAAACAATGCCTCGACGGGCGGATCCATGACGATCCTGCTTTCGCTGGGGCTGCCCGGCAGCAATACGACAGCGATGATGATCGCCGCCTTCATGATCCACGGCTTGCAGCCGGGACCGCTGCTTTTATCCACGCGGCCGGACATTGTCTACGGGATCTTCGTGGCCATGCTGATGTCGAACCTCTTTCTGCTGGTATTGACGGCTTTTGTGGGAATCCGGCTGTTCCTGGAGTTGAACCGGCTTCCCTATTCCGTCTTTTCGGCCATGATCATGATTCTTTGCGTCATTGGCGCCTTCGGCCTGGCCAACAGCACGGACGACCTGTACCTCATGTTTATCTTCGGCGTCGTCGGATACGCGATGATGAAGTTCGGCATTCCCGTGGCGCCGGCAATCCTGGCGCTGGTGCTGGGCGACATGGCGGAACTGGCCCTGCGGCGTTCGCTCCTCCTGTCGATGGGCGACCCCATGATCCTCATCACCAGGCCCATCAGCATCGTCCTGCTGCTGTGCGCCGTGATCTCGATCGTATACCCTTTGATCAAAAAACCCAAGATCCTGCAGGGAGGATGAGGGATGGAAGACGCAACGCTTTCGCTCGCCCGCTTTGCCTCCCGGCTTGCCTTCGACAGCTTGGATAAGGACCTCGTCGCTCGCTTCAAGAAATACCTGCTGGACGCTATCGGATGCGGACTCCACGGCGCCTCCCAGCCTTGGGCGCGGATCGTCAGCGAGTATGTCCGGGAGCAGGGGGGAAAAGAGGAATCGACCCTCTGGCTGCAGCGTTTCCGGGGGCCGTCGGCGAATGTCGCGCTCGGCCTGGGGGTGATGATCCACGGGTTCGATTTCGACGACTATCACAACGCGAAGATTCACCCCGGGGCCCCGGTCATTTCCGCGGCCATGGCCGTCGGGGAGGCGATTGGCGCATCCGGCAGGGATATTCTGACGGCCATGGTCGCCGGGTATGAAACGATGATCCGGGTGAGCCTGGCCACGGGGCCAAACGCCTCTCGTCTGAAGGGGTGGCATCTGACCGGAACGACGGGGACGTTCGGCGCCGCCGCCGCCGCCGGCCGTCTCCTCGGATTGAACGGGGAGCAGATGGCAAGCGCCTTGGGTATGGCGGGGACGCAGTCCGCGGGGTTGTGGGCTTTCCTTGCAGACGGTGCGATGAGCAAGCGGTTCCATCCGGGACGCGCCAGCCAGAGCGGTGTCATGGCTGCCATTCTGGCGGGGAAGGGCTTCGCGGGACCGACGCAGATCCTGGAGGCGGCGGACGGCGGCTTCTGCAGGGCGACTTCGGACCGGATCGACCTTTCTCAGATCACGGCTGGGTTGGGGACGAAGTTTCTCTGCCGTGGTGTCCACATCAAGCCCTATGCCTGCTGTGCAAGTTCCCACTCCGCGATCGATGCGGTTTTTGAGCTTCGAAACGGGCAACGGTTCGCCCCTTCCGACGTCGAAAGAATTCTTGTGAAGACCGCGGAGAGCGTCAAGCTGCAGTGTGGTTTCGCGTACCGGGCGATGGGGGTGGTGCAGGCGCAGATGAGCCTCCAGTATATCGTTGCCGTGTCGCTTCTGGACGGTGCAGCGCTTCTGGAACAGTTTGCGGATACAAGGATCTCCGATCCGCAGGTGATGGCCCTGGCCGGGCGCGTCGAGGTCGTCACGGATCCGGAAATGGACAAACTGTATCCGGGGCGCTATGCGAACAAGGTGGAAATCTTCCTGAAGGACGGGCAACGATTCGAGGCGCGGATCGACTTTGCGAGGGGTTCCGCGGAGTCCCCGATGGATTTCTCCGAAGTCGCCGGGAAATTCAGAAGCCTGGCCGCTCCCGTCATCGCCGAAGATTGTCTGGATCACCTCATCGAGACGGTTGAAACGCTGGATTTGTTGGACGACATCCGTGAACTTACCCGCCTGCTTGCATGAACGGTTTCTCCCTCCATTGTGAAGAGGTGTCGCACCGCGCAGGTGTTTTAAGGACCGTAAAATGTTGAAAGCCGTTCCCGCATGTGCGGCGGCGCAAGGTGACGCCTCTCTCTGAAATTGGCGGGGCGTCCATGGGACGGCGTGTTGGAGAAAAACCCATGAAGCGGAAAACGCGGTTTTCGTGCACGATCATGCGCGGCGGGACCAGCAAGGGCGTCTTCCTGCTGGAAAAGGATCTTCCTGCCGATCCCGATCTCCGGGAGCGGATCATCCTGGCCATTTTCGGCAGCCCCGATCACCGCCAGATCGACGGATTGGGCGGGGCGGATTCGCTTACAAGCAAATTGGCGATCATCTCCCCTTCGGAGGCGCCCGACCGGGATATCCATTACACCTTTGGGGCGGTGGGAATCGACAACCCCTTCGTCGATTACTCGGCGAACTGCGGAAACATCAGCTCCGCGGTAGGTCCTTATGCGGTCGACAAAGGACTGGTGAGACCCGTGGAGCCCTTCACGACCGTCCGAATCTACAACACCAATACGAAGAAGATGATCTACGCGAAGGTCCCGGTGAAGAGGGGCAAGGTCGTTTCGGAAGGCGATTACGAGATCCACGGCTGCCCGGGAACCGGGGCCAGGATCGAACTGAGCTTCATGGACCCGGCCGGCGCCGCGACGGGAAAGCTCCTCCCCACCGGAAATGTGGTGGATGAAGTCCGTCTGGCCACGGGGGGGCGATATTCGGCGACCATCGTCGATGCGGGAAATCCGACGGCATTTGTCCCCGCTGAAGAACTGAATCTGACGGGGGATGAACTGCCCGCGGCGCTCGATCTGAACCAGGCGGTGCGGGTGAAACTGGAAGCCATCCGCAGGAAGGTCGGCGAGCTGATGGGGATCGCGGTCAGCCAGTCCATCCCGAAGATTTCCTTTGTCGCCGCCTCCCGCGATTATCAGACCATAACCGGGAAGGTCGTCGCAAAGGGCGATGTCAACCTGCTCGCGCGCGTCATGGCCATGGGAAAGATGCACAAGGTGTTTGCCATCACTGCGGCCATTCCGGCGGCAATTGCGGCGATCCTGCCCGGTTCCGTGGTGAACCGGGTGGCGGGCGGAGGCTTGCCGGTATGGGATTGGGGGCAGAGCGGTTTTAAATTCAAGACCCAAGACCTGACCCCAATCCCAATCGTATTCGGTCATCCCTCGGGGGTGATGGATGTGAAGGTGGATGTCCGGTTTGAGAAAGGTGGACCGCGTATTATCAGTTGCACGATCGGCCGGACGGCCCGGAAGATCCTGGACGGGTGGGTCTGCGTTTCCGGAAAAGTCTATGATTCCAATCCAAAAGGTGACGGTGGGCCATCATGAAGATGTATCAGGCGGTTGGTAAAATGTTAAAGGGATCCGGGGTGGACTTCATGTTTGGAATCCCCGGCGGCGGAAGCACGGCCGATCTGATAAACGGGGCGGAGGATGAGGGGATCCGATTTATCTTGACCGCAGCATGAGTCCTCCGCGGCGATCATGGCCTCCGTGGTTGGGGATGTGACCGGTGTTCCCGGCGTTTGCCTCTCCACGTTGGGACCGGGTGCTCTGAACCTCTGCAATGGCCTGGGTCATGCGGTTGCTGGACCGGTCGCCGGTCGTGGCATTGACGGACCGGTACGGGTCCGAGTTGGTCGATCTGGCCTACAGGCAAAAAATTGATCACAACGATCACCGTTTCGTGGAGGTTGCAAAGAGGCCATTCTCAACGGTCCATATATCCTTGGCAACGCAAGGTTGGGAGGGAATGCAATGAAGGAGCGAATTGGTTTCATCGGCCTTGGGGCCATGGGTCTTCCTATGGCGAAAAATGTGATCAAGAAAGGTTATTCGGTAACCGCTTACGATATCGTGAACGAAAGGCTGGCAGAGCTTGTTGCCTTCGGCGCCGCTGGGGCTTCCTCCGCGACGGAGGTCGGCGAGCGATCGGACACCGTCATTACGATGCTCCCCTCCTCCCCTCACGCCAGGGAGGCGATCCTGGGGGAAAAAGGGGTCATCCGGGGAATTCGGGAAGGCTCCATCGTGATCGACATGAGTACGATCGATCCGGTAACGACCCGGGATATTTCCGAAACGTTGTCGGGAAAAGGGGTTAAAATGCTGGATGCCCCGGTGGTCAGAGGGGTTCGAGGCGCGACGGAAGGAACCCTGGCCATTTACGTCGGCGGAGAACCGGAGGTTTTTGAAAGGTGCAAGGCCTTGTTGTCGACCATGGGAACGGACATCGAATACTGCGGGGGGACGGGCGCGGGGGAGATTGTGAAGCTCATCAACAACCTGCTGATCGCCGTATCCATGTGTTCGTTGTCGGAGGCGCTGGTCCTGGGGGTAAAAGCCGGGGTCAGTCCCGATGTATTGTTCAAGACCTTAAGCAATGGTTCCGCGAACAGTTTTGTGTTGCAGAACCATGTGAAGAATTTCGTGATGAAGGGCGACTTCGCCGAAGGGCTATTCCCAGTCGATTACATCATGAAGGATTTGGATTTGGCGATGGTGATGGCCGAGAAGTACCATGTTCCGCAGTATTTCGGTTCCCTGGCCTGTCAGGCCTATGAATTTGCCAGAGCGTCCGGTTACAGCAAGCAGTACCATCCGGCGGTCATCCAGGTATTGGAAAAACTGGCCGGTGTCAAAGTTCGAGGGAAGACCGGATGAGAGAGGGCTGATTCCCGCGTTGGTCAAAAAAGCCCTGTAATTTCATCGCCGTCGGGAATCCGGTATGGTATGAAGATACCTGAAAGCGCCGCATTCCCTTTTGCACCGGGGGCGGCGGGACATAGGGCGGGGAGACGTTTTGCGACGGGGTTTGAGGATCAACAAACAATTCACAGACAAGGAGTCATGCCATGGATTTTGGGTTATCGGAAGAGTTGGTGATGTTGCGGGACATGGTCCGGGGGTTTGCGTCGGGGAAGATCGCGCCGTACGCCGATGAATGGGATGCGAACCACTATTTCCCGTATGAAGAGGTGGTGAAGCCGATGGGGGAACTGGGCCTGTTCGGGACGGTGATCCCGGAGGAGTACGGCGGCAACAACATGGGCTGGCTGGCGGCGGCGATCATCACCGAGGAGATCGCGCGGGCGTCGAGTTCGCTGCGGGTGCAGGTGAACATGCAGGAGATCGGGTGCGCCTACACGATCTACCGGTATGGGACGGAGGAGCAGAAGAAGAAGTACATCGCGAAGCTGGTGAACGCCGAGATCCTGGGGGCCTTTGCGATCACGGAGCCGCAGGCGGGCTCGGACGTGATGGCGATCAAGTC
>CAYSSF010000147.1:0-10232 GCA_964433455.1 uncultured Syntrophaceae bacterium
TCGGCTGCTGGAGTTGATGGAGGAGGGCGGGAAAAGCTGGGCCATCTATGTTTTCAGCTCGGCGCGGGTTTTGAACTCCTATACGATCGATCAACTGGTGCGGTTGGGGATCGGCTGGGTCTGGATGGGGCTGGAAGGGGAGGAGAGCGCCTATGACAAGCTCGAGGGGGTCGATACGCGCGCGCTGGTCGATCTCTTGCAGTCTCATGGAATCCGCGTGCTGGGATCGACGATCATCGGCCTGGAGGGGCATCGGCCGGAAAATATGGACGCCGTGATCGATTACGCGATCGGTCATGAGACCGTCTTTCACCAGTTCATGCTCTATACGCCGATTCCGGGAACACCCCTCTATGAGAAACACCGGCAGGACGGGTCGCTGCTGCCGGAAACGGAGTTTCCCGCCGCCGACGCCCACGGGCAGTACCGTTTCAATTACCGCCACCCGCATATCCCGGCGGGCCGGGAGGAGGAATACCTGCTGGAGGCCTTCAACCGCGACTTCGCGGTGAACGGGCCGAGCCTGCTTAGGATGATCCGGGTGCTGCTCAACGGCTGGCAGCGGTACGGCAACGATCCCCGGCCGCGCATCCGCAGGCGCGTCGCCTGGGAGGTTTTCCCGCTGCGTTCGACCTATGCCGGCGCCGTCTGGGCGATGAAAAAGTGGTATCGCGACGATCCCCGTCAAAAAGAGAAGGCAACCCGGTTGCTGGAGGATCTCTACCGCGCCTTCGGCTGGATGACCCGTCTGGCGACGCCGCTCATCGGGCGGTTTGCCTGGATCGCGCTGAAGAGGGAAGAGGCGCGTCTTGCCGCCGGCTGGAGCTACGAACCCCGTTCCTTCCATGAGAAGAACGCGGCTGCCGAGGCGCTCCTGAAGGGCGATCCCGCGAGACAGAAAGCCGAGGTTCGGACACCCGCTCTCGTGCTCGATCGACCGGCGGAAACCTTCGGAAAATAGGTCGTCATGGAATTTCCAATGACATAATAGAATGTTATTATGATGCAAAACGCCAGCCGGGGAGCGCGTTCAAGTCTTTCGTCCGCAACCCGTTCCGGCAGGCTGAAACATCGGAATATTCAGGGCTCCGGCGCGACGTACGAGAGAATGCGGCCGCGGTCGACTACCTTGACGTTCACCGTTTTTTTCTGTCCCTCGTCGTCGAGAAAAACCACATGGCCGATGCCGGCGTTGAAGATCATCCGCCAGCACATGAAACAGGGCATCCCGCTGCGGGGTTTCTGCTGTTGAAGGCCGTAGATGTACAGCGTGGCGTCGTCCATCAAATCGAAGCTCGCGCGGATGATCGCGTTTGCCTCCGCGTGGACCGAATGGCAGATCTCGTAGTGTTCGCCGCTGGGGATCTTGAGACGCTCCCGGACACACTCCCCGCGCTCCAGGCAGCTCCGGACACCCGCGGCGGCGCCGTTGTACCCGGTGCTGATGATCGTGTGTTTCCTGACGAGAATGGCCCCGAACTGGGCCCGCAGACAGGTCGAGCGCAGGCATGCGGTTTCGGCCATCTTCAAAAAGTAATCGTCCCAAGAGAGTCTCATCGATGCTTCTCCTTCCCGGCGGATCAATGGGGATGCAGACCGGCTGTCAGGGCATAACACCACCGTGCCGAATGTGGATGCCGATCACGATCGCAACGCACTATGCCGCAGGAATCCATTTTTGTCAACCGCGCGGAAAATGAATCATGCAAATGGACTCCACGATCTTCCGGTTCAGGGCTACAGGACCTCCAACAGGGTCTGCGGCGTCCGGGAGAAAAACGCATTTTCTTCTTCATCGATCAGCAGCATATCCTCCATCTTCAAGGCGAACTCGTCCTCCTGAAGGAGGTGCATCTCCAGCGCAATAACCGTTCCTGCAAGGATGGGATCCCCGTTCCGTGCCGTCACCAGGGGGGGCTCGTTCAACTCCAGGCCGATGCCGTGACCGATATAGTGGATCTTTCCGCCGCCGGCCATCCGCTGGAAAAAGTGTCCGACGCCCAGCAGATCCGCCTGCTCTTCCACCGCCCGGCATCCCTGACCCCAGGTCATCCCCGGCCGCAGGATGTCTGCGGCGAATGCAAAGAGCCGCTCCAATTTCCGATGCAGTTCCCGACTGCGCCGGTCGGCGGCGCCGGCCGTATAGGTTCGGGCCATGTCTACATGGTACCCCTCGACGAGGACCGGAATATCGATCAGAACCGCATCTCCCGGACGGATCACCCGCCGGGACGGTCCCGCGGGTACGGCGGCGTCGAGCCCCACGCCGGAAAGCGAAAAGGCGGGACCGGAGGGGCGCATCAGGTTCGGACCGGAGGCGCACAGGCCGCGGGCCATGAAAAAATCGGGATGACGCATGAAGTAGATGCCCGCATGCCCTTCCCGGCGGTGTACGTCCTCTATGGCAGCAGCCGCGTCAAGCTCCGTCATTCCGGATTTCAGCGAGGCGCGGATCCGGTCGTGTCCCAGATCCATCACGCGGCAGGCGCGCCGGATGCTGTCGATTTCCACGACGTCCTTGATCTGCCGTTGCCCGAGGATCAGCGGGGTCACGTCTTTGATGGTCCATTCCGGCATCTGATCCCGCCACTGCCGCCAGATGTTGACGGGAAGGAGGTCCAGTTCCGTTCCGATCACCGAACCTTTGATGACCCCGTGGCCGCACAGGTAGAGGAGAAGCCGCCCCATATCCCGTTCTGCTTCCATTTGATCCGCGTCGAGGGTCGCCTGTTTTTTTGCCTCCGCATAATTGCTGCGGACGAAGAGCCGGCATGTGTCGGGCAGAACGACAAGCCACGAAGGCTGGCAGGTGCCGGTGTAATAGAGGAGGTCCCGGGAATACCAGATCACGGCGGCGGCCATGCCCGATTTGACGAGAAGATCCTGGAGGGTTCTGATTCTCCGGTTCATGGGTTGGTGGAAAATCTCCTGATTGATCAGGCCGTTTGACCCTGTAGATGCAAGACGTGCGTCGGAAGAACCCCCCGCCGGGTCAAAACAGAACCGGGCGGGGGGTGGCCGGAAAGGGGGGAAGGGCTATTTTCGACCGACGAGATCATCATGGATCCGCCGCTGGTCGATCACCCTTTTTGCCTTGAACTCCGTTCTCTCCAGCGTTCCCGGTTCCATCAGTTGCACGACGGCCCGCAGGCCGCGCGATTTCAGCTCCCCGGCGAGCCTCGCCTTCAGGTCGGGAATGACCGACGGATCGGCCTGGGGCGAGCGCTCCGCCTGGACGATCATCTCGTCCATGGTCTTTTCCCGGGTAATGACAATGCGGAATTCGTCGCCCATCCCCTCGATGCCGCGGATCACATTTTCGATCGCGCTCGGATAGACGTTCTCGCCGCGGATCACGAACATGTCGTCCGCCCGTCCATAAATTCCCTTCGGGAGCCGCGGGTAGGTGCGGCCGCAGGGGCATGGGTCATCCACCCACAGTGCGATGTCCCCGGCCCAGAAGCGGATCATCGGTTGCGAGTTCCTCTCGAGATGGGTGTAGATCGTGACCCCTTCCTGGCCGTAGGGCACCCTCCGGTGGGTCTCCCGGTCGACCATTTCCGCGTAAACGATATCCTGCCAGAGATGCATTCCCCGGCGATGGGCGCATTCGCTGTTGGCCATCCAGGGGGCCATTTCGGCGGGGGAGCCGCTGTCGATGCAGATGCCCCCGAAGGTCTCCTCGATGCGCCTCTTCGTCGAGGGAACACCGGCGCCGGGTTCGCCGGAAAAGAAGAGAATGCGGAAGCGGAAATCCTTCCGCGGGTCGATTCCCATCGCCCGCGCCTTTTCTGCGAGATAGAGGCTGTAAGAGGGGGTGCCGTAAAACACGGTCGGCTTCACATCTTTCATCCACTCGAGGCCTCTTTCCGATTGGCCCGGAACGCCCGCACCGAAAGGGAAGGCGGTCGCGCCGAGGCGTTCCGCCCCCAGCAGGGCGCCCCAGCTTCCCCAGTAGAGGCTGAAAAAGGAGCCGATGAAGACGATGTCGTCCTGCCGGACTCCGAAACCCCACATGATCCGGGCGTGCGCCTCGGCGATGCGGGCCATGTCGCCGCGGCTGATCCCGAAGGCGGTAGGTTTTCCCGTCGTTCCCGATGTCCCCTGGACGCGGGCCAAATCGCTCCTGGGCACACAGAGATTGCTTCCGAACGGTGGATATTCCGCCTGATCCCGGCGGATCTCCTCCTTCGTTACGCAGGGCATCTTCTCAAAATCCTCCAGAGACCGGATATCCTGCGGTTTGATCCCGGCCTCGTCCCATTTTTTCCGGTAGAAGGGCGAGTTCTCATAGGCATAGGTCAATTGCGCCTGGAGTTTCGGCAGGATGACCCGCTCTTCTCTTTCGCCGGCATCCATGGTTTCCAGCTTCCGATCCCAGAACGGTTCGTCCGGCGGCGGAAGGTAGGATGGATTGTATACAGGCGGCCATTGGATCTTCATGTGGTAACACCTCCCTGATGTCTGATTCGGATGCGGAAAAAAGGCGGTTGTCCCTATTTCCCCGTTTTCTTCTCCACCAACCCCTGAACGGCGAGGACGATTTCATCCCGGGTGGCGCCCGGTGTGAATACGGCGTCAAACCCGAACTCTTTCAGACGGACCGTATCGTCCGGGGGAAAGACGCCGCCGATCAGAAAGACCACGCTCTTTGTGAGTTCCTCCTGCCGCGCGACGTCGATCAACGGTTTTCCGAGGGTGAGATGGGCGCCGCCCAGGGAACTGACCCCGATCACGTCAACATCCTCCTCGATGGCCGTCCGGACGATTTCGCGGGGCAGGGAGTTTCCGATGTATACGATCTCCATGCCGGCATCTCCCAGCTCCTTCGCCACGGTGATAATTCCCCGGTTGTGCACATCGAGACCCAACTTTGCCAAAAGCCCCTTGATTTTCTTTGCCACGGATCGTTGCCCTCCTGCTGTGTTGTCCGCTGAACGGGATGGTTCTGCTGCGCCGTCCGCCGCTACCAGAGGGCCGGGGGCTTCCACAACCCGAAGGATTCCTTGAAAACCTTGAAAAGTTCCCCCTCGGTACAGCGCACGCGGGCGCAGGCGACGCTATAGGGCAGGATGTTGATCCCCTTTTTACAGGCATCTCCGAGTTCCGTCAGGGCGGCGCCCACCCGCTCGTTGTCCCGGCTCTGCCTTAACCGGGCCAGTTTTTCCCTCTGCCGTTCTTCCACCCCCTCGGGATACCGGAACACATCGATGGGGGGCGGCGGCGCTTCGGATTTGTATTTGTTATAGGCGACGATCTTGATATCGCCCCTTTCGATCTCCTGCTGCTGATTATAGAAGTAGGCGGAAATTTTCCGGTGGAGCTGTCCCGATTCGATCGCGGCGACATACCCGCCCGCCCGCTCGATTTCATCCACCTCGTCCAGAATCCTCCGTTCGATGTCGCCGGTCAGGGTCTCGATGTAATACGAGCCGCCCAGCGGGTCGACGACGTCGATGATTCCCGTCTCCTCCTGGAGGATCTGCTGGGTCCGGAGCGACAGAAGCGCCGCCTCTTGGGTCGGGACGGAGTAGGCCTCGTCATAGGAGTCGACGTGCAGCGACTGCGCGCCCCCCAGAACCGCCGAGAGGGCGTGATAGGAAGCGCGGATCACGTTGTTCAGGGGCTCCTGCTGGACCAGGGAGACGCCGGAGGTCTGGACATGGCAGCGCATCCACATGGAGCGGGGATTCTTCGCCTCGAACCGGTGTTTCATGATCCTGTACCAGAGCCGGCGAACGGCCCGAAGCCTCGCCACCTCTTCGAAGAAATCGCTCGCCGGCGACCAGAAGAACGCCAGGCGGTCCGCAACCGAGTCCACGTCGTATCCGCGGCGGACCATCTCATCGAGGGTCGCAATGCCGTTGGCCACGGCGACGGCCATTTCGGTAATCGCGGATGTTCCGAATTCCCGCAGGTTGTAGCCGTTGAGCGTGATGAAATTCCACAGGGGTACATTTTTTCGGATAAACGCGATATTGTCGCATTGAATCCGGAAGCAGTCCTTCGGTGCGATAAATTCCGCGCCGCTGCGGATCAGTTCTTCCAGGGAGGTGTCGTTCTGGACGCTGCCGCGCAGCTTTTCCCAGGGGATCCCCCTCTCCTCGGCGAGGGCGAGGAACATCGGAAAGAGAATCGCCGTGTTGGACGGATAATGGGTGACGATGGAGGCGGTGATCTCGTCCAGCCGGATATCCTTGAAGAGGAGCGCCATGTCATCCACCGAATCGATGCAGACGCCGGACATCCCGACCTGACCCTGGGAGAGGGGGTCGTCGGAGTCGTACATCTGGATCGTCGGGATATCGAAGAGGATGTTCAGGCCCGTCGCGCCGTGGTCCAGCATGAATTTGATCCGCTCGTTCGTGTCCTCGGGTGAGCCGAAGCCGGTGAGCTGGCGCATCGTGAATTCCCTGCCGCGGTACATGTTGGCGTGGATCCCCCGGGTGAACGGTTCCTGGCCGGAATTGCCCAACTCCTCCCGGTAGTCGAAATCGGGGTGGGAGAGGGGGGTGTAGAGCATTTCCCGGGGGATGTCCGATCCGAGCACCGTCCGGGGTGTTTTCAGCCAGGCCTTGCGGTCCTTCTCCCGCACCGCGTCGTTCATCCATCCGGCGAACTCCTCGCGCAGCATCTCCAACGCAGCCGGGTTGTAGAGCGGCGTCCGCTTTCGGGCCGACCTCTTCCCGGTCAGGATTTCCTTGGTGGTTCTCTCCTTGTTGCTCATGGGGTTGTTCTCCTCCTGTCACCTTGTTCTGGTATGACCAATAATCAAAATTGATGGATCTGTCAAGATTATTTTACGGTCGGCAACCGCTGAATGTTAATAATAAATCGTAATAACGGACTTCTATGTCCTATTCAGCGCCCTTCAGGCATCACTGGTATTACCAAATGTCCGTTTGACAACCGGAGAGGCTCCATGCTAAGGATGCTTCAATGACTTGAGAGAGATGATGTGATGTTTTCCACGCTGCCGCGGAAGCGGTTTTCCGATGAAATCGTCGAACAGATGATCGCCCTGATCAAGGACGGCCGCCTCAAGCCGGGCGACTCCCTTCCGTCCGAACGGGAAATTGCGCAAAAAATGGGCGTCAGCCGGCCCCCGTTGCGGGAGGCCCTGAAGACGCTGGAATGTCTCGGGTTCATTGAAGTCAAACAGCGGCGCAAGAGCATCGTCAAGTCCGTAGCCGATTTCTCTTTCCAGAATCCTCTGGCGAAGGTCATTCAGGGCGATGACGTCATGGTGGTCCAGTTGCTGGCGGTGCGCAAGATCTTGGAATCATGGGCGGCATCCGAGGCGAGCCGGCTGGCGACGGAGGAAAATATCCGGACGCTCGAATCGGTCTACCGGGAGTTGGAGCGGGATTTCCAGGATGACGAGCTGGGGGTGGATGCGGATGTTCATTTTCATCTCTCCATCTATCAGGCCACGCAGAATACCGTATTGTCGCATATCGCCTCCACGCTGCTGGCTCTGTTGCACCAGACCCAGCGCGTGACCCGGCAGGTCATGTTCCGGGAAAAGATGAACAAGGAACGCCTGCTGCAACAGCATGCCGCAATCCTCGCCGCGATCCGTGAACGAAGCCCGGAAAGGGCGAGGGAAGCCATTTTGACCCATCTGGATTTTGCGGAAAACTACTTCGTGACCCGTTCGACGAATGGAGGAGGATGATCGATGCTGGAAATCAAGGATGCGGTTGCGGTGATCACGGGCGCCGGAAGCGGGATTGGGGAGGCCTTTGCGAAATACTGGGTGCGGAGGGGCGGCAAGGTCGTCATCGCCGATCTGATTCCGGAGAATCTCGCGAGGGTTGAAAAGGAGATCGTTGCTTTGGGCGGGGAGGCCGTCTCCATCTTTTGCGATGTGACGAAGGAGGATGACAACCTCCGGCTGGCCGCCCTTGCCGTTGAAACCTTCGGCGCCATCAACCTCGTTCTTCCCTGCGCGGGCATCATCAAGGACGGCCTGCTGCTCTCGACGGACAGAGAGACCGGAAAAGTGAATCGGAAGATGTCGCTTGGGCAGTTTCAGTCGGTATTGGACATCAACCTGACCGGCGTCTTTTTAACGGTCCGGGAATGCGCCGAGCAGATGATCAATTCCGGTTCAAAGGGACTGATCTGCCTCATGTCGTCCACCGGATCATTGGGGACGGCAGGTCAAATCAATTATTCTTCCTCAAAGGCGGCCATGTCCGTGATTCCAAAGGTGATTACCGCAGAGTTTTTCCGGAGAAAGCTTACGGGCCGCATTCGCTGTGTCGCGGTTGCACCCGGTTATGTGGCCACTTCCATGGTCAAGGGGATGGACGCCAAGGCGCTGGACAAAATTCTCGACGAGGTCCCCATCGGCCGTCTGATCGAACCGGAAGAGATCGCCTCGCTGGTATGCGAACTATACCGGAATGAGGCGATCACGGGCGAGGTCTTCTTTATCCACGGCGGCTTGAGACTCGGATCGCGGGGCTGACCCGGTCTGCACTACATCAAAGTGATCCAGTTGCCGGATTTTCAGCAGTCCCGATAAAAAGGTGTTGACTATCCCCCCTCCATATATTAATCCATTTGCACGATGTTTCGGTGAGGAAGGGGCGGTTTGGAGAAAAAAAATCTCTATATTCAAACTTTTGGCTGCCAGATGAACGTGCAGGATGCGCAGAAGATGGCGGTTCTGCTGGAGGCGTCGGGATACGGAACGACGGATGATCCGGCGCAGGCGGACCTGATCCTCGTCAATACGTGCAGCATCCGCGAGAAGGCGGCGCAGAAGATTTACAGTCAGTTGGGGCGGTTCCGGGAGTTGAAGGAGCGAAATCCGCATCTGCTGATCGGTGTGTGCGGCTGCCTCGCCCAGCAGTGGGGCGACCGGTTCTTTCGCAGGGTTCCGTTCCTCGACATGGTGGTCGGCACGCACCAGATCCACCGGCTTCCTGAAATGATCGGCGAACTGGAACGGGCCGGAGGAAGGATCGCCGAGACCGGATTCTGCGACCGTGTCGGTTCGCTGGAGATTCCGGCGCAACCGGCCGCAGGGGCGGTGAGCGCCTTTGTGACGATCATGCAGGGGTGCAATAACTTCTGCGCGTACTGCGTCGTGCCCCATCTGCGGGGGCGGGAGCAGAGCCGGCCGCTGCCGGAGATCCTTCGCGAGATCGAAGCATTGGCGGCCCAGGGCATCCACGAGGTAACGCTCCTCGGGCAGAACGTGAACTCCTATGGGCGGGCGCTGGCGGAGGAAACCGATTTTACGCGGTTGCTCGGCGCGATCGGAAAGCTTCCCGGCATCGGGAGAATCCGCTTCACGACCTCCCATCCGAAGGATCTGTCTCCTCAGTTGATCGCGTGCTTCGGGGAGATCGCCTCCCTGTGCGAACATATCCACCTCCCGGTGCAGTCGGGATCGGACCGGGTGCTGAAAAGGATGAACCGCGGTTATACGGCCGAAGCCTACCGGGCGAAGGTGGCGGAGCTTCGCCGGGTCTGCCCGCAGATCAGCATCACCTCCGATGTGATCGTGGGATTCCCGGGGGAAGAGGAGGAGGATTTTCAGCAGACGCTGGAACTGATGCGGGAGGTCCGTTTTGACAACCTCTTCTCTTTCCGGTACTCGGAACGGGAAGGGACGGCCGCCGTCGGAATGGATCGACCCGTAGGCGAGGGTGTGAAACGGGAGCGGCTGAGCGTGCTCCAGGCGCTCCAGGCGGAGCATACCCTGGAAAAAAACCGTGACTGCATCGGAAGACAGGAGGCGGTTCTGGTCGAGGGAGCGAACCCGAACGGGTCCGAAGAGATGACCGGGAGGACGCGTGGAAACCGGATCGTCCATTTTCCGGGGAGAAGCGGACTCATCGGCAAAACGGTTTCCGTACGGATCGTGGAGGCCTTCCCCCATTCCCTGCGGGGCGAAGCGGAGCAGCGAGGAGGCGCAGATGTTCATTGAGATGAAGGTATCGGGTCTGACGATGGATCCGATCACCAATACCCCGATCGTGATCCTGAAGGACCTCGAGGAGAAGAAGGCCATTCCGATCTGGATCGGCATCTTCGAGGCGAGTGCCATTGCGACCGAGATCGAAAAGATCACCTTTTCACGTCCGATGACCCATGACCTCCTGAACGAGATTCTGAAGGTCCTGAAGGCCGAGGTGGCGCGGGTGGAGATTCACGATCTGCGGAACAACACCTTCTTTGCAAACATCCACCTTCGGCTCGCCGGAGAGCCTATC
>CAYSSF010000148.1:0-10210 GCA_964433455.1 uncultured Syntrophaceae bacterium
AGGATTTCACGCCGATCGCCAATTTCGCCTTCGATGAATACATGCTGATGGTGAGAGCCTACTCCAAGTACAAATCGATGAAGGACATCGTTGCCGACGCAAAGGCGAACCCGAAGAAGATCACGGTCGGCGGCACCCAGCTCGGCTCCTCCGACTCGATCTGCGCCTATCTGATCGAAAAGGCCGCCGGTATCCAGTTCAACTACGTCGTCTTCAACAGCGGCGGCGAGGTCAATGCGGCCGTCCTGGGCGGTCACGTGGACGTCATGGTCGCCAATCCCGGCGAGGCGCTGGAGCTCTACAAGGCCGGCAAGGTAAGGATCCTGGGCGTCTATGCCGAAAAGCGGCTCGCCGGCGCCCCCGAGGTTCCGACGATGAAGGAGCAGGGGATCGACGCCGTTTACGTCCAGAACCGCGGTCTCTGCGCCCCGGCGGACATCCCGCCGGATGCCCGCAAGGTCCTGGAGGACGCCCTCCACAAGTACACGCAGACCGACATTTTCAAGAAGTACTGCAAGGACAACATGCTCTCCGAGGCGTGGATGGACAGCGCGACCTTCGGGACGTGGCTTGAAAAGGAAAATACGAGGTACGCCGCGATACTGAAGGACATGGGTCTGATCAAGAAGAAGTAACCCCGGCATCTACGGAAGTGGAACCCGGAAGCGGGTGCGCATCGCACTGCGCCCCCGCTTTGAATGGAGACCCGTTAGAAAGGCGATGGTTCGATGAAGAAAGCGGATCTGGTTACCGGTATTGTTCTTTTGGTCCTGGCGGGATATGTCATCTTCGAAGCCTGGCAAATGCCGCCATCGGGTACCTTCGGCCCCGGAAGCGGTTTTTTCCCCTTCTGGCTGGGGATCATCCTGGCCGGACTCTCCCTGATTCTGGTCGTCGGCGCGGCCGTGCGGCCGAAGGATTCAGCCGACGTCTCCCCATTCCCCGCCCGGCAGGCCCTCTTCGCCGTTGCCAAGGTGCTGGGGGGACTGATTCTCTTCACACTGCTCATGGAGACGATGGGGTTCATTCTGAACACCTTCATTTTCGTCGTGTACCTCATGAAGGTCGTCCAGCGGGAACGCTGGTGGATGGTGATCCTGATCGCCGTCGCGACGACGGCCGGCCTCTACATCGTCTTCCAGGTGCTGTTGGGCATCACGCTGCCCAGAAACATGTTCGGCTTTTAGGGATTTGGAGGTCATACCTTGGAGATCTTTAACGATTTGCTCATGGGGTTTCAGGTCGCGACATCGTGGCAAAACCTCCTTTTCTGTTTCATGGGGACGCTGTTCGGAACGCTGATCGGGGTGTTGCCGGGAATCGGCCCGACGACGGGCGTCGCGATCCTGATTCCGATCACCTTCGGGATGAATCCGACGACCGCGATTATCACGATGGCCGGGGTCTACTACGGGGCGATGTTCGGCGGGGCGACAACCTCAATTCTCCTGAATGTCCCGGGAGAGTCGGCGTCGGTGATGACCTGCATCGACGGTCACCAGCTCGCCAAGAACGGACGGCCCGGCCCCGCGCTGGGGATGGCGGCCATGTCTTCGTTTATCGGGGGCACCTTCGCGATCCTGCTGCTGACCTTTCTCGCCCCGCCGCTGGCCGGCTTCGCCGTCTCCTTCGGACCGCCGGAGTATTTCGCGCTGACGTTCATGGGGCTGACCCTTGTGACCTCGCTGGGGGGCGACTCCCCGCTCAAGGGGATCATCAGCGGCATCCTGGGGCTTCTGGTCGCCTGTATCGGAATCGACGCGCAGAGCGGCGTCGCCCGCTTCACCTTCGACATCATGTACACGCTCGACGGCATCGGCTTCATCGGGGTGGCGGTCGGTCTCTTCGCCCTCTCGGAGATCCTGGAGAACATCGAAGCGCCGATGGAGACGATGATCTCGAAGACGAAGTTGCGCATCCGTTCCCTCTTCCCGAACCTTCAGGACTGGAAGAACTCCTGGAAGACGGTCATCCGGGGCTCTTTCATCGGGTTTTTCATCGGGATCCTGCCCGGCGCCGGGGCGACGATCGCCTCGTTCATGTCCTACGCCGCGGCGAAGAAGTTCAGCAAACATCCCGAGAAGTTCGGAACGGGCGTGATCGAAGGGGTGGCCGCGCCGGAATCGGCCAACAACGCGGCCGCGGGCGGCGCGATGGTCTCGCTGCTCACGCTGGGCATCCCCGGCTCGGGTACCACGGCGGTCCTGCTGGGGGCGCTGTTGATCCACGGGATGCGTCCGGGACCGCTGCTCTTCACGTCGAACCCGGAATTCGTCTGGGGCCTGATCGCCAGCATGTATATCGGCAACGTCATGCTGATCATCCAGAACATGCCGATGATCGGCCTCTGGGTCCGGCTGCTGAAGGTCCCCTACAAGATACTGATGCCGCTGATCATCACGATCTCCGCGGTCGGCGTCTTTGCAACGGACAACAACATCGCCGACGTCTGGGTCATGATCATCTTCGGCGCGATCGGATACATCATGCGCAAGATGAAATACCCGGCGGCGCCGATGGTCCTGGCGCTCGTCCTGGGGCCGATGGTCGAGATGTCGCTCAGGCAGTCGCTGACGATCTCCCACGGGAACGTTGCGATCTTCTTCACCCGCCCGATCTCCGCGGTCCTCTCGATCTTCGCGATCCTCTCGCTGTTCGCCCCCCTGTTCCGCATCCTCTGGGAAAAATACAAGAAAGGGAAAACGGCGGCGGCATAAGGACGGCAGAGGACAGGACGTGTGACAGGGACGATCGGGAATTCAAATTCATAGTCAGGAGCATTGCATGAAACTAATCGGAGTTCATATGGACCGCTGCTCGGGCTGCAGCACCTGTGAGCTGTACTGCGGGGCGGAGCGGGGCAGTGAGGGGAAGACGCTCCTCGCCGCCGTTCAGGAAACCCCGTCCCCCCTGCCCCGCGTCCGCGTCGAGGGAGGGCCGGACGGCGCCTTTCCTCTCCAGTGCCGGCATTGCCTCCAGGCGCCCTGCCTTGACGCCTGCCTGACCGGCGCGCTTCGCCGGGAGGAGACGAGCGGCATGGTGATCATCCGCGAGGATCTCTGCATCGGCTGCTGGACCTGCACCGCTTTTTGCCCCTATGGCGTCATCTACCCCTCCCCCGAGCGGAAGATCGCGATCAAGTGCGACCGTTGCCTCTACATGGAAAAGCCGGTCTGCGTGGACGTCTGTCCGACACGGGCGCTGGAGGTGGTGGAACTCGATGAGATCGAAGGGCTCCTCCGCGAAAAACGGCAGAAAACGACAACGGCGATGGCGGATGCGGGCAACGAAGGGATCCGCCTTCTGGATCTCGGAAGATAAACAAGACAACCAATCAGTCAGGAGTTCAATCATCTATGGAAACGATTCATTTCAAGACGGTGGACCCGGTGAGTCAGGATCTTCTGCGCGATGCGGCGCGGAAAGGGATCTGCCTCAATTGGGAACGGTATGAAAAACAGCAGCCGCAGGACGGTTTTCTCCGCCTCGGCCTCTGCTGCCCCTACGGATGCATGCAAGGCCCCTGCCGGATCGATCCGTTCGGACGCGGGACACAGCACGGCATCTGCGGCCTCGATCGGGACGGGATGGTGGCAGCTTTTCTGCTTCGCCTGAGCCTTCAGGGCGCCCTGGAGACGATGGCCCTGCATCCTGCCGTCACCGAGATCGCATGGCCCGCGCCCCTCGCTTCCAAGGCTGCTGCGGTCCTCGGAGAGACAGGCGGCCAAACCCCCACGTTCGCGGATATCCTCGAAGGCTCCCGGCTGCTCGCCCGGCCCTCCGCCGTCCCCGCAACCCTGATCCGCCAGGCGATCCGCCTCGCGCTTCTCGGCGCCGGCCTGCACGGGCAAGCAAAGTCCGCATCCGCCGTCAGAGCCGTTCGCGTCGGATACGGCCTTCTCGCCGGCGATGCAATCCGGATCGGCGTAACCGGAAGAATCCCGCAGGCCGACGTCGAGACGCTCCTGAAAGAGACCGCGGGCCTGAAAAACCCCGAAGTCCACCTCATCTCCCTCGGCGACTGGATCCCCGCCGGAGAGGGGTTCCTCCCGATCGCCTGCACCGCCGGCGAGGCGGAGACCGTCCTCAGTTCGGGAAAACTGAACCTCATCCTGGCCGGAGACGGGAGCGACCCGGGCATTCTCGCCCTCTGCGGAAAGATGAAACTCCCCGTCGTCACCTCCGCGAACGGCGCCGGGGCGGCGGAAGTCCTGAAACGCGCCGGCGACGCCTTCAATCGCCGGATTCCGGATGCCTTCACATTCGACGCGGACCTGATCACCGAGGGGAAAATCAACTTCGGAAAAAACGATGTTCTGTCCGCCCTGAAGAACGGCGGATCCGCACGAATTGCGCTGATCGGCGGCGCCGACACCCCCCTGCTTTCGCTGGGACACCTTCCCACCGAACTGGCCAAGGCGCTCCGCGCCGAGGACCACGCCGTCGCCTCATGGGGCGATGCGGCCCTCTGGATGATGAAGCAGGAGCTCCCCGTCGGCGTTCTGGATGCGGAGGAAGGTCCCATGACCGCGGTTCGGACGCTGACGGACGCGGGAAGGCTGCCCTCTCTGAAGGGGATCTGTTTCACGGGTCTCCGGAACAACCGGGAATTCACGCTGGCACTGGGGCTGGCCGCACTCGGCCTCAAGGTCCTGATCGCCACGCCCCTGCCCCTCTGGGGAAGCGAAAAGGTCCGCGCCCTGCTCCGTGACAACCTGGCCGTCGCGGGTGGCATCCTGGCCCATTTCGACCGCCCGGTCCGGCCGGATGAGGTCCTGGACTGGTTTCTCCGGTCGTAAGATCCGGAAGGCCGAAGGAGGAACAATTGATGACATGCATCATCGTTGGCGGCGGCGTCGCGGGTTTTCAGGCTGCCATGACCTGCAGGACCCTCTGGCCCGACAGGGCCGTGACCCTGCTCGACGCCGAAAAAGAGACCGGCTACTACCGGACCCTGCTGCCCCAGTTCATGGTCGGGGCGCTCCCGGAGGAGAAGCTCTTCTTCCGGAAAGAGGAGAATGATCCGCTGCTGGCCGTCCGGACCTGCGTCCGCGTGAAATCCGTGGATCGTACATCCCTCCGTCTGACCCTGGAGGGCGGGGAGACGCTTGTCTACGACCGTCTGGTCCTTGCCCATGGCGGAGATCCTTATCTACCGGACATCCTGTCCGGTCCGCCCTGCCACGGAATCTTCCCCGTCCGGGATCTGACCAACGCACGGAAGGCACAGGCGTGGCTCCGGGATCACCGGCAGGTCGTCGTCTTCGGGGGCTCCCTCGTCGGGGTTAAAACGGCCGTCCATCTCCGTCAGGCCGGCTTTGCCGTCACCCTGGTCGTCCGGCGGGGACATATCCTGCTGCGCGCCCTCTCCCCGGAGTCTGCGGAGGTCGTGGAGACGCATCTCCGGCGTCTGGGGATCGAGATTTGCGTCAACGCCCCGCTGGAGGAGATCCGCAAAAAGGATGGGGCGATCGACGGGCTGAAGGCCGGAGGACGCCGGCTTCCGTGCGACACCGTTCTTGTCGCCGCCGGCACGGCTCCCGATACCTCGTTTCTGATGGGAACCGGTCTCCTCACGGACGGGGAACTTGTCGTTTCCAGAGGATTGCAGACGACCGATCCGCGGATCTTCGCCGCGGGGGACGTCGCCGTGATCTCATCCGGAGGAGAGAAGGTCAGTCCGAACACCTGGCCGCAGGCCGTCTCGCAGGGAAAACTGGCAGCGGAAAATCTGTACCGGACCGCGCCGATGCCGCACCGGGATCTTACGCGGATCAACGCGATGGATCTCCACGGTCTTGCGTTGGTGATCCTCGGCCCCCCGGTCTCCGGGGCGGAGGTGATCTCCCATGCAAGACCGGAAGCCTCCATCCGCCGGGAGCTTTTCCTCGTCGATGGAAGGCCGGTCGGAGGCGCATTGATCGGCGACATCACCGCCGCCGGAACGCTTCACGCGCTGATCAACGCCGAACGGCCGTTCACCGCCCGGGATGCCGGACTGCTTAGGCCGCGGACGGAAAACGTCATCCGGTTTCCGGAACAAACGGGCCGCAGAGAGGCCCTGATTCTGTCACCAAAGAGGTAAAATCTATGATGATCCATGAAGAAATCTGCGTGGGGTGCGGCCGCTGCCAGCCCTACTGTCCCACCGCGGCGATCCGGTACGAAGGGAGCAAGAGCTTTATCGACCAGGATGTCTGCTATGAATGCAGCACCTGCCTGCGCGCCGCCCACTGTCCCGTCGACGCGATTGCCGAATCGCCCAACGTGTACGACTACCCGCGGGCGCTGCGCCGCTATTTCAGCGATCCCAGCGCGACCCATGCCGCCACAGGGATCCAGGGCCGCGGAACCGAGGAATCCAAGACGAACGACGTGACGCTGCGGGTTGGTCCCGGCGAGGTCGGCGTCGCGATTGAGATCGGCCGGCCCACACTCGGGATGTCGATTCTGGACATCCAGAAGATCAGCCGGGCGATCGCCCGCGCCGGCGTCCACAAGATCGAGGCGCACAACCCGATCCACTCGATGATCGCCGATGAGGCGACGGGGGATCTGAAACCGGAGATGCTCGGCGAGCGGGTTCTCTCCGCCATCATCGAGATCAACGTGAAGCGGGACGAGCTTCGCGGCATCCTCCGGACACTCATCGAGGTCGCCAAGGAGGTGGACAGCGTCTTCTGCATCGACGCGTGCACCATCGTCGAACCGGGTCTCAAAATCCCGGAGGATGTCCTGGAGAGCATCCGGGCGGAGGGCTTAACCTGGCGGCCGAACGCCAAGATCAACATGGGCCTGGGCCGCGCCTGGGAATAAACAAAGGAAGAAATCATGACGCACAGTTTGCATCGAGAAGGCAGTCTGGAATCGCTGGAGAGGGACTATGTCCTGTTCATCTATCCGGCGAGGGGATTCAACTACAAGGGGAGCTGCCCGAAAATTCGCCGCAATGTCGAGCTGCTCTACCAGGCGGGTCCGGTCAACATGATCCCGACGTCGCTGCGCCGCAACATGTACAGCGGCGTCACGAACGAGGAGATCCTCGACAGCATTACGGTCGAAGGGACGCGCGTCTATTCCGTCTTCAACGACCGCGAGAAGCTGAAAAAGGCGCTGGCCCTGATCAAGGAGGCGGATGAGGGGATCTCGATCATGGTTAGCGGGATCACCGACAACGTCCGGGAGATCGCTTCCGAGCTCGGGATCACGCCCCACATGATCAATATGTCGCTCGGCATCCACGGACGGACGGACCGCCTGCCGCCGGCCGACATCCGGGAGTTCACGACGATGTGCGGACACGGCGTCGTCTCACCCCACCTGGTCAAGGACATGATCCGGCGGGTGAAGACGGGGAAGGTCAGCGCGTGGGACGGAAGCGTCCTCCTCGCGGAACCCTGCACCTGCGGAATTTACAACCCCTTCCGCTCGGCGGAACTCCTCCGGGAGAAGTCGCCGCTCTATGCGGTGGACCGCTGGTAGCGGCGGGAGGAAAGGGATGAAACTCGGATTTATCGGTTTTGGCGGTGCAGGGTACGGCCTAGCCAAGGGGCTCCGGCAGGCGGGCCTCCCGGAGATTCTGTTTTACGACCGCATGCAGCAGACGCCGCCTTTCGCGGAGGTGATCCGCCGCCATGCGGAAGAGATCGACGCCTCGCAGGCGGGAGGGATGGAAGAACTCCTCTCCCGCGTGGATGTCGTGATCTCCTGCGTCACCGGCGCAATGGCCGCCTCCGTGGCGGAAGAGGCGGCGCCCTTCCTTCGGGCCGGCCACGTTTACGCGGATGTGAACACGGCCGCGCCCCGGGTGAAGGAACAGGTCGCAGGGATCGTCGAGCCGACCGGGGCCTGGTTTGTCGATGCGGCGATGATGGGGGCGATTCCGACTTTCCTCCACCGGGTGCCCATCCTTGCTTCCGGCGGCGGAGCGGAGCGCTTCCGGCTTGCGATGCTCCCCTATGGGATGAACATCCGCGTGATCGGCCCGAAACCGGGCCAGGCCTCCGCGATCAAGATGTTCCGCAGCATCTTCATGAAGGGCATGCTCTCCCTCTTTATCGAGATGCTGACCGCGACGCACCGCTACGGCGTCGACGAGATCGTTTTGGGCTCGATCGCGGAATCCATGGACAGTGTCCCCTTCCTGGAAACGGCGCGCCTCCAGATGACGAAAGGGGTCGTCAACGCCGAGCGCATGGCCCACGAAATGGAGCAGGTGATTGCGACCCTCGAAGGGATGAACCTCCCGGCCGGGATGTCCCATGCGGCCATGGAAAAGCTCCTCTGGTGCGCCGGTTTCGGCTTGCGTGAACGCTACGGCGGCGAGTTGCCGAATACCCTTGCCGAGGTCCTTCAGGCAATGGAACCCGCTGCGGCGCCAGCACCTTGATGCACGATTCCCCGACCGGACGGCAGCGCCGTTCCGGAACCGGAGACTGCGTTCCCGTCCGGGTTTTACAATCGCATCGCTTTTTAAACAACGGTCCCATTTCAGGAAGAAATCATGGCCTTTGACGGCGTCACCATTGCGGTCCTCCTCATCATTCTTGCCTCGACGCTGGTCCGGGCGGTATTCGGCTTCGGCAATGCGCTGATTGCGATGCCGCTTCTGGCGATGACCCCGATCGGCATGAAGACGGCCACACCGCTGGTCGCCCTGATCGCAACCATCCTGTCGCTCATGATCCTCGTGAAGGATTGGCGGATTATCGATCTCCGGAGCATATGGCGCCTTCTGGCCGCCACGATCCCGGGGATCCCGCTCGGTCTTCTCCTCCTCAAGGAACCTTACGAAAATACGGGTAAGATCCTCCTTGCCCTCATCATTATCGGTTTTTCCCTCTACTGCCTCTTCAGGCCCCGTCTTTTTACGCTGAAGCGCGAATGGGTTGCCTATCCCTTCGGCTTTCTCGCCGGCATTCTGGGCGGCGCCTACAATACCAACGGCCCCCCCATCGTGATCTACGGCACGATCCGGCGATGGCCCCCGGACCGCTTCCGGGCGAACCTCCAGGGTTACTTCTTCCCGTCGAACGTGATCATCATCGCCGGTCACGGAATAGAAGGGCTCTGGACGCCGTCGGTCGGCTGGTACTTCCTCCTCTCCCTGCCGCTGCTGGTGTTGTCGATCTGGATCGGGAACCGCCTCAACCGGACCATCCCGCAGGGCCATTTCGACCGCTACATCCACATCCTGCTCGTCATGGTCGGGGCGCTGCTCTTCATCCAGACGGTCATTTTCTGATATCCGGGAAAAAATGTTTGACTTCCCGCTACCGTTCCGATAAAAGGACGGCCAGTTCCCGTGTGCAGGTTGTCATCAACCGACAGAAACTGTGCACCGTTTTAGCAGAAGGGAAGCTCCCGAATCCCCATGAGGAGGCACTTCATTGATGAAACGGCGATTTTTTCTGTGGATGGGACTAAGCGTCCTCTTCACCTCCCTCGCGATCTGCGGGGATCTCCCGGCCAGGGAAACGTATAAGGTTCAGCGCGGGGACACCCTCTCGGCCATTGCCGGCAAAACCGGCGTAACTCCCCGCGCGTTGCAGGCGGCCAACCGGTTGAAGGGCGACCGACTCAAGGCGGATCAAACCCTCATCATTCCCTCTCCGAAGATCAAAAAGAACGCCAAATCAGCGCGTTCCTCTCTCCAGCGGGGGGAGGTCTACGTCGTTCAGCAAGGAGAGACCCTGTCCGGGATCGCGCGGAAGACAGGGGTTTCCATCGCCGGGTTACGCGAAATCAACCATTTTCAGGGAAGCGCGCTTTCGATCGGGCAGAAACTTTCCCTGAAAAAGCCGGAATCCGCAACACAGCCTCCGTTGCCGGCCGGAGAAACGGAAGATGATCCGGAAACGGAATGGGCAGACGACGACCTTGACGCCCCGGACGACTCCTGGGCGGAGATTGAGGAGCTCAAAAAGGAAAACGCGGCGCTTCTCGGCAAATGGAGCAACCCCGACGAACCGAAGCTGCTCGTCAAGGCGGCGATGGGCTTTCTCGGCGCCCCCTACCGGTTCGGCGGATTCTCAGCCAAGGGGATTGATTGCTCGGGATTGGTTAAGAAGATCTATCAACTCTTCGATATCGACCTTCCCAGGACGGCCAACGAACAGTCCCGCGTCGGGATGCGCGTCGCGCGGAGCGACCTGAGCGAAGGGGATCTCCTCTTCTTAAACACGAGAAGGACGGGCGGTCACGTCGGGAT
>CAYSSF010000149.1:0-7484 GCA_964433455.1 uncultured Syntrophaceae bacterium
ATCATGGATTACGGCAAGTTCCGCTATCAGCAGAGCAAGAAGGTCCAGGTCTCCAAGAAGAGTCAGACCGTCATCCAGGTAAAGGAGATCCGTCTGCGACCCAAGACGGAAGAGCATGACCTGGAGGTCAAGATCAAGCATGTGAGGAAGTTCCTGGAGCAGCACAACAAAGTGAAGATCTCCATGATGTTCCGCGGGCGTGAGATCGCCTATACCGATATCGGCCGGAAGATCATGGAGGGGATCAAGAATACCCTTGCCGACGACTGTGTGATCGATCAGCAGCCGAAACTGGAGGGGAGAAACATGATCATGATCGTTTCACCGAAGAAGTGACGGGATCGGCCGTGATGATGTAAAGGGTGAGGGGTAAGAAGTTTCGTTCCTGGGCCATCGCGGGGCTCAGTATCTTAAAAGAGGGGTGAATGAATGCCAAAGATCAAGACACATCGGGGTGCGGCGAAGCGATTTTCCGTGACGGGAACAGGAAAGATCAAGAGGAGCAGGGCCAATACCAGCCATATCCTGACACCGAAAACGACGAAACGGAAGAGAAATTTGAGAAAAGCGACCATTCTTGACCAAACCAATGAAAAGGCGATCCGGAAACTGATTCCGTATCTGTAGCCGTAAGGGGCAAGGGGTAAGGAGTATTTTTCACCTCACTCCTCACGCCTCACATGATTGAGATGAGGAGATAAGCAATGCCGAGGGTAAAGAGGAGCGTGACGGCTCAAAAGAAGAGAAGAAAGATTCTGAAGGCGGCCAAGGGATTTTTGCTGTCCAGAAGCAAGCTGCTGAGAACGGCCACAGAGGCGGTCAGTCATGCGATGGCCTATGCCTACCGCGACAGAAAGGTCAGAAAACGGGAGTTCCGGCGGCTTTGGATTACCAGAATCAATGCGGCCGCAAGGATGAATGAAATATCCTACAGCCGTCTGATCGACGGGATGCACAAGGCGGGCGTCGAGATCGACCGGAGGGTCCTTGCGGATCTGGCCGTTCATGAACCGAGCGGATTTTCGGAGATCGCGACCATTGCAAAGGGCGAGCGGCAGGCATGACGGGAGAGTTGAAGGTTCTTCGGGAACAGGCGGAGACGGAACTCCGGCAGGCCGGCACGGCAGAGGAATTCCAGGCCATCCGCACCCGTTACCTTGGCCGAAAGGGGTTGCTGACCGGATTGCTCCGCAATATCGCGAATGTGGCGCCGGAGGACCGGCCCCGGTTCGGCAAGGAGTGCAACGAAGTCAAGGAGGAGCTTTCCGCAAGGATCGATGAGCTTCTTGCGGGACTTGCATCCTCCAAAAAAGATGAAGCTCTCCTCCGCGAACGGATCGATGTCACACTGCCCGGAAGGGGCGTCCGGCATGGGCGGCTCCATCCGGTCACGCAGGTGCGGGATGAGATCTATCGTATCTTTGCCGGTCTCGGTTTCTCGGTCGTGGAAGGGCCGGAAGTCGAACTGGATTACTACAATTTTGAAGCGTTGAATATTCCGAAAGACCATCCGGCGCGGGACATGCAGGACACCTTCTACGTCGAGGACAATATCGTCCTGCGCACCCACACCTCTCCGGTCCAGGTCCGGATCATGGAAAAGACGAGGCCGCCGGTGAGAATTCTCTCTCCGGGCCGCGTCTATCGCCGCGATTCCGACATTTCTCATACCCCGATGTTCCACCAGATCGAGGGCCTGCTTGTCGACCGCGGCATTACGTTCGGCGATCTCAAGGGGGTGCTGACGGTCTTCCTCAAACAGATATTCGGAGAAGATACCGCTCTGCGTTTCCGTCCCAGCTTTTTCCCTTTCACGGAACCGAGTGCAGAGGTGGACATCCGGTGCGTCATGTGCCGGGGCAAGGGATGCCGTGTCTGCGGGCAGAGCGGCTGGTTGGAGATTCTGGGGTCGGGTATGGTGGACCCCGAGGTGTTCCGAAATGTCGGTTACGATCCGGATGAATTTACCGGTTTTGCGTTTGGGTTGGGTCTGGAACGGATTGCAATGCTGAAATTCGGTATTTCGGACATTCGTCTTTTTTTCGATAATGATATGAGATTCCTGGAACAGTTTTAATATGCTAATCAGTCTGAAATGGCTTCGAGATTATGTGGATGTCGATGTTTCTCCGGAAGAGCTGGCGGAGCGGCTCACCATGTCCGGTCTGGAAGTGGACTCCCTGAACCGCGTCGAACCCGCTTTCAGCGGGGTCCGGGTTGCCCGGATTGTTTCCATCAAACCCCATCCCTATGCTGATCAATTGTCCCTCTGCATGGTGACTACGGGAGACGCAACCTATCCCGTGGTTTGCGGTGCAAAGAACATCCACGTCGGCGATATCGTTCCGCTGGCGCCGGTCGGAGCGGTCCTCCCCTCCGGAGATGTCATCCGAAGCGCCCGGATCCGTGACGAGGTTTCCGAGGGGATGCTATGTTCCGAGGAGGAACTCGGAATCGGCGACGACGCCTCGGGGATCATGCTTCTCCCGTCCGATTTGCCGCTGGGGAAAGGGCTGGAGGAAGCGCTCGACCTTCGGGACGCGGTTCTCGATATCGGCGTGACCCCAAACCGGTCCGATTGTCTCTCCATCGTCGGCGTGGCGCGCGAAGTGGCGGCCATCACGGGGAAGACGCTTCGGTATCCCGTCGCCATCGTCCACGAGAATGACGAGGATGTCTGTGGAATCACATCGGTATCGATCGATGATCCCGATCTCTGTCCGCGTTACACGGCCAGGATCATCAAGAATGTCCGGATCGGGCCGTCTCCCTTCTGGATCAGACGGAGGCTCGAAGCGGTTGGGCTCCGCTCGATCAACAATATCGTGGATGTGACCAACTTCGTGATGATGGAACTGGGCCAGCCTTTGCATGCCTTCGATTTCCGCTACCTGGTCGAAGGGAGGATCGTGGTCCGCCGTTCCCGTGTGGACGAGACCTTCGTTTCACTCGACGGGAAGAAGCGCACGCTGAAAGCCGACACGCTGATGATCTGTGACGGCGTCAAGCCGGTCGCCATCGGCGGGGTCATGGGCGGACTCAATTCCGAGGTCAAGGAAGAGACGGGAACGATCCTGCTGGAGAGCGCCTACTTCAACCCCGTTTCGATCCGCAGGACCGCGCGCGCTCTGGCGATGGGAACGGACGCCGCCTTCCGTTTCGAACGTGGGATTGATCCGGAAGGGGTTGTCCGGGCGCTTGACCGCGCGGCAGGTCTCATGGCGGAACTTTCCGGAGGAACGGTTTGCCGGGGTACGATCGATCAATACCCGGAACCCATCATGACAGTCAGGGACATCCCGTTGCGCGTGAAGCGTGTGAGCGATATCCTCGGGACGGCCATTCCGGAGGAAGAGATTGTCCGTATTCTGAAAAGCCTGGAGATGGAGGTCGGCCAGGACGGGAACGGGCTCCTCCATGTTACGCCTCCAACCTGCCGTGTGGATATCATGCGGGAGATCGACCTCATTGAGGAGATTGTCCGGCTGTTCGGTTATGATCGGGTTCCTCCGACCCTTCCCGCCGTCTCGGTGATCGCCGCCGGAAGCAGCGACGAAAAAAGGAAGACGGAGGCGGTGATCCGGGAGATAATGACGGGCGCCGGTTGTACCGAAGTGATCAACTACAGTTTTATCCCGCAGGTTGCCGTCGACCAACTCGGCCTGGATGAAGCGGACGAGCGGCGTCGTCATGTCCGGATCAAAAATCCGTTGACCGAAGAACAGGCGGTGATGCGGACCACGATGGTCTACAGCCTTCTGCGCAATGCCGCGAGGAACGCCGATGTCGGACGTTCCGACCTGAAGATCTTCGAGACGGGTCGAACCTTTATCGGGCTGGGAGAGGGGGTGCAGCCGCGGGAACAGAACCGTGCAGCCTTTCTCATCACGGGCCGGCGCTATGAAGACCGGTGGCATTTTCCGGATCTCCAGGCGGATTTCTACGATCTTCAAGGGTGTGTCGAGAATATTCTGGATTTGCTGCGGATACCCGACCCCTCATTCCGCGTGGGCGTTCATGAGCCTTTCCTCCATCCGGGGAAATCCTGTGGGGTTTTCAGCGGGGAGGATCCGATTGGATTTCTGGGCGAGGTACATCCGGATATTCTCTCACGCATGTCGTTTGGGGACACCTTGCGGCAAGGTGTCCCCGTTATTGTGTGCGAGATGGATCTCGATCTGCTGGCCGCGAAGTATTCCGTGAAGACGAACTTCCGCCCCCTCCCGAGGTTTCCATCGAGTTCGCGGGATGTGGCTTTTCTGGTCCGCGTGGAGGTGGAGGCCGCAGAACTGCTCCGGGCGGCAACGGATCCCGCTGAAGAATTGCTTGAAAAAGTTAAAGTTTTTGATGTATACGAAGGTAAAAATATCCCTGCGGGGACGAGGAGCCTGGGCTTGCGGTTTTCATATCGCAGTACCGATCGGACCTTGACCGATGACGAGGTGAATGAGGTCCATACGCGGATTGTGAAGAAGATCATTCATATGTCAGGTGCGTCAGTCAGATAGGAACGGATCAATCCATCGGAGGAGGCAGGAAATGACAAAGATCGACATTATTCAGGATGTGTATGAGAAACTGGGATTTTCGAAGAAGGATTCGGCAAGGATTGTTGAGTCCGTCTTCGACATCATCAAGGACAACCTGACAACGGGCGAGAAGATTAAGATTTCCGGGTTTGGCAATTTTGTCGTCAAGGAAAAGAAATCCCGGCGCGGGAGAAACCCCCAGACAGGCGATGAGATCGCCATCTCGGCACGAAGGGTGCTTACCTTCAAGTCCAGCCAGGTCCTTCGGAAGGCGCTGAACGATTAATCCGGGCCGGTTCGCATCCTAAAGGAGACGAACCCCATGCCGGGGACGGAACCCTGGACATCGTTGTATAATATGGGGATTGGATGATGGATGTGTCAATTCCCGACAAGTCTTATTTCCGCATTGGCGAGGTCAGCAGATTATTGGGCGTGCAGACCTATGTCATCCGCTATTGGGAGTCCGAGTTCAAGACGGTCCGGCCGATCCGCACCCGATCCGACCAGAGACTCTATCGCCGCCGGGATGTCGAAGAGTTGATGACGATTCGGAAACTCCTCTATGAGGAGAATTTCACCATCAACGGGGCCAGAAAACAGCTCCAGCGGATGCGGGGTGAGGATGCAGCCACAGGACGGGACCCGCGCGAAGGGCTTCTGGATGAAATCGAGAAGGGGTTGCGCCGGATCAGGGATATCGTAAGTTAAATTCAGGGTCCGTACCGGAATAACGGTTGTGCTGTTCCGGTACGGACCCTTGTTCTTGGGTCCAACAAAAAAGGCCGGCGAAAACCCTCCGGTTCCGATGGCCTTTTATCGTGAGCCAGGCAGATGAGCCCGGCCGTTATTTCTTGTTTGCCCGCTTGGATGCCTTCAGCGGGTTGACCTTCTGCATCGCCTCCTTGACCTCCGCTTTCAAATGGGTGGCCGTCGGGCATTTGCCGCTTCGCCACTTTCCTGCCGGGTCCGGATAAACCATGCAGTACTTTCCCGTCGCACAGACGATGACCTTGCCGCATCCTTCGCACTTGTCGATGATCACATTGCAACTGCCTCCATTGAATCCGCAGCCCTTCTTCATCATGAAGCCGCATTCGATGCCGTTTTTGATTGTCTGACAAATCATGATTCTCTCCTCTTTTTCTCTCTTTCGTGGTCGAGTTGTTGAATTTAAAAAAACCGACCCGCTTCCAAAACCATCTCCATGGCCAAGTCAGGTCGGTCGTTCCCTTTCCTTTAAGGCGTGCCTTGCTACCAGAATATGAGATGGATGTCAAGGGAAAAAAACAAAATCCTATCTCGCCGAAATCGTGAAAAAAACGGCTGCGTCTTGGGGTGGTGAATAGATTGACTTTCGCGGGCCATTCATGTTACGCAACGCCATCGACGGGTAGCGGGGGCTTCCATTATGCCTCGGAATGGACCAAAGGACGGAGGCTCAACCGCGATGGATCGGGTCTGCTGCTGCGCCTCCGGTCGGCGAAAAGAGACCCGGCAGGGCGGTTCCGATGAAAGGATCGACGCTGTTCAGCATTTTTATGCGCTCACTGACCATTCAGGTTTCCTTCAACTTCCGGAGGATGCAGAACCTGGGTTTTGCCTTTGCGCTGTTTCCGCTGATCGCGGAACAGCGGAAGGACCGGAAGGAAACGGAGGTTTTTCTTGCCAGACACTTGCAGATGTTCAACACCCATCCCTACCTCGTCTCCTCAGTGATCGGTTCTGTAGCCCGGATCGAGGAAGAGGCATGCGCCCCGGAGTCGGCAGATGACCTGAAACAGGCGCTCATGGGCCCTTACGCGGCGATCGGCGACTCCTTTTTCTGGGGGGCGCTCCGCTCTTTTTCTTCCGTCGGGGCCGTGATCATGGCTCTCGCAGGGACCCTTCTGGCGCCGTTCGCTTTTCTGCTGCTCTATACCCCCACTCATCTCTGGGTCCGCGTGAAGGGGTTTCTCGAAGGATACCGGTACGGCCGAAACGGCATCGATTTTATCCGGGCGTTGGATCTTCCAAAAGAGTCCGTGAAATTTCGTTACCTTACGACGATTATGATCGGTTTCCTGGCTGCCTTGGCCGTCGATGCCACCGGTTCCTCCTGGAACTTTACTCCTGAAATAGCAGACGGGGCGGTTCGAGCCGTCTTGCTCCTTGTTGCTTTCGCCTTGGTTCGCCGGGGGATCTCTTCGGTGAAGATCTTTTATGGAATGAGCCTCTTGTGCATGGTGCTCTCGATCTGATATGGTACAGATACGAACCTTTGAAATCAGGAACAAGCTGGGTATTCATGCCCGGGTCGCCGCCAAGCTGGTGGAAACGGCCAATCGCTTTCAGGCGGAGACTTTTCTGGAGAAAGACGGCGTAGAGGTCAACGGACGAAGCATTCTGGGGATTCTCACGCTCTACTGCCCCCAAGGATGTCGTCTGACCATTCGTGTTGAGGGAGCCGACTCGGAGGAGGCGATCGCTGCCTTTGCCGGCCTGATCGAGGCGAAATTCGGAGAGACTTGACGCCATCCGGGGTGTTTGCCGTTTCAAGCAGAGCTGCGGACAGAGGATAATCGATTTTATGGTGGATGATCAAAAGAAAACATTTGTGATCAAAGGGATCGGCGTTTCGCCGGGCATCGTCATCGGGAGGGCCTACCTTTTCGATCGCCATGATGCGCAGGTTCCCTTTTACAATCTCGGCGATCCCAGCCTCATTTCCGCGGAGATCCAGCGTTTCCGTAAGGCGCTACGGGAATCCGAAAAGCAGCTCCTCGATCTGAAGAGCAAACTCGGCGATCTTGGCGGCGGCATGGAGCCGCTCTACATCATCGATGTCCACATCATGATCATGCGGGATCGCAAATTCATCGACCGCACGGTGAAGAACATCCGGGAGATGTCTGTAAACGCCGAATGGGCGGTCCGCATGACCGTGGACAAATACCGGGAGATCTTCGACCGGAT
>CAYSSF010000149.1:7494-9550 GCA_964433455.1 uncultured Syntrophaceae bacterium
ACGACTATCTTCGGGGGCGCATCAGCGACATCCAATATGCCGGACAGCGGATTCTCTCGAATCTCGCCGGAAAGGAGCGCGCGGCGATCGAAATGGGGGAGGGGGTCGTCATTATTGCCTCCGACCTGTCGCCGGCCGATACGGCGCAACTGAAGATCGACCGGGTGCTCGGATTCGCCACCGATGTCGGCGGGAAAACATCCCATACGGCGATCGTGGCCCGGTCGATGGCCATCCCGGCCGTCCTGGGTCTGGAGAGCATCACCCGGGCCGTCCGGACCAACGATGATATCATCATCGACGGTTCAGCCGGTGTCGTCATCGTCCATCCCGATCCGGAGATCCGCAAACGGTACGAAGAGAAGAAAACGCTGTACGAGAAGGCCGAGGACGATCTGCTGGATTACGCCTGTCTGCCTGCGGTGACGAAGGACCACTACGGCGTGGAGATCGGGGGCAATATCGAGTTCATCGAAGAGATTCCCTCCGCGGTTCTTCACGGCGCCGACGGGATCGGGCTTTACCGGACGGAATTCATCTACATCAATCGGGAGCAACTTCCCGATGAGGAGGACCATCTTGCCAATTACCGCTCCGTGGTTGGGGTCAAAGGACTTTCCTGGGCGACCATCCGGACCTTCGATCTGGGCGGCGACAAGTTCTTTCACGACAGGAAGCCGTCCCGGGAGCTGAACCCGCAACTGGGGCTCCGGGCCATCCGTTTCTGCCTGAAGGAGGTGGAACTCTTCAAGGTTCAGCTCCGGGCCATCCTCCGGGCGAGTATTCAGGGAAAGCTCCGGATCATGTTCCCGATGATTTCCGGGATCGAGGAGATCATCGAGGCCAAGCGAATTTTTACCGAGGTGAAAAACGAGCTGCAGGCCAAGGGGACGGAGTTGGGAAAGGATATCGAAATCGGGATCATGATCGAGGTCCCCTCCGCGGTGATCGTTGCCAAGGAACTGGCAAAGGAAGTGGATTTTTTCAGTATCGGAACGAATGACCTGATCCAGTATGTCCTGGCGATCGACCGGATCAACGAACGGGTGACCTACCTCTACGAACCGTTGCACCCGGCCGTTTTGCGCCTGATCAAGCAGGTGGTGGAGATCGGGCACCGGGCGGGGATCCGGGTGGCGATGTGCGGGGAGATGGCGGGAGATCCTGCCTATACGATGATCCTGTTGGGGTTGGAGTTGGATGAGCTGAGCATGAATCCGCTGGCGATCCCGAGAGTGAAAAAAATTATCCGCGGGGCGACGTTGAAGGAATCGAAGGCGCTTCTGAAGAAGGTGATGACCTTCTCCTCCACGGCGGAAATCCGGTCGTTTGTCGGAGCAGAGATGCGCAAACGGTTTCCCGACGATTTCCCGGTGAACGGTCAGTGAAAAACAAGGACGGAAGGAACTAAAGAGAGCATGTCCATCCTGTCGGCCATAAGGGGACACCTGGCCGCAAGGTGTCCCCGTTGGACAACGGAAATCGACATCTACCATGCGGGGACTCTCTACCGGGAGGAGAATTTTCCCCTCTACTGGCTGGTCCGGAAGGTCCTCTCGAAGGTCCAATTCTCCGATGAGACGGCGGAAGGGCTGAAATCCCTTGCGGAGAAGGGAGTTGTCATCTATGCCCGGAAGAACAAGAGCCAGCTCAACAGCCTGATTCTCCGCGAACTGTCCATGCGGAAGGGGATTCCCCCGCCCGTATACTGCCACGGCATCAACATGATCACCTGGCAGCCTTATCCGATGGCCATCCGGGTGATCCTCTCCCATCTTTTGCACTGGATCTTAAGGAAAACGGCCATCCGTTCGAACAGAATGAGCCATCTGAACCAGCTCACGCTGGAGGGAAAGAGCTCCATCATCCACCTCGGGGAGTCCGAATTCTTTGAAAATCCCTTCGTCGAAGAGACCCTTCACCGGTTGCTGGAATTGCAGGAAGCATCCGAGGCTCCGATCTATCTCTGTCCGGAATTGATTACCTACGGGAGGAGGCGGGAGAAGGAAGAGGAGAGCCTGATCAACATCTTCTTCGGTCAGAGCGACACAACGGA
>CAYSSF010000149.1:9560-10141 GCA_964433455.1 uncultured Syntrophaceae bacterium
GCCGGGCGATCACCTTCCTCCGTTATTCCAACAAGGCCTCCGTAATTTCCGCCGAACCGGTCAATCTCGCGGAGTACATAAGGGCAGGCGGCGATCGTCCCCGGGAGGAACTGGTCCGCCGGCTTCGGGAGGAACTGATCCAACGGATCGATGAGGAAAAGACAACCATCGTGGGTCCGATTCTGAAGTCCCGGGACGAGATCATCGGCATGGTTCTCCGTGACAAGGCCTTGGTCGCTTTCATGGAGAAAATGGCGGAGAAGGCGAAAAAGGGCAAGAGGGATGTCGCGGCCGTTCGGAAAGAGGCGAGAAAATACCTGGAGGAGATCGCCTCCGATTACAGTGAAATCTTTGTCGAGATCTGGGAAAAGATCCTGACGTGGCTCTGGAACAACATCTACGACGGCGTGGTGGTGGACGGCGAAGGGATTGCGAAGATCCGGCAGGTATCCAAGAAGATGCCCTTCGTCATCATCCCCTGCCATCGGAGTCATTTCGATTATCTTCTGCTTTCATACACCTTTTACAAGAACAACATCCAGATGCCGTTCGTGGCGGCGGGAACCAACCTTGCCTTCTTC
>CAYSSF010000150.1:0-10093 GCA_964433455.1 uncultured Syntrophaceae bacterium
GTTGCCACGGAAGACATGGTGAACATGCTCAATGAAATGGGGATCGAATGCGGCATTGATCTGGATGCCCTCCTGGAGGTGGCCGAACTGGTCCGCAGGGTTATTCCGCACCCACTCAACAGCGCGCTCCTCAAAACGGGCAAGCCTTGGGTGTTGGCAAAAGCACCGGATTTTCAAACCAAACTCGGATAAGACCATGAACCTCGCCAATGTAACGTGAACGGAATTGAATTGAAGAAGTTGCTTAGCTTAGGTTGAGGATAGGGGAAGGGACCTTGTATGCCAAGGAGATTAGGAGGCGATGACAGTGGTCTGTGTGGTTTCGGCACTGGAATCGTCCGTTTTAGTGACGGAACTCCGGATTTCGGTGATTCGGCGAAACCGGAAAGGTATTTTTGAGGTCATTTTAGGCAGGTATCCACTCTTGACACTTAAAATGTGAATTCTGTCGCTTTTTTCTCATGAGCCTCTTTGTTTATGGCAATAAGAGCTCCTCTCAGATGTTGTCTCATAAATTTTTTGGCCAATGATGATTGACCATCTTTAATAGCATTGAATATTTTCATATGTTCATCCTTTGCATCAAGAACTCTCCGCGGATTCGCTAAATCACTTCTATAATTGAGGTAAATGCGCTCATAAATATGTTTGATTAGTTTTAATAAGCTATTGTTATTAGACATTTCCGCTATTTTAAGATGAAATATCATATCTAGGATCTGTTTTTCTCTAGTGACACTTTCTGACTGATGATTTCGATGAATCGTCCATGCTTTTTCAAGTTCTTTCAACTGATTGGATGTTTTATGCTTGACGCTGGCTTCTACAGCCATAATTTCTAATGTTTCTTGAACGAGACATAATTCATTGACCTCTTTAATATCAATTTCTTTAATGAAAAATCCTCTGTTAGGTAATGATACTACAAATTCTTCCTGTTCTAATCTGTGAAGAGCGTTAATGATAGGGGTTTGACTCATACCTAATGCACCAGATAGTTCAATATACGAGATATTTTGTGATGGGACTAACCTGTAATGCCAAATCATATCCTTAATTTTGCTATACGCTCGATTTGTGGCATCACTTTTTCCTTTTTTATTCATTCATATATCCTTTTAATATTAAATATATCAGATGCCAAGAAAGATCGGAAACACCGAATTCATCAAGACTTTACAGATTATCGTTGAATTCATGTGGGAGCTGCTCAAGAACTATTAGTTTTATTGCATGATCCACACCTTAGTTGATTTGTGAGGATCTATTCTGATATTCACCAGTCGGATCCCTTGCAAAGTGAATGATATAAGCATCCATTTATATTAATATTCTCATAATTGGCCTTGCATCATCATACCGGCAAACATCGGAATCCAAGGTTTTTTTTGGATGCCGTGTTTTGTCCATCATGGCAAAACTATTTCGGGAGATTTAATACCGCTTCAATCTTAACAATTCACATCCTCCACAAGCAAATTCCCAAAATGTAAAAAGATGGTGGCAAAGTTGTCATTTTACCACCATCTTTTAGACTATTTTCATTTCCCCATATATCCGGTTTCTTTAACCATTTTCTCGATTATTTCATAATCCTCTTTGATAAATTGTCCAAAATCTTGGGCGTTCATGAAACTTTGAACAGGATCGAGCTTTTTGTCGATCATGTACTTTTTCCATTCCTCTGATTGCGCTGCTTTTGTAAAAGCGTTTTCCAGTATTTTCCTACGGGATGGATCAACACCCTTTTTAATACCTACCCCCCTAAAAAACCGGAGTACTACGTCGTAACCAAGCTCCTTCACTGTCGGTATATTGCCATAGCTGGGCAACCTTTTGTCCGTAAACAGCGCCAATATCCTCATTTGGCCGGAACTTACCATAGCCGCGGTTCCAGAGGCCGAGTCAACAATAAGGTCGACTTCACCCTTCAACAAGGCTGCAGAAAGTGGTGCTGAGCCATCATACCCTATTAATTTTGTAGGCACTCCAACTTTTTGCAGCTTTACAACCCCAAATGCCTCGATGCCGCCCAGGCCTGACGATCCGAATTTCAGTTTATTCGGATTTTTCTTTGCAAAGTCAACAACTTCTGTAAATGTTTTAAACGGGCTGTCATTCCGTACCAAAACCAACAAGTTTTCAACCTGCAGGCGTACAATGGGATCCATCTCATGGATCGAGTGCTTATAAAGGCCCAATAAAGAACTAAGCACATTGTCGGTGATTATTGTGGTTATGCTGTAACCATCTGCAGGTTTCTTCATGAATTCCACCAAACCAACGGACCCTCCGGCACCAGGAATGTTAATTATTGGAATAGGTTGACCCAAAACCTTCTCCGCCTGAGGAGAGTACACCCTGGCTGCTAAAGTTTGTGCTCCTGACGGACTCCAAGGGATAATAAATTCAACGGGCCTCTCTGGATATGTTGCCGCAACGACAAAAGATCCCATAAACGGCATTAAAAACATAGCCAAACTAACGACGACCAAAATCCGCACTTTACTTTTCATTTTCATTCCCTCCTGTTAAAAGATTTAAGAGCTTTTCCGCGGAAATCAAGCTTCCAATGGCTTTATAAGATCTTACATCGTTATAGAAATTCACGAACCGTAAAATTACGGCCCACACTTCGCCATGTTCGACTTCAAAGGTAGTGGATTGAACCCTACCCTTTGACCCAATGGATGCTTAGCGCCCCTTTCTTTGGAAATCCACATAGTGCGCACCGTAACAATCCGGGGGGCATAAACATGGTATCATTCTCGTTTTGCTTGTATTAGGACTCAGAATAGCTCCTTTTCAATTTCTGTGATTGCTTTGTCAAGGATGGTTACCACTTCTTCTACGTAACTTTTTGTAAACACAAGAGGGGGCAGCAACTGCGTGGAAGAATCACGTGTACGAGTTATTAAGCCTGCATTCATGAGTTTTTTCCTTAGTTTACCGATTACTGCATCATCAAAAGGCTCTTTCGTCTTCTTATCCTTAACGTATTCCAGTGCGCAAAACAATCCAATACCACGGACATCGCCGACCGTTGGATGCTTAGACAGCTCCTTCAGCTTTTCAAGAAGATACTTGCCCACGACGGCCGAGTTTTCGACTAGGTTTTCCCTTTCTAAAATGTCAATGTTTACAAGTGCGGCAGCGCAGGATGCCGGATGTCCGCCGAAAGAATAAATGTGTTGAAAGGCTATCTTGTTAAATTTGTCTGCTACCTTACTGCTCATCACAGTTGCAGACAATGGCAAATAGCCGCTGACAATACCCTTGGCGAGAGACATGATATCCGGGACGATACCGAAATTCTCGGTGGCGAACATTTTCCCCGTACGGCCAAATCCACAGACAACGCAGTCCATCTGTAGCAATATTCCATACTTATCGCAAATAGAACGGATAATAGGCCAATACTCTGGTGGTGGAACATCAACCAATGATTGGGATGAAACTGGTGATGAGAGAAAGGCGGCTACCGTTTCCGGCCCTTCCTGCAGTATCACAGATTCAACATCTCTGGCACATTTTATCTCACAATCAGGATAGCTCAGGTCATATTCACAACGATAGCATCTGGGTGGTGCCACATGTATCACCCCCGGCATCAATGGTCCGTACGACCCGAAATCTTCACACATAAGAGGGTATCCGCTTTTGATGGGACGGCCTAGAGCCATCGTCCCGAAGGTTTCTCCATGATATTCGCGCCGTCTGCAAATCACCTTATATCGGTTCGCAAATCCACATATTTTATGGTAATGGCGTGCTATTTTTACGCCCGTTTCTACAGCATCACTGCCATTGTTACCAAAAAACACAACCGAAAGGTCTCCGGGAGTAATATCTGACAATTTCTTTGCAAGCACTATTTGAGGGATATTTGGACTCGTACCAACACTGCTTGACAGTATCTGAAGCTGCTCATAGATTGCATCGGCGATTTCCTTTCTGCCATAGCCGACATTTCTATACATCAGGCTGGCAAAAGCATCCAAGTATGTTTTACCACTGATATCAACCACATGACATCCGTCGATTTCTCTAACATATAGTATGAAATTCTCCGGAGCATAGGTGGTAGCTCGTGCCACATTCGGCTGGAACAGATGCTTTTCACCCCATGAGCGGTATTGCTCATAGTCTTCCGGTTTGAATTCCTCTCTTGCTCGTTTCATTGAAAATCCTCCTTTTTTGGTATGTGTGAAACTTATTCAGGTTGTGGACATTTATATTTTTCGGATTCGGCCTTATAAATTTCCGAGAACGACATTACCCTCAACACGAGGCCTTTTTTCTCTTTGCCATGTGATGTTGTATCAGTGGGATAAACAAGGCTGCGAGAGAAAGTACGAGCAAGATCACGCATACGGGTGAATGTAGGAAAATCAACAACCCCGAGTCCGATAGCCTCATGGACATAACGAAACTTTTTTCTGCAATCGGTCCAAGGACCATGGCCAAAATCAGCGGTCCGATCGCTATATCGAACCTTCTCATGACATAGCCGATCACGCCGAAAACCGTCATAACCATAATATCGGCAGTATTGTTTCTGATTGAAAACACCCCCAGATAACTTAAAACGACGATCAGCGGATCCAGTGCCCACAAGGGGATGGACATTGCCTTTACGAAAAGACGGGTAAGCAAAAGCCCCATAACTAAAATCATGAGGTTAACCCAAAGCATGCTGCCAAAGCATGCTTTAACTACTTCCGGGTGAGTCACAAAAATCTGAGGCCCCGGCTGGACGCCGGCGATTAAAAAAGCGCCCAGGATGATTGCCGTGGTCGCGCTTCCGGGAATACCCAGTGTGAGCATGGTCATCATGGCCCCTGCCCCCGATGCGTTATTCGAAGCTTCCGGGGCCATGACCCCTTCGATTATTCCCGTACCGAATTTCTCCGGATGTTTTGAGAACTGCTTGGCAACACCGTAGGCCAAAACCGATGCGACCGTTGCCCCTACCGCAGGAATTGCTCCTATAATCGTACCGATTATACTACTTCGCGGGATATTCAACTTGAGATTTTCTTTTATTTCAGGCCACGAAGGAAGTTCAATATGTGTCTTTTTAAATGAGGACGATGAATGGGCGCTGATATCGGTATTGAGCCGTTCGAAAACCACCGTGAGGGCAAACAGACCGAGGAGGGCAACCACAAAATCAACGCCGCTCATCAGATAATCCGAACCAAAGACAAACCGCTCGGCCCCGCTCATGGGGCTGAGGCCAATGGTCGAAATCAGAAGGCCAAAAAACAAAGATATGAAACCGGTCAGTATTTCCTTGCCTGCCACGGTGGAAACGGTCGTCAGGCCGAAGAAAATGAACATAAATATTTCAGGCTCCCCCATTTTTAACGCAAAATGTGCAACAGGAGGACCAATAGTTATCAGGGCTATGCCTCCTATAAGACCTCCCAAGGAAGAAGCAAAAAATGCTGATCCGATTGCTTTTCCGGCCTGACCTTTTAAAGCCATAGGATGTCCATCAAAAGTCGTGCATATTGCGGCGGGATCTCCGGGAATATTCAACAGTACAGCCGTAATACTGCCGCCACAATTGCTCCCTTGATACATCCCCGTGAGCATGAGCAGGGATGGAATGATTCCTAAATAATAGGTAAAGGGGATAAAAAGGACACAGCAGGTCACCCCATTGATGCCGGGGATAACTGCAAACGTAATCCCTATAAACGTACCAAGCAATAACCACATGAAATTCTCAGGCTGGAGAACCATCCACAATGAACTGACGAGTAAATCCATAATTCATCCCTTTCGTTATCAGCATTTCTTAAAAATCTGATTTTCGCCGATATACAGACGCAAACTTTCCAGCCGGACTGCCTACAATCCAAAACGGATGATCGATATGAGGAAATTTGAGAATGTCGAAAAAATCCATACTCCCTTCGGCAGACCCATGTACATGACGCGCCAGAAAAATAAAAGGAGGACAAGAACTGAAAAAATAGGGAAACAGATAAGCCTTTTTACGTGTCTTTCACCCAGATACCACATGTAAATCAATATAAACAGCATGGATGAAAAGGCAAATCCGAGATACTGACTTAAATAGGTATATAATGCGACGATTATGATGGAAATCGATACTTTTGCATTAAAGACGCTAATCGTTTTTTTTTGTTCGGTCCCATCTTTTTTTCTTATCTGAAAAAATATGTGCAGGAGAGAGGTGACGAGCAATCCCACAATCATGAATTGTGGCCAAAAAGCTGGTCTCGCCATCGTAGGATAGCCTTCGAGCATCTTCCCTACAAGTGCGGTCTCCTTGCCGACATCAATGTAGAGATAGATTAAACCCATTGATAGTGCTACAGCGGATGTTAAATTCTTCCAATATTTTTTTATAAACATAAAACATCTCTCCCATAGTCATTCCCGTTTTCATTGCCACCTCACCCCGACATCCCCTTCGTGGTCAATCTTATTGAAAGGTTAATTCTATTCTGGAGAAAGTCGCTCATTGTAAAGCCGCTACTGTAACAACCCACTAGAAAGTTTCTGTGTTATAAAACTCTCCGAATATTTCAGCATCAGAGGGCCTGTCTTCGGGAATTGGACGGCTCACCCAGGTGACATTCATATAATGTTTTAAATGGATATTCTCATTTGTTATATTTCCCCCCCACGTGCCACATCCTAAACTGGATGTCATCGGCATGCCATTGTTAAAGGCACCCGCATTAGCTTTCGATTGTGCCTGGCGCACCATCATGCGGCTGACGGGCGCTATCAGCGCCAGTTGATGAATATGCTCATCATTGAATGAATAGATGCCGCATGAGTGTCCTTTCCCTCCGACCTCGTAGACCTGCCGTACCATGCTCAATGCATTTTTAAAACCACTGTATTTGAAAATAGACAAGACAACACAAAGCTTTTCACTGGAAAACAAATGATCCTTGCCGATCCGTTCCTCTTCGACAATGATGAATTTACTGTCTCCAGGGATTTCGAAACCTGCTCTTGCTGCGATTTTTTGTGCCGATATTGCAACAGTGTCAGATGTACGATGCCCTTCTGCGTCCCACAGGACTTCTTGCAGTTGGTTCTTTTCTTTGGGCGATACCAAGTATCCGCCCTCTTTGATCAGTTGAGCCAGAAACCGATCATAAATAGTTGCCTCAACGATCAGGTTGCCATCTGCCGAGCAACCTGATCCAAAATCAGATGTTTTACTGATTCTGGTGTTCTTAGCAGCTTCGTCAATTTTTGCTGTTTCATCGATGACCATCGTAGAATTTCCAGGACCAACACCATACGCAGGTTTGCCAGAACTATAGGCGGCTTTAACCATTCCAGCACCACCCGTGGCCTGAACCACATCACAGGTGGCCATTAGTTCTTGGGAAAGTGGAATGCTTGGTTTTGCTATGCACTGTAAGAGATCAGGAGGGGCTCCCTCTCTTTTTAAAACCTCACGCATAATGTTCACCATGTCTAAAGTTGTCCTCTTACTACGAGGATGTGGAGCGAAAATGACAGCATCACGGCACTTAATAGCAAAGAGTCCCACTCCCGGCGGTGTTAGTTCGGGATTAGTTGTGGGAATTATCGAAGCAATGACCCCTATAGGTTTAGCATATTTTACGAGGCCCTTCTCGGGAAGCTCTTCAATAATTCCGATGCTCTTTTGCCTTAAAATATCGCGCAGAATCCCGATTATTTTAAAGCGTTTTCCAACACGACCATCAGGATCGCCGAGCCCACTCTCTTCAACTCCTAAGCGTGCAATTCGGCCAAAAGTATTCTCATTCGCCGTCGCCCAACCCACTGCTTGACATAACCTGTCAATCTTTGCTTGATCGTAATTTTCAACTTCTCTCATTGCCGTTCGAGCTCTCGCCACAAGCTCCGCAACATAGGATTTCTCCTCAGGTGTTATTGAGCGAGTTGACATATGAATCTATCTCCTTACATATTATTGTTATTATAGGTAATTGAATTACATATTTCGTGTGACCTTTTGGCTTCATCAAAGAGTCATCGCTTAGCATTCGACAGTTGTATATTGCATGATTTTGCCATTGTCAATATATTTTTGATTTTATTTTTGATCAATTTTGACTGGTGCTATGTCCTGTGTCCGGAGGAGATGGTTGCCGATGATCATCTGCAACCATCGGCAGACAACAGTACAACGACATTATTTGCTGCGCTCAGCATGCTCGACGGTACAATTATAGGCGATTGTCTGCCACGCCATCGGCATCAAGAATTCATCCGCTTCCTTAAAAAAATGGACGCTGAAACTCCGGCCGGTCTCAACCTGAACTTGATCGTGGACAACTATGGAACTTACAAACATCCCAAAGTGACAGCCTAACTCTAACGACATTCACGGTTTCATTTGCACTTCGTCCCCGACTTTAAATTCCTGGTTGAGCATGGTCGAGCGTTGGTTTCGCTAGTTCACCGACAAACGCACCCACCGTGATACCTTTCGGGAATGTGCCAGCATTGATCGAGACCATCAACGGTTATATAGAGAACAATAACCAAAATCCCCAGGTGTTTGTATGGACTGGACCTGTTGCAAAGATCCTCGCCAAAGTAGCCGAATGTAAAGAAGCGTTGGACGCACTACACTAGAATTCAGAGAATGGTTATTGCTTGTTTCCATCAGCAATCATTACATCCCACGTAACACTGTATCCAAGTAGGTGAACACAATAACCAGCACATGCCTTTTTGGTTAAGCAGTACGGGTTGTAATCTGCTACAAATTATCCGCGATATTGCAACATGATCGCAGTTGTTTGTTCGTAAGTGAAAAGAGCCCCCCGTCTAATCTCGTTAAACCTTTGAGCCCCAACCCCCGCATGATCTGAAATCAGGTCACGCTCAGGTAGAGCATCCATCAGGAGAGGATCTTTACCGCCCGCCGTCGGACAGGTTCATCCACACCACCGAATTACCTTGCAGCCGCATTCCGGATGTGTTAGCAGTCCGCCTCTTTCAACCAGGGGGCTCTCTATATGATTCATTTCAGCGGCATCGGCAAACAGTACGGTCCGCAGGTCCTGTTTCGGGATGCCAGCTTTCAGATCCTGCCCGGCAGCCGTAGCGGCTTGGTCGGTCCCAACGGCGCGGGCAAGACCAGTATTTTCCGTCTGATCATGGGCGAGGAGGAGTTCGACGCCGGAGAGATCACGAAGGCGCGCAACGTGGTCTGCGGCTATTTCTCGCAGGATGTGGGCGCCATGTCCGGCCGCTCGGCACTTCAGGAGGTCATGTCCGCCTCCGAGGCCGTCGTGGAACTCGGCCGGCAGATTCAGGAGATGGAGGCGGCCATGTGCGAGCCGCTGCCGGACGGGGAGATGGCGGCTCTGCTGGAGCGCTACGGCGACATCCAGGCCGAGTTCGACCATCGCGGCGGCTACGACCTGGAGAGCCGCGCCCAGATCATATTGACAGGCCTCGGCATCGGGCCGGAGGAGTACCACCGCCCGGTGGAAGCCTTCAGCGGCGGCTGGAAGATGCGGATCGCCCTGGCCAAAATCCTGTCGATCGATCCCGACGTGCTTCTGCTCGATGAACCCACCAACCATCTGGACGTGGAATCGATTATCTGGCTCGAAGAGTGGCTTTCCGCCACCTTCAAGGGCGCGCTTCTGATGACCAGCCACGACCGCGAATTCATGAATCGGGTGGTGACCCGCATCGTCGAGGTGGCGAACCGCACGATCACCGCCTACGGCGGCAACTACGACTTCTACCTGCGGGAACGGGAGATCCGGCGCGAGCAGCTCCTGGCCAGCCACCGCCGCCAGCAGGAGATGCTCTCCAAGGAGGAGGAATTCATCGCCCGGTTCGCCGCGCGGGCCTCCCATGCCTCCCAGGTGCAGTCGCGGGTCAAGAAGATTGCCAAGATCGAGCGGATCGAGATCCCGGCCGAACAGCGGACCTTCAAGTTCGATTTCGCCGAGCCGCCAAGGAGCGGTGACGATGTGGTCAGGATCGATGCCCTGGGCAAGGCCTGGCCCCGGCCTGACGGAGGAGAAAAATCGGTCTTCGGCGGCATCACCGGGACGATCCGGCGCGGAGAGAAGATCGC
>CAYSSF010000151.1:0-9989 GCA_964433455.1 uncultured Syntrophaceae bacterium
TGAAAGAGGCCTCCGGTCCCAGGAAGGCGACGGTGGTCGGCGTCTGGAGGAAGCGTGACGCGGAGAGGATCTCCCGGAAAACCCCCCGGAGCGCCGCCTCCGAAAGGATGCCTTCGTTGAGTGTTTCCAGATGCCGGTAGACCGTTGCCTCACGGGAGGGGTCGTACACATCCCGGCCTTCAGTGCGCTTGGCCCTTCCGATCTCGATCGAAACCGCTGCCCGTTCGTTGAGGAGGCGGACGATCTCCCGGTCTGTCTGCTCGATCTTCTCTCTCAAGGCGGAGACGGATTTCAAATCCGTCCCGTTGCACTCTTCGCTCATGGTTTCAGTCCTTTCAGCGCATCCCGCAGGATTCCCTCCGGGATGCCCCCGTTCACGAAGGGGGTTCCCAGCTTCCGGATCATCACGAAGTGGATGGTTCCGCCCTCTTTCTTCTTATCCAGGGATAGCCGCGCGAGAATATCGTCCTGATCCATCTCCGCGGGGATCCGGTCGGGCAGTCCGACGGACCGGATGAGCGCCGCGATTCGCGCCGCGTCGTCGGCCGGCAGGCCGTGAAGCCTCTCGGAGAGGCGCGCCGCCGCAACCATGCCGATGGCCACGGACTCGCCGTGGGAAAGCGCATAGCCGGAGGCCGCCTCGACGGCGTGGCCGACCGTGTGGCCGAAGTTCAGGATCCGCCGGAGCCCCCGGTCCCGTTCGTCAAGCTCGACGATATCCTTCTTGATCCGGCAGGCTGTCGCGATGATCCGTTCGAGGAAGGCGGTATCCCGCAGGTTGCCGTTCGCCACCGCACTTTCCAGGTCGTCCAGCATTTCGGGCGATTCGATGATCCCGTATTTGATCACCTCGGCGAGGCCGCTTCGGAATATCGCGTCGGGCAGCGTCTTCAGGAAGGCGATGTCGATGAAAACCCCCTGCGGCTGCTTGAAGGTCCCGAGCAGGTTCTTTCCGGCGGCGGTGTCCACCCCGGTCTTCCCGCCGATGCTGCTGTCGACCTGGGCGAGGAGGGTTGTCGGGATCTGGATCACCGGGATCCCCCGCAGGTAGATCGAGGCGGCGAAACCGGTCAGGTCGCCGACGACGCCGCCGCCCAGCGCGATCAGGACGGTTTGCCGGTCCGCTCCGAGGGCGGTGAGGCGCTCGGTGACGGCCAGCACGGTCCCGATCCCCTTGGCCTCTTCTCCCGGCGGCACCGCGATCCGGTCCACCCTGAGATCCATCTTTTCGAGCGCGGCCTGCACCCGCTCCCCGTGAAGGGCGTCGATACGGGTATCCGTGACGATGACATACCGCCCCGCCCGGCCGTCCTTGGCCAGGATCATTCCGACGCGGTCCAGGATCTCCTCGCCGATGTAAATTTCGTAAGAAGGATCGGCCTTACCGCCGATACTCACATGCATCCGGTTCATTGGAGTCCTCCGATTCCATCCCGCATCGCGGCTTCCAGAATGGCGACCTCGTCCATGAGCCGGTAGAATTGTTCCGGTCTCAAGGACTGGGCGCCGTCCGAGAATGCCTTTTCCGGTTCCGGATGGATCTCGACGATGACGCCGTCCGCTCCCACGGCCACGGCCGCCCGGGTCAGCGGGATGATGTATTTCGCATGGCCGGCGGCATGGCTCGGATCGATGATGACCGGCAGGTGGGTCAGCTCCTTCAGCACCGGAACGGCGCTGATGTCGAGCGTATTCCGGGTCGCCGTCTCGAAGGTGCGGATCCCCCGTTCGCAGAGGATGACTTTTCCGTTTCCCGAAGCGAGGATGTATTCCGCCGACATCAGGAGCTCTTCGATCGTGGTCATCAGACCCCGCTTCAGCAGGACCGGCTTGTGGCAGTGTCCGACCTTCTTCAGCAGCGCGAAATTCTGGACGTTGCGGGCGCCGATCTGCAGGATGTCGCTGTACTCCTCGATCATGTCCACATCTGTCGTGTTCATCACCTCCGTCACGACGGGCATCCCCGTCTTTTCCCCGACTTTCTTCAGGAGCTTCAGCCCCTCCTCCTCCATCCCCTGGAAGCTGTAGGGCGACGTCCGCGGCTTGAAGGCGCCGCCGCGCAGGATCTTCGCCCCCGCCTTTTTGGCGACGTAACCGCATTCCATCATCTGCTCTTCGCTTTCGATGGAGCAGGGGCCGGCGATGACGGTGAACGCGGGGCCGCCGATCCGGACCTCGCCGACCTGGATAACCGTGTTCTTCTCCTGGAACTCCCGTCCGGCAAGCTTGTAGGGTTTCAGGATCGGCATGATCTTTTCGACGCCGGGGAGGAAGGCTGCCGATTTCAGTTGGATTCGACCCCGGTCGTCCCCGATCGCGCCGATGATCGTCCGCTCCACGCCCCGGGAGAGGTGGATCTGGTACCCCACCGACGTGATCCATTCGCTTACATGGCCGATCTCTTCTTCCGTCGCATTTTTTTTCATCAGGATAATCATGTTCCACCTCGCTTACAGCAAAAGGCCGTGGTGAGCTTTTTCGCTGCCGCCACGACCAAAAAACAAAAAAGCCATGGGCAGCGTCTTTCAGTCTGTCCATGGCTTAGTTTAACTACGTTGTCGGGTTTCCCTTACGTCCTCCTAAGCAGCGGGCAGACCGGTGCAAAAAAGTAATAAAACCAATACCAGTTTGTGAATAAATTTTTTGCTGCCATCTCTCGCCTGCCTTGTAAGCGATCTGTGAATTGAGGCAGCATAAAAACACAGCTTCCCCATGTTGTCAAGGAAAAAACAACAGAAAAAAACAAATATCAATCGATCCCGATTGGGTTGATTGAAACGCTGATCGCCCCTATCGGCAGCCCATTTCGGGCGGCCGATAGGGGATCGATTCGGTCGCCCCTGCGGCCAGGATATTGAGTTCCACGGTTTGCACCTCTTCAAAAAAAGTACTTCTGCGATAAACGATGAGATTGAGATTGCTTCGTCACTCCGCCCTCGCAATGACGGGAAGGGCTGAAAGTCAGATCGCCTCGGTGAGGCCGGCCGGCAGATGGATTACCCGGCCGGGCTTCGGCGCGACAAAGTCGTCCGGGTGGATACCCTGATCCTGCAATGTCAAGGTCAGACCATCCACCGCATCTTCGAATCCGTCGGCGCCTGGACGGCCTCGTCCGGTCCCTGAAGCCCATTTTCGGTGGGGGCGTCCGGCGCCGCCCCTTCCAGGGGGAGCGGCAGGCAGGATATCAGGAACAGGAGGATCGGGAATAGAAGCCATCCCCGTTTCAGCGGGATTCCTCCTTTCGAGACCTTGAAAAACACGCGATTCGCCATCTTAATATTTCTTCCCCCTTTTATTCGGGGAAGCGAAATCTCTCGATTTGGGATACCCTTTGCTGACCTTTTCTTTTCGGTCCCTTCGGCCGGCAAGCTCGATCTGCACCCGACGGTTGTTGAATTTCACCTTCCTAAATGCGGCGATCAGCGGCTCCGCCTGGGCCGCATCGGTTTCAAAGGATGAACAATTTTTCATCACGTTGACATTGATGATCCGCAGGTTCGCCACTTTTGCCGTTTCGACGAGGTAACTTTTGAGGCGCTTGGGCGTGAACCTTTCCAGCATGCCGATGTTCACGAAGAGACGCGCGACGCCCGAGCCCGTGCCGCTCTCCCTCTTTTTCAAATCCACGTTGATGTCCGGGGCATTCCGGTAGTAGCTCAGGAAACGGTTGAACTCGGCGGAGACAAACCGCTGGATGATCTCTTCCCTGCCCAGGTCTTTCAGCTTTTCATATACCGCCGGCAGGAAGGCGCCGATCTCCTGATGCCGGATCTCCGTGCTCTTCACCTTGTCCACGAGGTGGTAGAGCTGCTTTTCGCAGACCTCGGTTCCCGTGGGTATTTTGACCGATGTAAATTTCTTCCCGATCTGTTTTTCGATCAGCCGGATCTTGAAAATCTCCTTCAGGTGGATGATCACGATCGAAATGCCCGATTTTCCGGCCCTTCCGGTGCGTCCGCTGCGGTGGGTGTAGTGTTCGATATCGTCCGGAAGGTTGTAGTTGATGATATGGGTCAGATCGACCACGTCGATTCCCCTGGCCGCAACATCGGTCGCCACGAGCATCTGGATGTTCCGGCTCCGGAAACGGTTCATCACGTTGTCCCGCTGCGGCTGGGAGAGGTCCCCGTGCAGGGAGTCCGCATTGTAACCGTCCTTGATCAGCGCGTCGGCAATTTCCTGCGTTTCGATCTTGGTTCTGCAAAAAACAATCGCGTAGATATCCGGATAATAGTCGGCGATCCTCTTCAGCGCCAGATACCGGTCCTTCGCATGGACGACGTAGTACTGATGGTAAACGTTTTCCGCCCCCATGTTTTTTAAACCCACCGTAATCGAAACAGGTTTCTTCATATAACCCTGCGCGATCGCCTCGATCTCCCTCGCCATCGTTGCGGAAAACAACAGAACCCTTTTGCGGTCGGGCGTCCCGGAGAGGATCGCGTTCAGATCCTCCTTGAACCCCATGTTCAGCATTTCGTCCGCTTCATCCAGCACCAGCCAGTCGATCGCGGAAACATCCACTTTCCTGCGATTCAGCATATCCAGCATTCTGCCGGGCGTGGCCACGATGATCTGCGCGCCCGAAGTAATCTGCTTGATCTGGGTCAGGATGTTGGCCCCTCCATAGATCGCGACAACGTTGAGACCGTGAATGTGCCGGGCGAGATGGGTCAGGTCATCGGTGATCTGCAGACAGAGTTCCCTGGTGGGGGCCAGGATCAGCGCCTGGGTTTTTGACGCGAATGGATCGACTTTTTGAATGATCGGTATGCCGAAGGCCGCCGTCTTTCCCGTTCCGGTATGGGCCAGCGCGACCAGGTCCCTTGTCTCCTGCAATAGAAAAGGGATGACCTCCTGCTGGATGGGCATCGGCGTCTCGAATCCCATTTCGGCGATTGCGGTCAGAATTCTCTTGTCAATGGATAGTTCCTGAAATGTCATTGCCTTTGGTTTCCTTTTTGTTGGTTCAAGTCGGATGCGGTAGCGGAATGGAGAAACACCCCCCCGATATCCGGGGGCGCTCATGAGATATCTGTTGACTCACCGGTTTCGCCTTATACACGGAGTCGGTGGAGAAATCAATACTTATCCGGAATGAAACGAAAAACGCTCCCCGCGGACCGGAGGTCAGGGGGAGCGCGGGATGTCTGTGGTGCCAAGAACTTGTTCAAGGCAGACATCTATCTAAAATAGCGGAACTATTTTTTAGCAACTGTAGAAGATGAGTCAAAACGGATCTTCAACATCGAGAAGTCGTCCTCCAGGGTCTCCTGGCCGCACATCTGCTGCAGAAAACGGTAGCGCCCGTCGATCTCGCCCGCCTCGTCGGCCGGCTGGGGGAGAAGGTAGGCCTGCAACTCTTCGAGGGTCCACATCGCCCCTTCGACCCGGTCCACCTCGTAGGCCCCGTCGGAAAAGATGTAGAGGCGCGCCGGACCGTCGGGCACCGAAACGGTTCCGCTCTCGTAGGTCGAATCGGACGGGCCGTGGCCCTGGCAACGCCTCATTCTTTATCTTGCTCACGCAAATCTCGATGATTGCAGGGCAGCTCTTACCACTACGATACTACGGTTTCGCTTTTTTTAGTGCTGTTTTAAGCTCCTGAATATCTTTCTGTTGTGCGTCAATCAAGTTTTGTTGTTCCTTCATCGCTTCAATCAAAATGGGTATCAATTCGGAGTAGGCAACAGCTTTCTCACCTTCGGGGCTATCCTGTACCACTTCCGGGAATACTTTTTGAATGTCCTGCGCAACGACGCCGAGATGCTTGCCGCCCGGAAACCCACGGTTTTCGTTACCTTCTTGCTTCCATGTAAAAGAGACGCCGTGAACATTGCGGAGTTTTTGCAGAGGCGAAGCAATGGGCTCAATATTTTCCTTCAGGTTCGCATCCGAGCTTTGCCACACGATGGTTGCATAGGCAGATCCCGATACATAAAGTCGGTAGGTGGCTGACGGGGCGGTCCCAATACCCATATTGCCATTTACCGTCAGGTCTCCATTCGCAGCGTATGTATTGACGGCAACAAAGAAAAATAGAGCTGCAACAAACATGATTGTCTTCTTCTGCTTCATAATGGCCTTTCCTCCCTCTCTTCCTGTAAATTTCATAATAAACTAAAGTTACTAAGCGATACTGACCCAGCCGTGGTTGTCATCGTTCCCTTCATTACCGTTGTCTTTCCATAGTTTGAAGTGTAATAGCAATCGTAACCACCAGACACGGTTACACTAATATCCCGATTGGCGTTGAGGTTATCTACCAGTCCTTCAACTGTCTGAATCACATCTCCGCTCACAGCAGCATTATAGGCTGCCTGTAAAGTCGCATAATAATAATAATAGTAACGGCAAGACCCCCACGAGCATGAGTATCTCATAATACGAACTGGCAAGTTTGAACATGAAAATGTGGCCGTTATATTATGGTAAGTACTTATATTATTGAACGTATAGCTCGCCACAGGACCAACGGAAACGTTATCAACGGTCACGTCGCTGATCGTCGCACCGTAGCTGGGCGTGATTGTGTAGGTTTTGCCGTGACCCACTCCAACGTATGTCCTGCCCGGAGGAGATATGGTGCCGGCACCCACAGGATTTGCGTTAATAGGCCAAACAGTTAGCGGTGAAAAGGTATAGCTAATGTTCTGCGTGGCATAGGCACTCGTAATACATACATATTTGTAGGTAGGAAGCCCGTTCTCATCAGCCGTTACCCCTTGGTAGTTGTAGTAGCCACAAGAAGCTCCACTCATGCCGGAAATTCCATAACCGACATTGTTCGTTGCTGTTAATTTAACGTACGTATAGTAATCAAAAGTGTTGGAACATACTGTTCCACCCATGCCACAATATATACCAGAAGGTGATGTCACATTGCCCCCGTTGGTATTGTTCAGATAAATATTTATGGGGACTGAATAGTTATATTTGTAATAAAATTGGGCAACTATGCTATGAGGAGCTTTGACGTTGAGAAAAGTATAACTTGAAATGGCTCCCATGTTTTCGCCATCGATCTTGACATTGGTTATTTTATTGCCGCTGTTAGGTGTAATTGTAAGCGTCTGATATCCGTCATAAGTTACTGTCGGTGAGGATGGTGTAATGGTTCCTCCCACACCCCACTGGGCATAAGAATCTGGTATATAATATGGCGTGTAAACGGTACTTGTGGAAATTCCGAAAGTTTTTATTGAAAAGTAAGCATAAGCATATTTTGTCGAATCCATAAAAAGGGTGCATGTGCCCAAGCCACTGCAAGCGCCAGCCCAACCGGTGAAATAATATGCGTCATTGTAGGGTACCGGAGTAAGCGTCAAGGATGTTCCATAATCATAAGTCTCGCCACAATCGTAATCCATGCCACCACCGCAATTGATTCCTGGAATCGAACTGGTTACCTTCCCATATGATCCCCAATATACGGTGACACCCAGATAAAATCTGTCAATGGCGAACCGCGCTTCAACATTCTGCGGGGCAGGTACATTTGAGAAGCTATAACTCGATATTGCTCCTTTTGATGTGCCGTCAACAATAACATCATGGACATGGTAGTGGGGGATCGGGGTAAAATAGACCGTTCTTGAGGCCCCTTCCTGTATTGTCAGAGCGCCTGAAGGATTGGCTGATCCTGATTGTGTCGTTGCCATAAATTGCATTGTGTAGTTTGTTGTTCTATTTCCTACTTCATCGTACTCGTAAATTCTTGTTTTTCCATAGTCATATTTTTCCATTCTAAGTCGGTTAAGATTGTCAAATTGATGATCTATCGACGCTGCCAACGAAATTCCGAATGAAGTTAATAATGTAACCAGAATCAACGTAACTGTGGTATTGACGCCTTTCATTGCCATATCTCTACCTCTCATTGTTGTCCCTCCGTAGCGGCAGCCATACTCACTGGATTACCATCAATCTTTTGCCATGTTGTCCCATCTCACGTCCAGACGCCAGATGCTCCATAATTTGCACAAAGCAGATTCGGAACGGCATATCTACCTATGTGGTTTCCCACCTCATGCTGTTCGTACACCGTTATTCTCCCATTGCCGTATTTTTCCCATACCAGGCGGTTCAAGTCGTCGTAAACATACTGAACACTGGTGCCGGCAAGGCAGGGAGTGAACCACATAAAGATCAGGGCAACGACAACACGCCGTATCCCATGTTGATTTTTCATTTTTCCCTCCCATGAATATGGAGATCGTCAGGGTCCGGTTTACGGCATCCTGCACAGTGGACAGGTTGTTGCTGCCGTTATAGGTGAAAGTCATGGCGTTTCCGTCCGCATCCACGATCTGCGACAGAGGCTTGCCGCTGTTGAAGTCTGTGCTGATCGAGAAACAAGAATTTAAGGCATTCCCCTATCTATCCGAAATCTGAACCCGACTCCAATCAGGGCACAACCGTAGTTGGGAACACCCCTATCTCTATTCTAGAATTTACCTCCAAAAAATAGTTTTCCATTTCCACTAAAACCATAATACTTAACTAAGCCCTTGTAAAAACCGTATAACAACGAAAACGAACCAATGGGAAATAATATAACAACCACTATTAAAATTCCTCGACAACCAATATTGAGTATACTGTTTAAAATGATTAACATCACAATACTAGCCAACAGCCCCAATGTAACCGATAAAACACACAATAACAGGTATTGCTTAATGGTATAGCGTGGCTTAATGGTCGTCATCTTCATATTCTCTTCCTCTATTCTTTACGCATTAGATTTACGTTAGGCATCAAATCAAACGATTTTGGCAGTCCAAATTGATATCTAAGCTGATCAGAATACATATCCAACCCAATAGCAATCTGGGTGGCACCAGCGGCTGTTACCACTATACCCTTAGCCGCTATGATTACTCCAATAGGACCTAATACAGGAATGCTCTTTGCCCCAAAGGCGGTAACAGCTGAACCAGCGGCCGTTACTACCGCGATAATTGCCGTTGTCCCTCCAGCAACCAGATATGGTGTTACCAATTTTTCAGCTTCGATATAAACATCTGGTAAAGTTATCGAATAATTGAATATTTTTTCAAGGCACAACCCACTCGGATCGATCCCCATCACCGGATTATTTTGGACATACGCATACAGGTTCACATCCCCACCGTCGAAACCGGTCGGGTCTTCCGAGATAAACCTACCTACCTTAGGATCGTAGTATCTGGCCCGCATGTAGTAGAAGCCGTTAGGCTCGGCCATGACGCCGTATCGCCCCACGTACTTGAAGGGCTGGGAAAGGCCCGTCGCTTCCTGCTGCCCGGTAATGTTCCCGAATGCATCGTAGGCGTACTTGTTCACGACGGCCCGTGTCGAGTCGGTGATGGCCACCGTGCTGCCCGTGGCGTTGAAGTGGTAGCAGTAGACCTGGTTCGCGGGGGTGGCCATGGCCAGGAGGCCCAGGCCGTAGATGTAATACCGGGTGATGTTGTTCGACTCGTCCGCCTCGGCCAGGAGATTCCCTGCCGCATCGTAGGTGTATCGAGTGACGACGCCGTTCCGGGTCGCCTGAATCCGGTTGCCCCGGGCATCGTAAACGAACTGGCTGGAGCCCATCGCGGTTAGTCGATGCTCGTAATCGAAGGCGTAATTGGCTCCGTAGCCGCTGGCAAGCTGCCCCTCGTTGTCATAGTTAAAGCTGTTTGTCCCGTCGGACTGGAGGCGGTTCTTCTGGGTGTTGTAGGTATAGGCGGCATCTGATGGCGTCGAGGTCGGTGCCTGCGGTTCATCCTGCTCTACGCCGGTCCGGTTGCCGTTTGCATCCAGGGTGAACGCATAGCCGGCAATCACGTTGGAGGAGTTCTTGTTCTCCAGGGAGGTCAAGCGGTAGGCATCGTCGTACCCATATTCGACGGTCGTGCCGTTGAACTGGGTCAGACTCATCAGGCGGCCCGATGCCGCATCGTAATTGTAGATACCGTTCTTGTCAAGCGGAAATTTTACAAACACGACGGAAGTCTATT
>CAYSSF010000152.1:0-9213 GCA_964433455.1 uncultured Syntrophaceae bacterium
CCCGCGACGCACGCCGCTCGATGCAGATCTTCTGCGCCGGTTCGAATTCCATCATCGCCCGAAGCTTCTCGATCCCCTCCTGCTGGGTATGGACCAGGTGATCGCATCCGCCTGAGTGCTGCGTATGCACATAGGCGCCGCCCAGGTCTTCCATCGAAACCGTCTCGCCGATCGCGGATTTGACCATCGGCGGACCGGCCAAAAAGGCGTAGGCCATCTTCTCGATCATGATCGATTCGGTGGCAAGATAGACGATGTAGGCGCCGCCGGCGGTGTTTCCGCCGGTGGAGAGGGTGTACTGTTTGATCCCCTTGGCCGACATCCGGCACATATTGTAGAACATCGATCCGAAATGACCGTCGTCCGCAAAACTGCCGACCTGCAGCGGCAGGTTGACGCCGCCGGAATCGGCGATATAGATGCAGGGGAGTCTGCACTGCTCGGCGATCGCCTGGGCCCGCATGTGCCTCTTCAGCGTGATCGGAAAGTAACTCCCCGCCGCAACCCGGTTTTCATTGGCGAAGATCATGCAGTCCTTCCCCTGGACGACGCCGACGCCGGTCACAACACCGCCGCCGGGAATATGCCCGCGCTTCTCCTCCTCATAGGCGGGCCCGCCGTGGAGCCTCTTCTTGCCGATATCGTATCCGGCGTCCAACCCCAGTTCGAAAAAATCCGTTCCCGGATCGATCATCATCCGGATCAGTTCGCGCATCGGCTTCTTGCCCTGCTTCGCGAGACGCTCCGTCTGGGTGGTGCCTCCGATATCGTAGGCCTCCTGTCGGTGACGAAGCAAGAGCGCGTCCTGTTCCTCCCAGTGCTTCCGATTCGCCTCTCGCTCCTGCTGCTGGCGCTCCGCCCGCGTCAGCCGTGTTTTCATCTCCTCCGCCATATTTTCTACTCCTTATACATCGATTCGATCAAATCCCCGTAATGGGCGTTGATGAACTTTCGTTTGACCTTCATGGTCGGGGTCACTTCTCCGTCTTCCGTATAGAGTTTCTTGTCAAGGATCCGGAATTTGCGGATGTTCTCCACGCGGGCCATCTGGGCGTTCACCTTGCCGACCTCCTCCTGAATCAGCCGGACGACCTCTTCCGCACGCGTCAGGCTGGCGAAGGTTGTAAAATGAATCTTCTGATCCTGCGCGTACTTCACCATGTTCTCCTCATCGATCACAATGATGGCGCTGACAAATTTCCGCTTATCGCCGATGACGACCGCATCGTTGATGTACGGACAGAACTTCAGCAGGTTTTCGATGTACTGGGGGGCAATGTTTTTGCCGCCCGCCGTGATGATCAGGTCCTTCTTCCGGTCAGTGATCTTGAGAAAGCCCTCCTCATCAACCTCTCCAACATCGCCGGTGTGCATCCAGCCGTCATGGAGCGCCTCCCGGGTCGTCTCCTTGTCCCGGTAGTACCCCTTGAAGATCCCCTTGTGACGGACGAGGATTTCCCCATCCTCGGCAATCCTCACCTCTGTCCCGGGAAGCGCCCTGCCGACGGTCCCCAGTTTGAAGTGCTGCTCATCAGACATGTGGGTAATCCCCGTGGTCTCCGTCATCCCGTATCCTTCCCGGATGGGGATTCCGATGCTCTGGAAATATTTCAGGATATTGTGAGATATGGGGGCGGCCCCGGAAAATCCGATCGTGACGCGGTCAAACCCCAGCCGTTCCTTGAGCTTCCGGAAAACGGCAAAGTAGGCCAGTTGATAGGCGATGGAAAGCATCAGTCCCGGAGAGCGCCCGGCCAGCTTCTCCTCGTTGTAGCGGCTGCCGATCCCGAGAGCGGTTTTGTAGACGAACCTTTTGAACCAGGTCGCGTCCGCCATCTTCAGCACGATGCTGGAATAATATTTCTCCCAGATCCGCGGAACGGCATGGAAGAGGGTCGGCGAGACGTCCCGCATGTCCATCATCACCGTATCCGTGTTCTCCGTGAAATTGATGATGTGGCCGATCGTCAGGTGGATCATCAGATCGTAAATCTGTTCATAGACATGGTTCAACGGAAGGAAGGAGATGGTTTCGTCGTCCCTTGTGCCCCGGCTGACGGCGGTCGCCTGCTTTCCGACCCAGAGATACCCCTCATGGGCGAGCATCGCCCCTTTTGGGGGGCCCGTGGTCCCGGAGGTGTAGATGATCCCGGCGATATCCTCCCCGCGCCCCCCCGCTACGAGCCTGTCGAAGCGCGACGGGTCGTCCTGCCCCGCCTTCCGGCCGATGGAAAGCAGGTCGTCGAAACTCATCACCATCGGATCCCGGAAATCCCGGAGGCCCTCCATGTCCCAGACGATCATCTTGCGGAGCGCCGGCGTATTCGCCCGAAAGGCAAGCGCCTTGTCAAGCTGTTCCTCGTCTTCGCAGATGTAGACCACGGCGCCCGCATGGCCGACGACATATTCGCACTCGGCAACGGGGTTCGTCGAGTAGATCCCGACAAACGTCGCGCCGGCGGACATGGCTCCCAGGGCCGAAAAGAGCCACTCCGGCTGATTCTCGCCGATGATGGCCACATGATCTCCTTTTCGGACGCCGAGTTCATGCAGACCGAGGGCTACATCCTTCACCTTTGCCAGATATTCCGACCAGTAAATGTCGTGCCAGATCCCGAGATCCTTGCGCCGCATCGCCACCCTTTCCGGTTGTGCACCGGCGATCCGGACCAGGGCCTTCGGTAAAGTATCGATAATCATGTTTTCTCCCCTGTCAACGGAACCGGACTTTCCGGCGGTAGCGTTGGTAACCCTTGACCGATGTCTCTTTTGCGATGCCGAGATAAAACTCCTTGACATCCTCGTCCTCACGGAGGATTTCGGGTTTATCGGCGCGGACGATCCGTCCATTCTCCATCAAAAAAGCGAAGTTCGCGTATTTCAGGGCCATGTTGACATTCTGTTCGACCAGCAGGATTGTCACGCCATCCTTTTGATTGATGTCCCGGATGATCGTGAAAATGTCACGGGTAAGGAGCGGGGAGAGCCCGAGGGAGGGCTCATCCAGCATCAGGAGTTTCGGCCGGCTCATCAGCGCCCGGCCGATGGCCAGCATCTGCTGTTCACCGCCGCTCAAGTGCCCGGCCTCCTGATTCTTTCGCGTCAGCAAAATGGGAAAGAGATCAAAGACATGGTCGATATCATCCTTGATTCCCTTGCGGTCCCGGCGGGTATAGGCGCCCATCATGATATTTTCCAGCACGGAAAGTTCCGGGAAAACCTCCCTGCCCTCCGGAACATAGCTGATGCCCATGCGGACGATCTCGTCGGTGTTCCTCCGGTCGATGCGTTCGCCCATAAACTCGATCGTACCTTTTTCCGGCTGCTCCTCCTTCAGATCATAGAGGAGGCGCATGATGGTCTTCAGGGTGGTCGATTTCCCTGCCCCGTTGGACCCCAGCAGGGCCACAATATCGCCTTGCTTCACCTCGAAAGAGATACCGTGCAGTGCCCGGATCAGATCGTACCAGGTTTCGATATTGTTTACTTTCAGCATTGCTCCTCCCCCAGATACGCCTTGATGACCTCCGGGTGGCACTGTACTTCGGCAGCTCCCCCTTCGACGATCTTCTCGCCCTGGTTCATCGCAAATATACGGTCGGAAATGCCCATGATCATGTTCATGTCGTGCTCGATCAGCAGAATCGTCACCTGATAGTCGGCCTGGATGTCCTTGATCCAGATGTTCAGGTCGCCCTTTTCCTCGGTATTCATTCCTGCGGAGGGTTCATCCAGCAGCAGGATCCTGGGCTCCAGCGCGAGGGCGCGGCCCAGTTCCACCAGTTTCCGTTTGCCGTAGGGGAGGCTCGCCACATAATGGTTTCTGACCGATTGGAGATCGAGAAAATCGATTATTCTTTCAACGATTTCCCGGTTCGCGATCTCTTCCTTTGCGGCGGCGGAGCGCCTTCCCCACATGAAAGCCCCGGCGAAAACACCCGTTTTCATATGGATATGTCTCCCCAGGAGCAGGTTGTCCATCACAGTGGCATTGGAAAACAACTCGATGTTCTGGAACGTCCGGGCCACCCCTTTTCGGGCAACGTGATCCGGGGAGAGCCCCACGATATTCTCCCCGTCGCAAATGATCCGGCCGCTGTCCGGTTTATAGATGCCGCTGATCATGTTGAAAATGGTGGTCTTGCCGGAGCCATTGGGCCCGATGATGGAAAAGATCGAATTCTTTTCAACGCTGAAACTGATGTTGTTGACCGCCTTCAAGCCGCCGAAACTGATGCTTAGATTCTCAACATTAAAATGATCCATGGCCTTGGGGTCCCTCTCCTTATAGTGCTGAGTGCTAAGTACCGAGGACTGAGTGCTGAGTGTTTTTTTCTCAGTCCTCAGCACTTTCTTCTACTCAGTCCTCAGCACTTGGTTTTACTCAGTCCTCAGCACTCTCTTTTACTCAGCACTTTTTTTACTTCTTTTTCCAGGTGGCCAGATCGTTTGCCATCCAGCCCTGCAACTGGATGTAGCTTGCATTGGGTCCGCACTTCTGGATCATCACCGAATCCGTTCCCTGATGCTGCTTTTCCGTCCAGGTGATCTTGGGACCGATGGTCTGGTAATCCTTGATCAAGTTCAGTTCCTTGACGACCGCCTCGGTGCTCAAGTTTCTACCCGCCTTCTTCAGCACCTCGATGATCGGATCGGCAAAAAGGATGCCGGCATAGTAGAAGGTGCCCCATCGCTCCTGCGGGGTCAACCGCTTGGCCGCTTCACGATATTTGACCATCAGCGGATGCGTTGAATCCGGAACCTCTCCGAAAGCGCCGGTGATAACCCCCTCCCAGAGCCCGCCGGAAATCTTGAACATCAGCGGATAATCGGAAAGGGTGTTGGAAGAGACCCATTGGGGTTTGAAGCCGACGTTGGCGGCGGTCTTCAATGTGATCACGGCCGCGGTCGGGTTGACGTACATCAAAACCGCCTCCGCCCCTGAGTTCTTGAGCCGGAGGATCTGCGAGGCCAGATCTTTTTCCGTGGGCTCCACCGGAATTTCGGCCACCAGGTTCATCTTGTACGTGGCCAGCCGCTCCTTTGCCCCCTCCAGACCGTCCTTGCCATAGGCGTCGTTCTGGTAGAGGATCGCGATTTTTTTCATGTTGAGTTTTTCGACGATGTATTTGGCCAGAACATTCGCCTCGTCCCGGTAAAGGGGATAGACCGCAAAAAGATAAGGATTGAGCGGTTGAACAAAATCCTGGTCCGCGGCGGACGGGCCGACCCAGGGGATTTTGTTGGACATCAGATAGTCTTTCACCGCCATACCGGGGGCGCTGCCGACGCCGCCGACAAAGGCGAAGATGCCCTGACGCTCCACCAGCTCTTTCACCACGCCGACGGTCTGCGCGGGATTGTACATGTCATCCCGGATGAAATATTTGATTTTCCGGCCGTGGATGCCGCCCTCTTCGTTGACGATATCGAACAGCAGTTTGCTGCCGCGCGCCACCGACCCCCAGGGGGCCGCGGGACCGGTCTGGGGTCCCCACTGGCCGATTCGGATTTCATTATCATCAAAACCCGCGGGGGCGGCCGCAGGCGCCGCCTGGGCAATGCATAAAACAACCCATACCGCAATCACTGAAACAAACATCCTCTTTTTAAACATCATCGACTCCTCCTTGTTGATGAACCGCTGGTTTATTAGGAAAATCCGTATCGAAATTGCTGTCGCTTCTTCATCGGCAAAGGCCCTTTAAACTTTTTTCACGTAGTGTTTGGCAAAGAGTCCGCTCGGTCGCAGACAGAGGACCAGAATGATCACGATAAAGGCTATAATCGGTTTCCAGTGAGGCCAATAGTATCCGAAGAAGTTCTCGATCAATCCCATCAGGCCGCCGCCGATGATCACCCCCGGGATGCTCATGAGCCCGCCCAGCACGGCAGCGGCAAAGGCGCGCAGAAAGGGTTCCATCATGAAGGCCGGGTCCAGCGTGGCGCGTGACGCAAAAAACATCCCCGCGACGGCCCCGATCAGCGAACTGAATCCCCATGCAAACGAAAATACCCGCTCGGTCCGGATTCCCATGATCTTGGCGGCATGCTTGTTCTGCTGCGTCGCCCGCATGGCCACTCCCAGCTTGGTGTATTTGAAGAAGATATAAAGAAAGAGCATGATACAGGCGGTTACGACGAAGACGGCGATGGCCCAGTTGTTGATGATCATCCCCTTGACCGGTTCATAGGTGACGGAGGGATTCAGCGGCAGAGAAAAGAATTTCTGCTCCGCCCCCCACTTCCAACCGGCGAGGCCCATCAGAAACATCTCCGCTCCGAGTGTAATGACGATCATACCGAGGATGCTCGGGTGCTTAGCGGGACGCAGAAAGAGAAATTCGATCAGGACTCCCAGCAGGATCGAAAAAAGCATCGTGATCACAAAGGCCAGCCAGAAGGGATATTGATAAACGGAAAGAATATGAAAAGCGACGAACGAAGCGAACATGGCCATCTCGCCCTGGGCAAAATTGACCACCTCGGAGGTCTTGTAGATGATCACCACGGCCGTTGCAAAGAGGCCGTAACAGGCGCCAATCGCCAGACCTTCCACCAAAAGCTGTCCTACCGGCATCTTCAATCACCTTTCTTATTCGTTAAAAAGGCCATGTCATCCAGTATTTCTTCATGCGAATCCAGACGCCGAACATGCCGAGCGGCTCAAAAATGATAATCCCGATCATGATGAGCCCGATGGCCATGCTTCCGAAATTTTCGAGGCCGACCAGTGTAAACCACTGTTTTGAAACAGCCACCATCAGTGCGCCGAAATAGGGCACTTCGGCAATGTTTTTCAGCAGATCATATTGAAGGTAGGTGATCAGCGCGGCGCCCATGATTCCACCCATAATGGTGCCCAATCCGCCGACGACGACCATTACCAGGAAGATGATGGAGAGGATCATGTTGAAGGTAAAAGGATCGAAGAAACCGAGGACGAAACCGAACAATCCCCCGGCGATGCCGGCATAAAAGGCGCTGACGGCAAAGGCCATGGTCTTGTAGATGGTCAGATTCACGCCGATCACCTCCGCGGCGATGTCGCTGTCCCTGATCGCGACGAAAGAGCGTCCGACCCGGGTCTTCAGGATATTCCGCGCACCGACCACCATGATGATCGTCGTAATCAGGATCAGGTAGTATTTCTGGAAGTCCGAGGTTAAAATCCAACTGATTCCCAGTTGTTTGATCCCCAGGTCAAGCGGCGGAACCTTGATCCCCATCCGACCTCCGAAGAGGTCAACCCCCCCGATGATATGCATGATCGTCAGCCCGAAACCCAGCGAGACGATGGCCAGGTAGGGGCCTTCCAGGCGCAACGCAGGCAGCCCGAGGATAAAGCCGAAAAAAGCCGCGATAAACGCGGCGATCAGAATAGCGAGGATGAAGGGCATCTGAAGCATCGACATCATCAGGGCTGTCCCATAGGCGCCGATCGCGAAAAAACCGGCATGGCCCAGGGATATCTGGCCGGTGGATCCCACGAGGATGTTCAAACCCACGGCCAAGATGATGTGCACCATGATGATATTGAACAGGTAGACGTAATAATTGGGGACAACCAGCGGCAGGGTAAACAGGACAAGCAACAGTACAACCGTCCAGAAAAGAACCACCCCGCTCTGAAAGAGCTGAATGTCCTCGTAGTAGTCACGTTTCATATCCATGACGGCACCTATAATGAAAAAGGGTTTTTCCGCAGCAAGCGTTCCCTGCTAACAAGCTTTCGGAACCCTGTCAAGAATTATTTCCCGCCGTTTTTCGCCTTGACTTTGGATGCGCCTCCCCACTATATGTTTCAGGCCGCAGAACGGATCGAATCTTTCATCGACCCGAGCGGGAACCCTGTGGGCGGAGGCGCGCCGTGCTGAACAAAACCGTCATCGATCAACTCCGGCAGAAGGTCGGCGCCGGAAATGTCTACCATGAAAGGGAGGATCTCCTTGTCTATGGCTATGACGCCACACCGGAAATCGCGGGATTGCCCGATGTGGCCGTCTTTCCGCAGAACCGGGAGGGGTTGCGAGCCGCTCTGGAGGTGAGCCGCCGGGAGGGTCTTGCCGTCATCCCCCGCGGCGCCGCGACCGGCCTTTCCGGGGGCAGCGCCCCTTTCCGGGGAGGCATGGTCCTCGGCCTCACCCGGATGAACCGGATCCTGGAGATCGATGAGGAGAACCTGACCCTGACCGCCGAAGCGGGCGTCATCACAATCGATCTCTTCAATGCCGCGGCGGCAAAGGGCCTCTTCTACCCGCCCGACCCCGGTTCGCAGAACGTATCGACGCTCGGCGGCAATGTCGCGGAGAACGCGGGGGGGCTCCGGGGCCTCAAATACGGCGTCACCCGGAACTACGTGATGGCCCTCTCCGGCTTCCTCTACGACGGCACGGAATTTCACGCCGGAAACAAATGCGTCAAGGACGTGGCCGGCTACTCGCTGCGCGACCTGCTGGTCGGCAGCGAAGGGACCCTCGGTATCATCACCGAGGCGACGGTCCGTCTGATCAATCCGCCGCAGGACAAGCGGACGCTTCTCGCCTATTTCCGGGACATCCGGACCGCCGGCGAGGCGGTTTCCAAAATCATCGCCGCGCGGATCATCCCCGCAACCCTCGAAATCATGGACAGGACGACGATCAATTGCGTCGAGGACTACGCCCGAATCGGCCTCCCCCGCGAGATGGGGGCGCTGCTGCTGATCGAGGTGGACGGCCACCCCGCGGTCGTCGCGGAGGAGTCGGAGGGGGTCCGGAAGATCCTGGAAGAGGTCCGGGCGGACGTGATCCGTCAGGCCGCAAACGCCCAGGAGGCCTCGCAGCTTACCGCCGCGCGGCGGACCGCCCTCTCGGCCGTCGCCCGCGTATCGCCGACCACCATCCTCGAGGACGCCACCGTTCCCCGGAGCCGCCTCGCCGAGACCTTCGCCGAGATCGAACGGCTCAAGGAGAAATACGGCATCCGCGTCGCAACCTTCGGCCACGCCGGCGACGGCAACCTCCACCCGACGGCGGTGACCGACGAACGGAACCGGGAGGAGGTCGCCCGGGTCCACGCCTTCTTCTCCGATCTCTACGAAAAGGTGCTTTCCATGGGAGGCACCGTCTCCGGCGAACACGGGATCGGCATCGCCAAGAAGGGCTACCTTCTGCGCCAGTTCGGCGAGGGGGGAATGGAGGTCATGCGCCGGATCAAGAAAGGCTTCGACCC
>CAYSSF010000152.1:9223-9910 GCA_964433455.1 uncultured Syntrophaceae bacterium
GGCCGCCTCAATCCGGGAAAGATCTTCGTTGATGAAGGGGTTCCGGCGGTACCGCCGATTCCGGGAGGAACCCATGGCTGAGCCATCCCCGGCGGGCAACTTTCATCCGGATGACGCCCCGGGTTACGAATCCATTCTCCAGTGCATGCGCTGCGGCTTCTGTCTCGCGGTCTGCCCCACCTACGCGTTGACGAACCGGGAAAGATCGAGCCCGCGGGGCCGGGCGGCCCTTGCCCGCGCCGTTGCCGAGGGGAGGCTTGAATTCACCCCCGCCGTCCGGGACGAATCCTTTTTCTGCCTCGACTGCAAGGCCTGCACCACCGCCTGCCCGTCCGGGGTCCGTGTCGGAACGATCATGGAGTTCTGCCGGAGCCAATCACAGGTTTTTCACCCCCCTTCCCTCCCCGCCGGGATGCTGCGGGATTTCATCCTGAAGCGGATGCTCCCGTCGCCCGCGCTGATGGAAACCTCGATGCTGCCCGTCCGCCTCTACCAGCGGCTCGGCCTCCAGTGGGCGGTCCGCCGTCTCGGGATCAACCGGTTCCTGCCCGGCGCCCTCGCCAAAATGGAGGGCATCCTCCCGACATTGGCCCCGCCGCTCCGCCTGGAGATCCCGGAGATGATCCCGGCCCTGGGCAAAAAACGGGGCCGCGTCGGCTTCTTCCTCGGCTGCGCGATGAGCCTGGT
>CAYSSF010000153.1:0-9791 GCA_964433455.1 uncultured Syntrophaceae bacterium
AGGTGCGCAAAGGCCTTGCGAGGGACGACCTCAGAGACCCCGGATGGTACAGGCATCCCCCGGGTTCGCGTGCGTACGAACTGCAAGGAACATCCACACCGGATTAATCAGGAAAGGGGCCTGCATGAAAATACTTCCCATCGCCTTCGCAGTTGTGCTGAGCTTGGTCTCGACCGGCGCCCTTGCCGATGTCGGCCGCGACGACGATAAACATCAAAACGAAGCTTTGGGAAAGCCCGGCGATCCGAGCAAGGTCTCGCGCACGATCCGGGTGGACATGAACGATGCCATGCGTTTCGTCCCTGACAGGATATCGATCAAGCCGGGAGAGACCATCAAATTCCTCGTGACGAATTCAGGCAAGCTCAAGCACGAGATGGTCCTGGGCAACATGGAGGAGCTGAAGGAACACGCAGAATTGATGCGCAAGTTCCCGGACATGGAACACGCCGACCCCAACCAAATTACCCTCGACCCCGGCAAATCCGGCGAGCTCGTCTGGCAATTCACTACGGAAGGCACCTTCCATTACGGCTGCCTGCAGGCCGGCCATTTCGAAGCGGGTATGATCGGCACGGTCGTGGTGGAACGCTGACGCGACGGCAGAGCGGATGATTTCAAGCCCTCCTAAAGAGACAATTTTGTGCCTTCAGCAAACAAGCGAACATATTTGTTCGATGGGTTGACGAATATTGAAGGCATCATTTCGCGATTCTCTTATGATTTTAATTGGATGTTGCTTATGGCATACTCCTTGACTAATAAACAGACAATACAGAAAATCGAGGTCGCTCGATTTCATCGAAATCATGAAGGGAGAAAGCACTATGAGTCAACAAGGAAACGGCAATCGGAGGCGGATACTATTGGCGGCCCTGGTCGCGATAGGGCTCTTCACAGTGGCCGCCTGTGCAGCAATTCAGCAGCAACCGGCCTATCATCGCGTTCTGATGAAGGGCAGCATCATCCACACGACCGATACCGGCGTATATCTATGCATCGGCAAAAAAGACGGTGCCTCCGTCGGGCAGGAACTGGACGTTTACAAGGTAACTTTCAGCGGCCAGCCCAAGGCCCCTTCATTTAAAAGAGAGAAGACGGGGAAGGTGAAGATCACAGAAATCATCGATGAACATTTTGCAACGGCCGTTGTTGCTTCGGGTACGGCGGGGAAGAATGATATTGTAGAATTGGAACCCTGAAAGAGAATCGGCGGGAGCAAGCTACGCCGGATCAGCAGCCGGTTCGTAGCTTGCTCTTTTCGATTCCTACTTCTTCAACGCGTCAGTCGGCCTTGTCTTTTTCGGCGAGGCCTTCGTCACTCCTTTGGCCGACTTCCCCCGGCTCTTTTTCGAAGGTTCCTTTTCCGTTATTGCAGGCTTCTCTGCTGCTTTTCCCGCGCTTTCACGGGCTTCTTCATGCCGAGTCTTCACGATGAGCTCCGCTTCATACCAGTCTTCCCGGTCTTTGCCATGAACTCTTCCCCGTTTCTCCCAAAGTTCATGCGCTGCCTTTGCTATCTCGTCGTTCGGATTCATAGTCCCTCTCTTTCGTTGTCACGGCTATGCCGCCTTTTACGTGAAGTAAGAATTGAGCGCATATTGCTGGACCATCCTGTGTGTATTGAAGAAAGAGCCGTTTACCGCGATGCAGTGCTGCATGACCCGGATCCACTCTTCCCGTTTTTTGTAAAAGGTCGGAAGGATAAGATACTCCAGCTTGTTGTAGAGTTCCTGGGCTTCATCCGAATGCCCGTCCGGACGGACCGGCGAAGCGGAACCGATTGACCAGCCGGTCGATCCCTCGATGCATCCTTCGATCCACCAGCCGTCAAGGACGCTCAGGCTGGGCACGCCGTTGACCGCGGCCTTCATCCCGGATGTGCCGGAGGCCTCGTTCGGAGCAAGGGGGGTGTTCAGCCAGAGGTCGACACCGGAAGTGATCAGCCCGCCAAGCCTCATATCGTAGTTTTCCAGGTAGGCGACAGTCAAATAGTGACCGAGCTGACCGGAAAGATTGACTATCTTCTTGATCAGCTCCTTTCCCTGGAAGTCCTTCGGGTGTGCTTTTCCGGCGAACACCAGTTGAATCTTGCCGACCGAGCGGGCAATATTGGCAAGCCGGGACGCATCGGTAAAAATGAAGTCAATCCTCTTATAACCGGTTGCCCTGCGGGCAAAGCCGATGGTGAAAACGTCCGGGTCGAAGGCGCGCGGCGAATGGCGGTTAACGTATTCGATGAGGTCTCTTTTTGCCGACCCATGCGCTTCCCAGATTTCTTCCAGGGGTATGTTCAGGGCGTATCTCAGGCTGAGAGGGTCGTTTCTCCAGGTCGGGATATAGCGGTCATAGAGACTCTTGAGGCTGTCGCAGGACCAGGTGAGCGCGTGTATGCCGTTTGTTATGGAGTCGATAGGATAGCCCGGGAACATTGCCTGGGACACCTCGCCATGTTTCTTTGCCACGCCGTTCACGTGTCCGCTGAGGTTCAAGGCAAGCAGGGTCATGTTCAGTTGATCGTCCCCCGCGAGCATCCGGAGACAATCGATGGGGAGGATCTCTCCGAGGACCCGGGTCACGAGGTCGTAGGAGAACTTGTCGTGACCCGCCGCGACCGGCGTGTGGGTGGTAAAGACGCATGCGGCCCGGACCCCGTCAAAATCGGGGTCGTCGTTCTCTTCGCGTTTACGGCGGTTCAACAGTTCCAGGGTGAGGAGCGCCGCGTGGCCTTCATTCATATGATACTTTCTGATGCTACCGTATCCTGCCTCGGCGAGCATCCGGACCCCGCCGATACCCAGGATGATCTCCTGTGCCAACCGGTACCGCTCGTCGCCGCCGTAAAGGTGGTCGGTCAGCCTCCTGTCGTACTCGCTGTTTTCCGGCAGATCCGCGTCCAGAAAAAAAACAGGCACGACGTGAGCGGTATGGCCGGTGACCTGGTATCGCCAAGCCTGAATCCAGACCGTTCTCTTCTCTATCGTGACACTGACCTTCAAGCCGAGGGGTTCCAGATGCGACGACGGCTCCCAGAGGGAAGGCAACTCCTGCTGGTTGCCCTGCGGGTCGAGCTTCTGTTCGAAATAGCCCTTCCGGTGCAGGAGCGTCACGGCTACCATGGGCACTTTCAGGTCCGCGCTCGACCTGATCGTGTCCCCGGCGAGCACGCCAAGGCCGCCGCTGTAGGTCGGGATTGCCGGTTCAATCCCTATTTCCATTGAAAAATAGGCGATCTCCCTACCCACGGGCACACACATTTCTCCTGATATAGCCGACAACTGTGCGTAAGCGTCCGGCGACTCGATAAACTTGTTCCGGCAGAAGGGGGAACAGAAATAGAATATCCGTCCGCCGTACTCGTAAGACAGTTCTTCCCGCGGGATCATCCCGCATACGGGATCCTTCATCCGCTCCATGTCTCGCTTCCCCCATTTGCGGATCATATCATCCGCGCTGATGATCCGCTTCTCTGACTCAGCCTTCTCTTTCCGATGTTCTTATCTTGATCATGTAATCCACTGGACATACGACGATAATGCCGTCGCCTGCGAAACCGGTGCGGGCCGCATTGAGAATGACCTGCGCAACGCCATCCGCTTTTTCATCGGGTACGATGCTCAGGAGCACTTTATGATCGGCAATCGACGTAAATGGATCAATCTGTTCGCCGATTCCTTTGACTTCCGTAATGGTTAAATTCTTGATATCAATCTTGGCCAGATCCTTTACGGTCCTTTCCAGTGCGGTCGACCTGATGACCCCAACCACGATTTTCATGATCCTTCCCTCCGGCTTTCCCCTCCTAACCCCATCACTTGATCCGGCCCGTGGCCTTCAGCCACATCGCCAGGGCCGTCTGGTGATCGGCCAGCGCCGCGACGGAATTGAACCGGGCTCGTGTAACAGCCGTTTGCGCATCCAGCACCTCGATCTGGATGCCCCGCCCGCTCGCGTACCGCTCCTGCGTTATCCGAAACTGCTCTTCGGCCTGTTCCAACCCTTTCTTGCTCGCCTCGACATTCTTCTCGGCTGTCGCCAACATCAGGGCCGCCTGATTGACCTCCTTGGCGACTTGCTGACGCGCCAGCGCCAACTGCTCGCGAGCCTTTTCTTGCCTGGCGCGCGCCGTGCGAATGGCGTTTTCCCGCATAAAACCGTCAAACAGGGGAATGGTCACCACCAACCCGATCGACTGCCCCTGAGGGCTTTCCGTCGGGCCGTCCCAATTGTGCATTTTCGCCCAGTCATACATCCACGTGGCGGAAACTTCCGGGAGATAACGCCCATAGGAAGCCCTTACCTCCGACCCGGAGGCCTCAACCTGCTTCGCGAGGGCCTGCACGTCAGGGTGGGATGCCAAGGCTTGTTCAGTGCCCTCCCTTACTGAAACCGTAGCAGCGACGTATCGTAACGGCTCGGCAAGAGTGATCGATGATGCCAGATCCACTCCAAGCGTGGTTTTGAGCGAGATGAACGCAAGATCCGCCTGGTTCCTGGCCATGGTATCCATCTGGACCACGTTCGCCAATTCCGCCTGATCCCGAAGCACATTGACCCATGCGACCCGACCTGCCTCGAACTCATCGCGGCTCAGGCGGAGACGCTCTTCGGTCTGTTTCAGCAGATTCCCCGTTACTCGGGCGTTCTCCTGTTCCCGCACGACGGCGATGTAGTCCAGCCGCGCCTGCATGGCGACTTCCACTTCGGACCCCCGCAGCATCTGGGTTGCCGCCTCGGCGCGTGCGCCCGCCGCTTTGTACCCATAGTACGTCCGACCGCCGGAAAAGATCGGCCACATGGCCGTGACATTCAGGTCTTGAAACCGATTCATGCCCGGGAGTTGGTAGTTCCGCGCCATGGTGTCCCCGGCCGAATTGTACACATTGGGCGCCATGCTCTGGTCAACGAGATAACCGTTAACCGACACTTGCGGCAGAAAACCCGAGAATGTCTCACGCCGCATGGAGGTCATGATTCTCTCATCGGCTGCCGAGGCTTTCAGTTTCCGGCTGTGCTGGAGGGCAAGATCCGCAGCTTGCTGCATGTCGATTGAGCCCGAGATCTCGGGAAGTTTCTCGTCCGCGATGACCGTCGGCGGGAAGGCAATCAATGCAGCCGTAAGAATTCCAAGGAAGAACGCAATGAACCGCAGGGACGCGGAACACCGGTTGGGAAGGCTGATCGGCATGGTTTCCTTTATTGTGTTCGGCATGACATACCTCACTTGGCGTCCAGTTTGAATTTCGCCGAGGCCGTTCCACCCTGCGGCCGGGATGCACGGATTTCGACTGCCCATGTGCCGGCCATGCCCAGTTTGGCCGTCGCCTCGTAGATCCCGGGCTCCTTCGCGGCGCGGGCGGTCGCCTTGGGAACGGTCATTCCCGCCATGCCGAGATCCATCTCGACCTTCGCGTCGGACACGGGCGCGCCCGAAGCATCCTTCACCGCTATCCGTAAACTGGCGTTGCCCGAGGACAACGTGACCGGATTGCTGATCAGCGCGATCTGCAGCTTTTCTGTAGATCCCCCGGCGCCGGCCCGGGTGGCGCGGGCGTCAGTTTCGTGGCCCTGCATATCATCCATTGCCTTGCCGGCGGTCTTCTCCGGTTCCTTGGTTTTGGCCGCACTGTCGACCATGCCCGGCATCCCCTCGCGAGCCCCACCGCCGCCTTGCGCGGCCGGCGATGTCCCCTGTGAAATATCGGTTACGGGGGCATCCGCGTAGAGCCCTTCGTGCCCCTGTACGACGACGCGCTCTTGCCCCCCCAGCCCCTTAAGGATTTCGACGCGATCGGGATTGGCGAGACCGGTGGTCACCTCGCGGGGTTCAACGCGGTCTTCCCCCTTCAGTATCCATACCGTCTCTTTTCCACCCAGACGGACCACCGCGCCCGGTGGAACACTGATAGCGGTATTTTTCCTGCCGGTTTCAATCTGCATCTGCACATACTGGCCCGGCAGGAGCCGGCGTCCGTCGTTCGGCGCCAGGGCCTCCACGACGGCCGTACGGCCATCTTGGTCCACAAACGGAAAGACCGAGGTGACGCGGGCCGTGAACGGCGCCATGCCGGACCCGGCGGGCGTCGCCACGACGGGAGAGCCCACGCGAATGGACGGCAGGTCCTTTTCGCCGACGTTTGCCTGCATCCTGACCCGGTCGATTTGGGCGATTTTCAGGATGGGCATCCCGGGCTGAACCAGGACTCCGGGCGCCACGAGCCGCTTCACGACATATCCCCCGGTCGGCGAGGCGATCGTCACGTAATCCTGCACGATCCGGGCCGTCCGGAATGAGGCCTGACTCTGCGCGACCATGGATTCGCCGGCTTCGGCCCTTTTCTTCGCCGCGGTTTCCATGGCCTGCGATTGTTCCACCTTCGCCCGCGCGGCCGCCAGCTTCTCTTGGGCGGAAATCACCATGGCCTTGGCCTGATCCACCTTGGCCTGAGCAGCCTGCACCTTCGCTTGTGCGACAGCCGCCATGGCCCGGGAATTCTCCTGCTCCTGCCTGGCAATGGCGCCCTTGGCGAACAACTGCTCATCCCGCGCAGCGACGGCTTGCTGGTAACCAGCCTCAGCCTCGGCCATTGTCAGCTCCCTCTCCATCTGGATCACGTTTTGCCGGACTCCTGCCTGGTCGGCATCCGCCATGGACACTTCTCGCTGCATCTGGACGACGCCGAGCCCCGCCGCGCGGAGGTCCGCTTCCATCTGGGCTCGATTGGCCTGGGAAGTGGCCAGCATCGCTTCGGCCTCCCGGGAGCGCGAGGTGAGCTCGACACTGTCGAGGCGCGCCACGGTTTGGCCCGGCTTCACGAGATCCCCCGGATAGACCAACATCTCCAGGATGCGCCCAGTGACCCGGGGATAGATATCCTCCTCGTTGAAGGCTGCGACGCTTCCCGTGTAGGTGACCGCCCCCGCGATGGGGCCGCGCTCGACAGGCGCCAGGAGCACCGGGAAAGGCGTGTTTCCCGAAGTCACCCGCATATTCATGTCCATCGCGGAGCCGCCCGACTTCACGTTGGTGTAGTACGCCCAGACACCCGCCGCCACGACGACGGCTACGGCTATGATCTTCAGTATGCCACGCATCAGGCCCCTCCATGGCGAACAGAGACCTCCAGCCCGGAGAGCATCCGGCGCTGTGACTCTGTGAGTAATTCGAGAACGGTCTCGGCATGTTGCTGCCGCCGCTCCCGCAAGGTTTTGCCCAGCTCACGCACATCCGCCGAGCGACTCAGGATCTCCTGAAACCGGACCTTGCCGTCTGCCTGCGCCTCCCGCATGAACCGGGAAAACACTTCCTGCTCTTGCCGGATGGCGGTTTCGAGCCCGGAAGACTCCGTCTGCCATTGCTGATCCAACGCCTGCAAACTGGCTCGTTGGTCCCGAGTCAATGCGAGAGCGTCGGTTCGATCCAGCAGCATCCGGGCCGTCGGCAACGGCGGCGACAGGGCCGGTACGGTCTCTGCCGGCCGCTGGGTGAGTCGCAGCTCCGGCCGGGCAGGTTCCCGCTGGACGAGAACATACCCCGTGACGATGGCCGTCAGTGCGAGCGTGGCGGCGAAATAGCGCATCCCCTTATTATTCATCCGCGGCCCTCTTTCTGCGCCTGAAGAGCCGCCCAAGCAGCAGGGTCAGATCGTCGGTGTAGGTGTGGAGGACGGGCACCACGAACAGGGCAAGCACGGTTCCGATGGTGAGTCCGCCGATAATGACCGTTGCCAGCGGGGCGTAGGCGTCAATCCCGGTCCGCGGGAAGAAGGCCACCGGAATGAGCACCACGATGCTGATGAACGAGGTCATGACAATCGGCCGCAGCCGGATCGGTCCCGCCGTCAGGATCGCCTCGTCGCGTTCCATCCCCTCACGCCGAAGCCGCAGGACGAGGTCGATCATCAGCACGGCCACGGTCATCATCATGCCGGTGAGGATCACCACCGCCAGGATGGAAACCGTGGAGAAGGTCTGCCCGGCCAGGAGGAGCCCGCCCATGATACCCGTGAGCAAAAGCGACAGCGAGAAGACCATGTTGAATGGCTCGACCAGACTCCGGAACTGCGCCACCAGGAGCAGGAACATGAAGATCACGGCCAGGTAGAGACCACGCAGGAGGCGTCCGAAGGATTCCTCCATCTGCGTCATGTCCCCGCGCAACTCGACCCCATAGCCCGGCGGGAAGTTCACCTTCCCGAACGCGGCCATGAGGAGGTCCATGGAGAGCTCCATGCTCGGCGTCCCTCCCTTCCGGTAGAACCCGAGAACCGAGATCACCCGCCGGAAGTTGTCATGCTCGATCAACGTCGGTCCAAGCTGCTCCTCGATCCGCGCCACCGACGACAAGGGCACAATCTGACCCTTCTTGCCCACGATTTTCACCTGTTCCAGATCCGTGCGGCCGCGCCGCTGGTCCCCCTTGTATCGTACGAGAATCGTGAACTGCCGCTTGTTGGCCAAGCGATAGAATTCCGCCGTGAAACCACCCTTGAGGCCGTAGTAGGCCTGGTCTGCCACATCGCTTACCGTGAGGCCGAGTTCCTGGGCGCGGACGCGGTCCACGACCACGTTGAACTGCGGCAGCGTATTTGCCCACGAGGTGGACACCTGAGAGAAGCCGGGGATCCCTTCGGCCAGCTTCTTGGCCTGCTCGCCGATCTCGGCCAGCTTTGGGAGCTCCGGCCCGAAGAAGATGACCTGGATCGGCGCAGCGCTGCTGGCCATGACGTCCGCCCCCATCTCCTTGATGACCAGGCGACGGATCCCGGGAATCGTCCGCATGGCCTCGTCCCGGACACCGTCGATCACCTGCCAGATGTCCCGCTTCCGTTTGGAGGAGTCCGTCAGCGTGAGCATCATGAAGGCCGAATTCACGGACCCCATGCTGTATCCGGTAAAGTACGTCCCGCCGGGCTCAAAGCCCACTTCGGAGGAGACCTTCACGATCTCCGGCTGCTTCATCAACAGTTTCTCGACCTGCGCCGCGATTTCATTCGTCCGGGCGTAAGACGTGCCCGGTGTGGCTTCGATCTGGGCAAAGGCCTGCGAGACGTCCGCCAGAGGCATCATCTCGCTGCCGATCTTGGGATATAGGGCAGTCCCTATCAGGATCGTTGCGAGTGCACCCGCCAGAACGACAAAGCGGTTCCGGATAGCCCACGCCAGGCCACCGCGATACCGTGCCTCCAGCCGTTCCAGGAACAGCTGGGAAGGATTCAGGAGATGCCGCTGGAACCAGCCGGCGGCTTGCGCCTCCTCCTCGCTGTGCGGTTTGAACAGATTTGCCGCCAGGACCGCGGTCAGCGTAAAGGAGACCAGGGCCGATGCCAGGAGGGCAAAGATAATCGCCCACACGATCCCCTCGAACATGAACTGGACGATCCCGCCGGAGAAGGCCAGCGGCATCAGGGCCACGCAGAGCATGAAGGTGATGGCCAGGACGGCCAGCCGCACCTCGCTGATGCCGTCCACCGCTGCGTCTTTCGGCGATTTGCCCATCTTGAGGTGCCGCTCGATGGAGTGGATGTCGATGATGGAGTCGTCAACGAGCCGTCCGATGGAGAGCAGGAGACCGATCAGGGTGGAGCTGTTGAGGGTCATCCCGAACGGCACCATGACCAGGAGCGCCATGCCGATGGAGATCGGGATGGTGATCACCGAGATGAGGGTCCCGCGGATATTCCCGAGAAAGAAAAGGACCACCAGTCCGGTGAGGAGCACGGCGATGACGAGCTCCTCAACCATGTTATTCATCAGGAAACCGACAAACGTGGAGTTGTCGTAGGCCACAT
>CAYSSF010000154.1:0-7969 GCA_964433455.1 uncultured Syntrophaceae bacterium
GCTGATTTCGCCCGGTCTCGGGGTGTGGCCCCCGCCGACCAGGCCGGCGTCGGAGATCGTGTGGTGCGGGGCGCGGAAGGGCCGGGTTCCCAGAAGCGCCTCTTTCCGGTCCAGAAGGCCGGCGACGGAAAAGATCATCGTGGTCTCGATCGCCTCCGGGAGGGAAATGTCGGGGAGGATCGTCACGAGCCGCTGCGCGAGCATGCTCTTTCCGGAGCCCGGGGGGCCGATCATCAGCAGGTTGTGCCCCCCGGCAGTGGCGACCTCCAGCGCGCGTTTGGCCTGTTCCTGACCGCGGATCTCACTGAAATCGAAGGGATAGTCCCGAACTCGGCCAAAGAGTTCCACGAGATCGACATGGACCGGGGCGATCTCGGACCTTCCGCCGAGAAACTCCACCACATCGGAAAGCCGTTCCACCGGGATCACCTCGATCTCTTCTACCAGCGCCGCCTCGGCGGCGTTTTCCGTGGGAACGATCACCCCCCGGATGCCGAGGGCCTTCGCCTCGAAGGCCGCGGGCAGGGCGCCGTGGACCCCCTTCACCCCTCCGTCCAGCGAAAGTTCGCCGAGGAGGAGATAATCGGCGAGGGAATCGGCCGGCAACAGCCCCTGGGCGGCCAGAATCGCCACGGCGATCGGGAGGTCGAAGGCGGTGCCCTCCTTTTTGATGTCTGCGGGGGCCAGGTTAACGGTGACATGATGGCCCGGGAAGGGGTAGCCGGAGTTCTTGACGGCGGCCTTGATCCTCTCTTTACTCTCCCGAACGGCCACGTCGGGGAGGCCGACGGTCGAAAAGAACGGAAGACCGCCGCCGAGATCGACCTCGACGGTGACGGGATGGGACTCGATGCCGATGACGGCGCTGCTGATGGCCTTGACGATCAAGCGCAACCCCCCTTTAAGCATGAGCCGACGGGCGGTAACGATGCGGGCAACCCGTATCGCAACCGGGCGTGATCATAAACAAGAAGCCTCTTTCCCGCAAGCGGTATTTCTCTTCCCGGAAATGGACGAAAAGATACGGGGGGTCATTTTGGATTGCAAATTCAACGCGCCTATTATACAAAGCGCCATCCTTGAGAGCGATGACAAAAGTTTTCCGGGATGACAAGCGAAATTTCCGCGACCAGCCCACACGGGACAAGTGAAGCGAACGGTTGCAACTTCGCATCACGGCAACAGGGGAGGGGACCAATATGGGCAAATTATTCGGTACCGACGGGATTCGGGGAGTGGCAAACGAATACCCCATGACGGCGGAAATGGCCATGAACATCGGGCGCGCCACGGCGCGTCTCTTCAAGAAGAAGGGACATACTCCCAAGATCGTAATCGGCAAGGACACCCGCCTCTCCGGATACATGCTGGAGAATGCGCTTGTCTCGGGGATCTGCTCCATGGGCGTCAACGCCATCATGGTCGGTGTGATCCCCACGCCGGGGATCGCTTTTCTGACATCAAGCATGAGGGCTGATGCGGGCATCGTCATCTCCGCCTCCCACAACCCCTTCCAGGACAACGGCATCAAGATCTTCGGCAGCGAGGGGTTCAAACTGCCCGACGAGACGGAAGCGGCCATCGAGGAGATGATCTTCGCGAACAACCTCCACACCCTCCACCCTTCCCCCACGGAGTTGGGAAAGGCCTACCGCATGGAGGACGCCCGGGGCCGCTATACCGTCTTCCTGAAACATTCCTTCCCCAAGGAATACTCGCTGGAGGGAAACCGAATCGTGCTGGACTGTTCCAACGGCGCCACCTACCGGGTCGCCCCGGAGACCTTTACCGAACTGGGCGCCGAGGCCTCCACCCTCTTCAACGAACCGAACGGCAGGAACATCAACCTGCACTGCGGCTCCCAGCATCCCGAGACCCTCGCCTTGGAGGTCCTGAATACCAAGGCCGATGTCGGTTTCGCGTTCGACGGCGACGGGGACCGCCTGATCGCCGTGGACGAGACGGGGACGGTCCTGACCGGAGACCAAATCCTGGCCATCTGCGCCAACGTGATGAAGAAGGAGGGCGGCCTCGCCAACAACCTCGTCGTCCGAACGGTGATGAGCAACATCGGACTGAGCGTCGCGCTGCAGTCGCTCCAGATCGACTCCATCATGGCGAAGGTCGGCGACCGGTACGTCCTTGAGGAGATGCAGGCCCGCGGGGCCGCGATCGGCGGCGAGGATTCCGGCCACCTGATCTTCCTGCAACACCACACGACGGGGGATGGGATCATCACGGCCCTCCAGGTGGCGGCGGCGATGAAGAAGGAGGGGAAACCGCTTTCCGAACTCGCGAAGATCATGAAAGTCTTCCCCCAATCGCTGATCAACGTGAACGTCAAGTCGCGGCCGGAGATCGCCACGGTGCCGGAAATCATGGCCGTCATTCAGGAGGTGGAACGGAAACTGGGGGATCAGGGCCGGGTCCTGGTCCGCTATTCGGGGACCCAGAACATGTGCCGGGTGATGGTGGAAGGTCCATCGCAGGGGGAGACCGGCGGCTACTGCCGGCAGATTGCGGAGGTCGTGGAAAAGAAGCTGAACATCTGAAATATACGGAACCTCAATGGCATCAACCTGATCCGGCGGCGCCCGGCATCCTGCCATTGGAAAGTCCCCGTCCAGCAGATGCGGTCATTGAGCAGCAACAGCGCAGCTCATTACAATTCCTGAAGAGGCCTTGATCGGGCCGCATATTTTGTGACCATCTTTCTTGACTGATAGGAATGGCTGTGCTAAATTTCCCCCGGTTTTTGCAATCGACCCGATTCCGATGCGGCAGGCCATGAAAGAACTATCCCATCTCGATGAAAAAGGTCAGGCGTGCATGGTTGATGTGACGGCCAAGGCGCCCACCCTCCGCCGGGCGGTCGCCCGGGGGATGATCCGGATGCGTCCGGAGACCGCCGCGCTGATCCAGCAGGGGGGGATCCCGAAGGGGGATGTCTTCGCCACGGCCCGGATTGCGGGGATCATGGCGGCGAAGCAGACCGGCGGGCTCATTCCGCTGTGCCATCCGCTCGAACTCACGGGGATCGAGGTCCTCTTTACATGCGATCCCGCAGCGGGAGAGGTCGCAATCGAGGCGCAGGTCAAAACCGTCGGCAGAACGGGCGTCGAGATGGAGGCCATGACGGCCGTCGGCGTCGCCGCGCTCACGATTTACGATATGTGCAAGGCGGTCGACCGCGAGATGGTCCTTACGGATATTCGGCTGATGAACAAGGAAGGCGGCAAGAGCGGCGCCTTCGTCAGACGGGAACCAACCGTCTGAAAAGGTCCGCTCCCGCGGGGAGAAGGCATATTGCAGCATATCTACAGGATAAAAAAGGCTTTTCTCGTTCCGCTCGGCGTCGATGTCTTTCTGCTCAGCGTTCTGTTCGTCCTCTCCCTGTTGCCGCAAGGTTCCGCAACGGAAAGGGTAGTCTTTGCCATTTTTTTCATTCCCTCACTGTATGTTTTTTTTGAATCTTTTCTCCGTCGGGTAACGGTGGACGGGGGAGGGATTGTGATCCGGAAGCTGTTTCGGGAAAAGGGGGTTCCCTGGGAAGGGATCACCCATGTCGGCGGGCTTTGCATGCACAACAAGGTCTACCTGCTGCTGACGACCGTCAATGGGTTTTTCATCATCTCCAACGCCTATGAGGGTTTTCCCGATCTTGCGGAAGAAATTCTCTCCCGCGTCGATCCGACCAGGGTGGAAGAAGAGGTCCGCCTTCAGGTGGGACATTCTCCGTCGGGTGTTTTCCACCCCGCTTTGGCGTGGACCGCAGCGGCGTTCATGGTCGGCATCATCCTCATCAAAGTGCTGCCGTTTATGGCATGACGGCAAGGGCTTTTGCTATCGTCTATGATCGTTACAGCATTCCGCGAGGCGAAAGGAATCCGGTGATTCATGACTTTTAAAAAGCAGCGATCCATGGATCGCCCGGCCGTGGAGGAGAGGCGGACGACGCCGGTCGCCGTTGCCGAGGAGATCCTGGAAGCGAACCTCGAAGACATCGCCACGATCCTGTGCAAGTCGGAGACGGACAGAAGCCGCCTGTACGATGATGTGCTGGCCATGATGGAGAGGGCGCTTGTCCGGATCGCACTGCGGCGGTCGAATCACGTGAAGAGCGCGGCGGCCGCCTATCTGGGGATCAACCGGAACACCTTTCAGAAGAAGATGGTCAAGCTCGGCCTCGATCACGATCCGGAATGATGGAGAGGCCGGAGGGGGGACGGATTTCAAATCGCTCCCCTGAGGGAAGAACGGGGACATGATGCCGCGTCGTGTCCCCGTTCGCTGAGGACGGAGTTGAAACGGCCGGGCGAAAAGGAACAATGTCGGAGATGAAACTTCCGGAAGCGGTTGCAAGACTCCTGGAGAGGGGCGTTCGGATTCCGAACCCCTTTTCCGTCGATGTCGGCCAGGAGATCGATCCGGAACGCATTTCATCGAACGGGGTTGTACTGTATGCGGGGACGAAGATCTCCGGGGCGAAAACACTGATCTCTTCGGGGACGAAGCTGGGCTGCGAAGCGCCGGTCGCGGTTGCGAATTGCCTTCTCGGCAGAGGGGTGGAACTCAAGGGGGGCTTTTTCGACGCTTCGGTATTCCTGGACCGGGTGGAAATGGGGTCCGGCGCCCAGGTCCGGGAGGGATGTCTGCTTGAAGAGGAGGCGAACGGGAGCCATACGGTAGGACTGAAGCAGACGATTCTTTTTCCGTTTGTCACACTGGGCAGCCTGATCAACTTCTGCGACGTCTTTCTCGCCGGGGGGACCAGCCGCAGGGACCACAGCGAGGTGGGAAGCTCTTACATCCATTTCAATTACACCCCCAACCAGGACAAGGCTACCGCCTCCCTGCTGGGCGACGTCCCCCGCGGTGTGATGCTGAGGGAGCCTCCGATCTTTCTCGGGGGGCAGGGAGGACTGGTGGGACCGGTCCGGATCGGTTTCGGGACGGTGATCGCCGCGGGAGAGGTCTGGCGCAAGGATTGCCCCGCGGGAGGCCGATTGCTCCAGGGGGAACGAAATAAGCCCTCCGTGAAACCGTTTCATCCGGGGGCGTATGGCGACATCCGCCGGCGGGTGACCAACAACATCCTCTATCTCGCGAATCTGCTGGCCCTGAAGCAGTGGTATCTCCACGTGCGCAGCTCCTTCCCCGCCGATCCGGAACTGGGGGAGGCGCTTTACCGGGGGGCGCTGGAGACCCTCGAAGCGGCCGTAGCGGAACGGTTGACCCGTTTCAAGGCCCTGGCGGAAAAGATGGAGAAATCGCTGGAACAGTGCGAAAGGTTCCTGTCGGACGAGACCCGCTCGGTGATTCTCCGGCAGCAGCGGGAATTCCGGGAACGGTGGCCGGAATTGGAGGCATGCCTGACGGACGGTCGGGAGGAAGCTGCCGGGCGGGAGGAACGGGATCGATTTCTCGCGGCTCTCTCCTCCGTCCGGGAGGCGCAGGGGAATGATTATATCCGGGTGATCCGGTCACTGGACCGCGGACTCTCGGCTCTCGGAACAGCGTGGCTCCAACATGTGGTCGATTCCGCAGCCGGGAGGGCGCTCACCCGCGTTCCCTCCTGTCGCGTGTAACGCCGTGACGGGTCGTTTATGCCGAAACCTATGGCAATTTATGGGGAGATGATGCCTCATCGTGTCCCCATTGGCGGGAGAGATTGAAATCCCTCCCCCTTTACGGGATGAAGAGAAGATATGTCTGCTGAATATGTCTTACCGAGATTCTGCCGGAGGATCGTCCGTTTCTTGACGGAGTGCGAGATCCACGTCGGGCGCAACCCGGAAGGGGTTCACGCGCCGGCGCTGATCCTCTTTCCCCATCATCCCGCGACCCTCTTTTGCGGCCTGGCCGGCATCCTGACCCTCCGCCGGAAGAGACCGCCCCGGACGGCGGGTGTCGGTTTGTCCGCCCTTTTTGCCGGGGCGGCGGAAAAAAACCTGCCGACCCTTCTGGCAAGGGGAGATGATGCCGCATCGTCTCCCCGACAAGATTTCAAATCTCTCCCCGTAACGGCGTATCTGGGAGGAATCGCGACCCAGGAGGCGATGGAGCAGGAGCTCCTGCGCATGAAGGGGGAAGATGCCTTTGAAAAAATATTTTACGATGCCGGCGAATTTAACAACCTGATCCTTCTTTCCGGGAAAATGAAATTATTCCTTGAAGTTGAGGAGAGATTTCTGGAGCAGCAGGCGGGTCGGATTTCGACGGCCGATCTGGAGGTTGTGAACCACGGCCTCGTCGTGATCCGCGATCTCGTCTGGGGGCTCGACAGGGATATCCTGGAGAACGTCGAAAAAATCTGCCGTTTGGCCGGCGCCGAGGGCGTCGCCGGCGTGGCGCCGGAGGCCCTGCCGAAATACCGGAAAATGAACTTCCTGCTGAACAGCCTCGACCGCCTGGAGGTCAGGGGCCGGGATTCGGCGGGGATTCAGATCTCCTTTGTTGCGGCGGATGCCTCGGCCTTTGACGGGGTCATGACCGCCCTTCGGGAAAAGGGGCTTGCCGAAGAGCTCCACCTGCGGACCGCGGCGGGGGATCTCGCCGATGGTTCCATCACCTGCGTTCCGGTTGTTGGGGGACATGATGCCGCATCGTGTCCCCACCCTGATACGGCATCGCGTCCCCGCCATGATGCAGCATCATGTTCGCGGGGAGATGTCAAATCCGTGCCGCCGAGCCGGGCGATCTCCTTTACCTTCAAGACCGCCGAGATCATCGGCGAACTGGGACGGAACGTCCGGGAACTGAGGCGCCACATCACGGCGGACCGCCTGTTCCATGCCTTCGCCTGCCTCCCGGTTGCGTTCGAGACCGCCTTTACCCACACCCGCTGGGCCTCCGTCGGTTCGATCACCGAAGAAAACTGTCATCCGATCGGGAACTTTACGCTGCCTTCCGAGAATTACGGGGAGATGACGCCGGATGTAAATTGCGGCGCCATGATGCCGCATCGTGAAAATGGCGGGGACACGATGCCGCATCATGTCCCCGTAAGTACGGATTTAAAATCTGCCCCGTTGAGTTCCGCCTGCGGGAAGGGTTGCGGGACCATCCACGTGGTCCTGAACGGCGATATCGACAACTACCAGGCGCTCCGGGAGGCTCTGGGCGAGGCGCGCGGGCGGATCGCGCCGGAAGTGACGACCGATACGAAGATCATTCCGCTGCAGATCGAGAAATACCTGAGGGCGGGGCATGGCATGGCCGATGCGTTCCGGCTTGCCGTGAACGATTTTGAGGGCTCCCATGCCATTGCGATGATCAGCAGCGCCGACCCCGGAAAGGTTTTTCTGGCCCTGAAGGGAAGCGGCCAGTCGATCTACGTGGGAATCACCCCCGACCGGTATCTCTTCTCCTCGGAGCTCTACGGTCTGGTGGAGGAGACCCCCTTCTTCATCAAGATGGAGGGCGAGCGGCCCTCCCATCCGGACATGCCGGAACGCACCGGACAGATCTTCATCCTGGATCAGGATGCCAAGGGAGGGGCGGCCGGTATTCGGGGTCTCTTCTACGACGGGACGCCGCTTACCCTCGGCAACGAGGCGGTGAGGCGGGCCGAGATCACGACCCGGGACATTGATCGCGGCAACCACCCCCACTACTTCATGAAGGAGATTACCGAATCGACCCACTCCGTCCGGAAGACCCTGCTCGGCAAATACCGGATCGAACGGGAAGGGGGCAGGGAGTGCGCCGCCTTCAATCTCGGTCCGGACATCCTCCCGGAGGGCGTTCGGGAGGCGCTCCGCGGGGGGACGATCCGGCGGATCGTCGTGATCGGTCATGGGACGGCGGCCGTCGCCGGGAGCGCCATCGCCGACGCAATGGCGCGCTGCCTCAACGGAAGCGGCATCCGCGTGGAGGCAAGGATCGCCTCCGAACTGAGCGGCTTCTGCCTGGAGGACGGCCTTCGGGAGACCCTGGTCATTCCGATTACCCAGTCGGGCACAACGAC
>CAYSSF010000154.1:7979-9731 GCA_964433455.1 uncultured Syntrophaceae bacterium
ATACCAATCGTGCCGTGGCCATGGCCGTGGAGCGGGGTGCGAAGATCATCGCGATTGTAAACCGCCGCCAGTCGGATATCACGACAAAGTCCGACGGTGTTTTTTACACCTCCGACGGCCGGGACATCGAAATGGCCGTCGCCTCGACCAAGGCCTTCTATTCGCAGATCGTGGCCGGTCACGTGCTGGCCCTTGCTCTGGCCCAGCTCCTCTCGACCATGACCGGCGAACGGATCGCCGAGGAGCTCCGTCTGCTCGAACAGGCGCCGCAACTGATGGAGAGGGTCCTCGCGCGGAAGGAGCAGATCCGCGGCGCCGTGGAAAAGGTGGTGAAGCAAAAACGGTACTGGGCGGTCGTCGGAAGCGGACCGAACAAGGCGGCGGCCGATGAGATCCGGATCAAGCTGAGCGAGCTTTGCTACATGACGATCTCCGCCGATGTGGTGGAGAACAAGAAACATATCGATCTTTCCGCCGAACCGCTGATCATCGTCTGCGCGTCGGGGAGTCCGGAGACGGTCACAGGGGACATTCTGAAGGATGTCGCCATCTTCAAAGCCCACAAGTCCGCGGTGGTCATTTTTGCCGACGAGGGAGAGACGCGCTTCGATGCGATCGCCGATGCGGTGATCCCCATTCCCCGCGCGCCGTTGCCGCTTCCGGTGATTCTGAACACGGTGGCCGGCCACCTCTTCGGCTATTACGCCGCTTGCAGCATCGATGCCGACGCCCTCTTCCTCCGTGCGTTCAAGAGCCACCTCAATGGGATCATGGTCGAACATGCGAAACGGAGTCTCTCCGTCCTGGAGTCCATTGCCGACGGAGATCTGCGGCGCCTCGTGAACGATTTCATGCCTCACTTCCAGCGGAGAAAGAATCAGGGCGATTTTTCGCAGACCGGCGTGCGCACGATCTCCGATCTGGTCCTGCTGTTGAAATACGCGGCCGGAAAACTGCCGTTCGACGATTTCCGGCATGATTTTCCCTCGCAGGCGGAGGCGGAGCCGGCGTCGCCGATCGATCTATTGGACATTGCGCTCGGCCATGCGGTGGATGAGCTCTCGCGCCCGATCGATGCGATCCGCCACCAGGCCAAGACGGTGACGGTGGGGACGAGCCGGAAGGAGGCGCCGCTCGGAGGCATCCTGTTCGATCTTCTTTCGGAACTCGCGTTCAAAACCCGCTCGCTCCTAAGCACGAACGTTCTGACCCTCGACCGGATGCAGAAGGCGGTTCTCATCGTCAACGGCTACACCCTCTATGCGGTGAATCACATGGATGCCGGGGGAAAACCGCAGGACGACTCGACGATCGAGATCCGGAAGCGCGGCGGCATCTCCCTCGGGATGCAATCCCGGATTGAAAAATCGGGACGTCTGATGGGAACCAAGAAGGGGATCGTCTCCTCGGGGCGGACCTATGTGGGACAGGGAAAATCGGACGGCGCCTCCGTCGTGATCATCCCGCTGCTCGGGGAGGGAGAACAGGTCCGGCATCTCCTCTTGATCCATGTGACGTTTAACGAGGATCTCTCGGTGCAGGAGCGGAAGGATCTGCTGGGCGAGCGGGTCAACGATATCCGGGATCTCATTCAGGAATTCAACCTGCCGTGGGACGACGGTTGTCTCGGGGAGATCCCCCTCGGCGTTCTTCTGGGCGAACCGGTCGAGGTGATCGCCGGGCAGATCCGGAGGGGCGGACAGATAAGTGCTGGGTGCTGAGGACTGAGAAGAAAAACACTCAGCACTTGGT
>CAYSSF010000155.1:0-9713 GCA_964433455.1 uncultured Syntrophaceae bacterium
CAACCCTGAAAAAATATGCCCGAGCTGTTGGATGTGATCTGAAAATCGAGTTCATACCTAAATCAGGTTCAGCAAAACATTCAACCGAAGGCGTAAAGCAGCGTACCGGTTAGCCCCGGGTACAAAGGTGGCAGCAGCACTGGGTATTGCTCTGGCCGAGCTTGATGTTTAGAAGATCGGGATAACACCGGTGTCAATGCCATTGCTCATGTAATGACCAAAATGGCATGGACTCCGAATTAGTCTTGACTTTTTCGGAGTCCAGGTTACAATGGCCGCCATGAATAGATACCTTGAAAAATATATTCAGAAAGATCTCAAAAGAAAGATTGTACTCCTTACCGGTCCGAGACAGACAGGCAAGACGACCCTTGCGAAGATGCTGAAGGAAAACTTCGATTATTTTAATTACGACAATGCCGAGCACCGCTTAAACCTGCTGGAGAAGACCTGGGACCGTTCGAGAGAACTGGTCATTTTTGACGAACTCCATAAGATGAAGAATTGGAAATCATGGCTCAAGGGCATTTATGATACCGAAACCATTCCCCCTTCCATTATTGTCACCGGCAGCGCTAAACTTGACTCCTACAAAAAGGTCGGCGATTCACTTGCCGGAAGGTTTTTCGAATTTAGACTCCATCCCCTTGATCTGAAAGAGATCAAAACCGTTTTAGGCCCGGAAGACCTGGAAGGGAAACTTGATCTGCTTCTGAAGCTGGGAGGATTTCCGGAGCCCTATCTTGAAGGCGATGAGACTTATTATAATCGCTGGAAAAGAAGCCATCTGGATATCATATTGAAGCAGGATCTCGTCGATCTCGAAAATATGCGCCATATTACGTCCATTGAGACCCTGATCCAGCTTTTGAAAAAGAAGGTCGGAAGCCCCATATCATACCGATCCCTGGCTGAAGATCTTCAATGTTCGGACAAGACCGTTAAGCGATGGCTGACCGTGTTGGAAACGCTTTATGTCGTTTTCAAGGTCCCCCCTTTTCATAGAAACATTTCCCGTTCCCTTCTCAAAGCGCCCAAATATTATTTTTATGACACAGGCCAGGTGCCGGACGATGCTCAAAGAGATTCATTTCCGTGAGGATTGCATGGGAGAAAAAAGGGGATTCTATTACCTGAAAAACAAGGATGGCCGGGAGATAGATTTCTTGATTACAAAGCAGGAAAAGCCCGCTCTGATGATCGAAGTCAAATGGAGCGATGCAGAACGAAGCCCCAATTTTTCTTTTTTTGAAAAATATCTTGCCGGTGTAAATAAAATCCAGATCGTCAAGGAACTCAATCGGGAAAAGACCTATCCGGACGGCACCGAGATTAGAACCGCCCAAAACTGGCTGTCGGAAATCAGTCTTGAATGACCTGGATGCCATTATCTCCGTGGGTTACCGCGTCAATTCAGTGCGGGCGACCCAGTTCCGGCAGTGGGCGACCCAGGTGCTGCGGGAGTTTGCCATCAAAGGTTATGTGCTGGACAAAAAGCGCATGGAAAACGGCGCTTTCCTCGGCGATGATTATTACGAGCGATTGCTGGCGGAAATACGGGAAATCCGCCTTAGCGAACGCCGGTTTTACCAGAAGGTGACCGATCTTTATGCCATCAGCAGTACCGCATGGTTCAGGACCGGCTGTTTGAAAGTGACTTTGACCGGTTGATCAAACAGATCGAGGACAAAAAATGAGCAAGATCCAATGGGAATATGACCTGGTCGAGCGCCTTTCTGCGAACAGCTCAAAACCATGGGTTGGTCATGGGCGGCGGCGGTTCTTGATCCGGAGATGTGCATCGGATGCGGCGTCTGCGTCTAAACGCAAGAGCCAGGCCCTCAAGCTTGAGCAACGGGAGGCTGTGCACGACCCGCCGCAAACAGGAAGGGATTTTGCCATACGGTTCATGATGGACCATCAGGCGGCTCAAGCACGCGGCGAGGGGAGATCCTGACGACATGACCGTGAATGAAGGACCCGACAAATGATTTCAACCCTTTTTTCACTCTTTTGAAAGGAGGAACCGATCATGGCGACCTATGCCCCCAATCAACTCCACCGGGAGCTTGTGGCCTCCATTCTCGAAAAAGAGCAACGAATCATTGAGATTGTCGGGCGGATCAAAGCCCTCTCGGAGAAGCCGATATGAAGAGCAAGGGTTCAGTGCCGAAAATCGTGCAGGAGCCTCCGACGGGTTACAACGAAGCGGCTATTGTGATCTACGAAACGGCCGATGGTGTCCGGCTGGATGTGAAGCTGGAGAAGGAGACCCTCTGGTTGACCCAGAAGCAGATGGCTGAACTCTTCCAGACGGAGCGGAGCGTTATTACCAAACATCTGCGTAATTTTTTTAAATCAGGTGAATTGATTCAGGATTCAGTTTGTGCAAATTTTGCACTAACTGCCGCGGACGGAAAAATATACCCGACTGCGCTGTACAATCTCGATGCCGTCATCTCCGTCGGCTACCGGGTGAATTCGAAACGAGGCACCCAGTTTCGCATCTGGGCGACCTCAGTCCTGCGGAACCATCTCTTGAAGGGATACAGCATCAATGAACACCGCCTCAAGGAGCTGAATCAGACAATTCGCCTGATTGCCGATGTGGCCGGCCGCCGGGAATTGTCCGGCAACGAGGCCAAGGCCCTGCTTTCCGTGGTAGCCGATTATTCCTTTGCCCTCGATTTGTTGGATGACTACGACCACCAGCGCGTTGCCGTGAGAATCATCTTTAAATCGCTAGCGTTACCGCTATCTTGATACGCATTCGCTCTCGCCCACTGTCGCCGCGCCCCTTGGGGGCTGAAAGTTGATACCGAACCCGCTTATTCCACTTCTCCCTCCCCCTCGACGGGGGAGGGCGGGGTGGGGGTGATTTCAACCCTTTTTTCTTTCATTAGGAAGGAGGAACCGATCATGGCGACGTACGTTAAAAATCAACTCTACCAAGTCCCCCTGGCCGAGATTCAACCCGATCCGACACAGCCCCGGAAATACATGGACCCCGTGGCCAGGGGCGTGGCACGTCCACATGGTTGGACTCTATGAGTTGAAGGTAGTGGAAATTAAAATGTATGGTATAATCATGCAATCGTATGGTATAGAAATACACCATGGGAATCCTGGCTGAGCTGCTGTCATCAAAAATCAGAGCGGAAATTTTTCGCAATCTCTTCGGAATTGCGCCTGACTCGGCGCTCTACATGCGAGAGATTGAGCGACGAACCGGTTTTGCCATCGGCACCGTGCAGACCGAACTGAAGAAACTCCAGCGTCTCGATATCATCTCCGGGGTCAAAGACGGGAATCGTGTTTACTACAGGGCAAACACTGCGCATCCCGTTTACCCCGAAATCCGCGCCCTCGTCCTCAAGACAAGCGGACTGGCTGATGTCATCGTAGATGCCCTTGGCAACGAAGCAGACATCCGGGTCGCCTTCGTATTTGGGTCTTTCGCCCGACAGGAGGAAAAGGCCGGAAGCGATGTCGATCTCATGGTTGTCGGTGATATCGGATTGAGAAAACTGACGGGTCTGCTGATGGATGTCTCCGGGAAAATCGGCCGGGAGATCAACCCCCATGTTTTCTCAGAAAAGGAATTCGTCAAGCGGAAAAAAGATCAGGATCATTTCCTGAATCAGGTTCTCGAAGCGCCAAAGATTTTCATTATCGGAACCGAAAATGAGCTTGCAGAAATGGCTTGAATACGGATGGTTGCGTCCCCACCAGTCCAGTCGGAAAGAAATCTCCGACCTTCTGCGGATCATCGACCGTGACTTGCAAGATGCCGCCGGAGATATTTCCGCCGACTGGCGGTTCGGGATTGCCTACAATGCCGCCCCTGAAGCTTTGCACCATCCTGATTTATGCGGAAGGCTACCGAGCAGACTCAATAGCATGACCGATTCCATAAATGCGGAATTGAGACCATGAACAAAAAAACTCTCACGGAAGCAGATATCCGCACCAAATTCATCACCCCGGCCATCATCGGCGAGAACGTGAAAAAATGGGACATGATGACGCAGATCCTGGAGGAGCATTACTTCACCAGGGGCCGCGTCATCGTTCGTGGAAAGACCGTTCAACGCGGCGAAGCGAAAAAGGCCGACTACCTCCTGCTCCACAAACCGAACATCCCCATCGCTGTCATCGAAGCAAAGGACAACAACCATACCGTGGGCGACGGCATGCAGCAGGCGCTTGAATACGCAGAGATTTTGGACGTCCCTTTCGCCTACAGCTCAAACGGTGATGCGTTTCTTGAGCACGACCGCACCGGCCACCGGCGGCGTTGTCGAAAGGGAAATCCCTCTCGACCGGTTCCCGACACCCGGTGAGCTCTGGGCACGCTATTGCGCCGCCAAGGGTTACACCGCAGCGCAGGAGACCGTAACAACCCAGGATTACTACTTCGATATCTCCGGCAAGTCGCCCCGCTACTACCAACTCGTCGCCATCAACCGGACCGTCGAAGCCATCGCCCGCGGCGAGAACCGCATCCTGCTGGTCATGGCCACCGGCACCGGCAAGACTTACACAGCGTTCCAGATCATCTGGCGGCTCTGGAAGTCCGGCGCCAGAAAGCGAATCCTCTTTCTCGTCGATCGAAACATCCTTGCCGACCAGACCAAGATCAACGACTTCAAGCCGTTTGGCAAGGCAATGACGAAGATCACCCATCGCACCGCCGACAAGGCCTTCGAGATCTACCTTTCGCTTTACCAGGCCGTTACCGGCACCGAGGAAGAGCAGAATATCTACAAGCAGTTCTCCCCGGACTTTTTCGACCTGATCGTCATCGACGAATGTCATCGCGGCAGTGCGGCGGCCGATGCCTCCTGGCGCAAGGTGCTCGAATACTTCTCTTCGGCCACCCAGATCGGCATGACCGCCACGCCCAAGGAAACCAAAGAGGTTTCCAACATCGAGTACTTCGGCGACCCGATCTACACCTACTCGCTCAGGCAGGGCATCTCCGACGGCTTCCTCGCGCCATACAAAGTCATTCGCATCGGCATCGACAAAGACCTTGAAGGCTGGCGGCCCGAGAAGGGCAAGACCGACAAGTACGGCCAGGTGATCGAGGACCGCGAATACAACGATCTCGACTACGACCGCAACCTCATCCTCGAAAAGCGGACCGAACTCGTCGCCGCCAGGATCACCGAGTTCCTCAAAGCCACCGACCGGTTCGCAAAGACCATCGTCTTCTGCGACAACATCGATCACGCCGAACGCATGCGGCAGGCGTTGGTCAACGCCAACCCCGCGCTTACCGCCGCCAACAGCAAATATGTCATGCGGATCACCGGCGACAATGACGAGGGCAAGGCGCAGCTCGACAACTTCATCAACCCTGAGAAAACGTTCCCGGTCATCGTTACGACCTCGCAACTGATGTCCACAGGCGTCGATGCCCAGACCTGCCATCTCATTGTGCTCGACAAACGCATCAACTCCATGACCGAGTTCAAGCAGATCATCGGCCGCGGCACCCGCATCAACGAGGACTACAACAAATTCTTCTTTACCATCATGGACTTCAAGCGGGCCACGGCGCTCTTCGCCGACCCGGCTTTCGACGGCGATCCGGTGCAGATCTACGAGCCGGGCGCAAAGGATTCCGTTGTTCCTCCGGACGAACAGTCCGGGGCCGGCGTGGAATATCCTCCGGGCGGGCTTGTTACCGACCCGCTCGTAACAGGTGAGACCCGGAAGAAGTACTACGTCGACGACGTCGAAGTCACCATAGCCACCGAGCGCGTGCAATCCCTCGACGCCAACGGCAAGCTCATTACCGAGTCGCTCAGGGACTATACCCGCAAGACCGTCCGAAAGGCCTATGCATCCCTCAGCGAATTTCTTACCGCCTGGAACAGCGCCGAGCGGAAACAGGCCGTGATCGAAGAGCTTGCCGGTCAGGGGGTTTTCCTCGACGAACTCGCCGAGCAGGTGGGTCGCGACTATGACGCCTTCGATCTCGTCTGCCATGTCGCCTTCGACCAGCCGCCCTTGACCCGCCGCCCTTGACCCGCCGTGAGCGGGCCGAGCGCGTGCAGAAACGCCATGTCTTCGCCAAGTATGGTGAAAAGACGCGCGCCGTTCTCCAGGCCCTGCTGCAGAAGTACGCCGATAGCGGCATCAGGAGTGTCGAGTCCCTTGATATTCTGAAAGTCGATCCGCTGACCACCTTCGGCACACCGGTCGAAATCATTCATCTCTTCGGCGGCAAGGAGAACTACCTTGCCGCGGTCCACGAACTCGAAACCGAACTTTACTTCAAGGCGGCCTGATCTATGCCCAATGTTTCCAATATCGTCAAAACCATCCAGGATATCATGCGCAAGGACGCCGGCACTTACGGCGACGCCCAGCGCCTGGAACAGCTCGGCTGGATGTTCTTCCTCAAAATCTTCGACGACCGCGAAAAGGAACTCGAACTCCTCCGCGACAATTACAAATCCCCATTGCCGCAGAACCTGCGCTGGTCGGACTGGGCAGCCAATGAAGAAGGCATCACCGGCGACCCGCTGCTTGATTTCGTCAACAATACCCTGCTGCCCAGGCTGAAATCTCTGACCGGCGTCGCCGGGGACAAGCTCACCACCCTCATCCGCACCACCTTCGAGGATGCCAACAACTACATGAAGAACGGCACCCTCATGCGGCAGGTCATCAACAAGATCAACGGCATCGACTTCAACGCCTCCGACGATCGGCACATGTTCGGCGACATCTACGAAAAGCTGCTCAAGGATCTCCAGGCGGCCGGCAATGCGGGTGAGTTCTACACACCCCGCGCCGTCACCCGATTTATCGTCGAGCAGGTCAATCCGCGCCTGGATAAACACGAAATCATCCTCGATCCCGCCTGCGGGACCGGCGGCTTCCTCACCTGCACCATCGACCATCTGCGCAAGCAGGCAAAGACCGAAGCCGATGAACGCTTCATTCAGGACTGTTTCGCCGGTATCGAGAAAAAGCACCTGCCGCACATCCTCTGCATGACCAACCTCCTCTTGCACGGCATCGACGTCCCCGCCAACGTCCGCCACGACAACACCCTTGCCCGCCCGCTGCGGGACTGGGCGCCCAGGGAGCGCGTGGATGTCATCGTCATGAATCCGCCCTTCGGCGGGATGGAGGAAGACGGCATAAAAGAAGGAAGGCTGGGGCAAGGGGCTTCTTGCCAGGCTGGCTGTCGATCTGCGTAATGAAATTCCCGAAGTAAAAGGTTTCTCGGAACGCAATTTGCAAATGATGGTTCAATTTCAGGGCGAATACCCTGAGTTGTTTTCAATTCCGCAACGGGCCGTTGCGGAATTGGAGCCGTCTGCCGCAGGCCGCGTAATTATGCCGCAACCTACGATAACTACACAGATTTCAAATCGAATTTCAATTATGCACCGGACCGTTGCGGAATTGAGCTGGGCTCACAACATCATTCTCATTCAGAAGCTGAAAGACCACTCCAGCAGACTCTGGTACGCCCAGCAGACGCTCGAACAGGGGTGGAACCGTGACGTCCTAGCCGTCCAGATCAAAAACCGCGCCCACGAACGGCAGGGCGCAGCCGTCACCAACTTTGACCACGAAGCCACCGGAGAGATATATCCGTGGCCGATGGCAAGCTGCCCGATAATGAATACCCTTGATCCCGACAACGACGACAATTTTTCTCTTGATATCCCCGCAGTTTTTCTGTATCGTCCCCGCAAGAATCATCTTTAAATCGCTAGCGTTTACCGCTGTCCCGATACGCATTTGCTCTCGCCCACTGTCGCCGCGCCCCTTGGGGGCTGAAGTTGATACCGAACCCGTGAAGCCGTGCAGGGCATAAGCCCGGCGCTGACCGGAAACGTTTTCAACCCTTTTTTCTCTCATTTGAAAGGAGGAATTTATCATGGCGACATATGCCCCAAATCAACTCCACCAAGTCCCGCTGGCCGAACTTCAGCCCGATCCGACACAACCCCGGAAATACATGGACCCGCTGGCCCTCGAAGAATTGACCGCCTCCGTCATCCAGAATGGGATCATCCAACCTATCGTCTGCCGTCAGGACCCGCAGACCGGCCTGGTCTACGTGGTCGCCGGTGAGCGACGCTGCGCCGCGGCGCGGAAGGCGGGCCTCGCCACCGTCCCTGCCGTCTTCATTGAAGGCGACAACTACGCCGAGATCGCGCTGGTGGAGAACCTGCTGCGCCAGGACCTCAATCCCGTGGAGGAGGCCGAGGCCCTGAAAAAGCTCATGGACGATCACAGCTACCAGCAGGACGAGCTGGCAAAAATCATCGGCAAATCCCCGGCCACCATCTCGCTCTCCCTCTCGCTCAACAAGCTCCCCAAGGAGATCCGGGACGCCTGCCGCCAGGACGCCACCGTGCCGAAGAAGGTATTGATCGAAATCGCGCAGAAGAAACAGGAACGGGGCATGCTGACCCAGTTCAAAAAATACCAAGATCAGCAGAAAAAGGCCGTAGCCAAGGCGACCGGAGTCGCGGCGACAAGGAAATGCACGAAGGCGGAGGCCCTGGTCAACCAGCTCGGCGCCATGCAGAACAAGATCGCCGACCTGGACTTCCCTTCCCTCTCCACGGAGGAGCGGGAGATGGTCACCGAGACGCTAACCGCGTTGAAAAACGTCGTGGACGAGGCGCTCATCCGGGCGGCCCAGAAGAGCAAGGTTCTGGCATGAAAACTTTTCAAATGTCGTTAATATATAAATCAGATCGTATAGATAAGTCACTTTAGCAACTAAAGTGGCTTTCGGATGGGAAGCGATTTTAGTCAAAAGCCGGCCCTACCGAAGGGCTGAAGTACACGACGAGGCATTACTTTTTTTCACACCACACCGTCTCCGCGCGACATGCAGGTTCACACAAGGCGGATCAAAGTGATTCAGAGGTGAGAAGATGAGAGTAACGCTTTTCTCCTGCGGTCCGGCAGCTAACGAAAGTGAGCTGAAGAGCTTCGAGTATTTGAAGGGCCGGCTGCAATCAGAACCTCACGATGAAGAATGGGTCCTGCTGACGAACCTGGCATTCTCCGTCACCCATCAGCTCCAGTCTGACGAAATCGACCTGGTCGCCATTGGACCAACCGGGGTTCAAGTAATAGAAATCAAACACTGGACGGCCCAATGGTTCGACGCGCATAAAACCGACGTGATGGATGAAGCAGATCGAGTGACCAACAAGGCCCGGAAAGTTGGGACCACACTTCGCCGCGTCCTCCCGGAGCTTCCCTGCGTGGACGGTGCCATACTGCTCACTCAGGAACCATCCAAAGTAAAGCGGCTTGCCGGCCAGGAAGTGCGTGGTGTCCTATTCTACACGCTCATCGACTGGAAAGCCGTGATAGGCTTTGAGGCGCGGCGGGTACTGTCGCCTCAGCAAGTGAAGAGGCTGGCCAGTGTCTTACAGCCACGAAGCGTGCTGGCCATCGACGGCTCGCTCAGGCGGCTGGCCGGATATGTTAACCTGGAACTCCAAACGCCCAGGGACCAGCGTTTCCACCGCGTCTACAAAGGAAGCCACCACGCGCGGCGAGATCGAGTAGCGCTACATCTCTACGACTTGTCTGCCAGTGATGATAAGAACGCCGAAGCCAAGGCGAAGCGCGAGTTTGAAACCCTGCATCGTTTACAACTCCACTCCTGGGCGCCGCGGATTCTGGATTCCTATCAGGACGCCCCTGGATATGCG
>CAYSSF010000156.1:0-9686 GCA_964433455.1 uncultured Syntrophaceae bacterium
TTCGGCATAGGTCATCTTCACCGTCGGGTGATCCTCGCCCTTGAAGATGAGGGCCACGGAATCATCCTGGAAGCGCAGCAGGTTTTCCGCAAAGTTCAGACGGGCGCCAGGAAACCACTTTGCCCCGGGCATTTTGTGTTCGTTGTCGATCACCCGGTCATAGCCCCGGGAGGCATGGATTCCGACGAAATCCCAGACCGCTGCCCAGAATTCGGGAATATGACCCACCGACCAGCCATACAGGCCGTCATAGTCGGTGAAAGCCTGCTTGTGCCGGTCGTTCACGAACGACATGAAGCGGTACATGTTGCTGGTCCTGACGCGTTCCTCCGAAGGCTTCCACAACATCTTCCCCATCTTAAGACCCTCCTGTTTACGGTAATGATCTTTTCTTTTCCAGTGCTTTTTTCAGTTTCTCGGCGAGGGCGCCCATCCCCCCTGCGGCGGCTTGATCGCGATATACGACAACCTGCTCACGGGAGACGGCCGTTCCTTCCAGGTAATCTCCCAGCACCCCCCGGCTGTGGAGATCCTCATGACAGTAAACGCAGAGGTTCTCCCAGTTGCTCCCGTCCGGCGGGTTGTTGTGGTGATTGCCATCTTTGTGATGAACGGTCAGGAGATTGCGGTTCGCGGCATCAAACTCTCTGCCGCAGCGACCGCAGATCAGACCATGCAGGGCCAGCGACCTTTCACGGTACTGCTCCCCGCCGGATGGCTGCGATGACTTGAGATCCCGGACGACATCTTCGGCCGATCTTGATGTTCTTCCCGTGTCCTGAACCGTCTGGACCCGGATCCGTCCCCCCCTGCTCCCATACGTCACACCGGCCATGTCAGCCCTCCGGTTGCCTGGTTCCTCGGTTTTTTTGCCCAATCAGGACGGCCGATCAAGAACGGATGTCCTTTTCTCCCTGCTTGCCTCCGATCAGGCCGTTGACAAAGACCCGAACACCTCTGCCCACCGCCATGGAGGTTCGGAGGGTGCGCGCAAGTGGGAAACTCATCCGGCGCCGGAGAATCTCCTCGACGCCGAGGAAAATGCCCATGATCCCCTGAATCCGCCTCACGGTCATCGAAATTTCTTCGACCTGCCGGTGAACGGTGATCGATGTTTGGTTGAGGTTGGTTGTCATCTCCTCAAGATTCTTCATGATCAGCGGCAGTCTCTGATTGAGGAGTTGAAGTGTGAAAGCCATCTCCCTCGCCGTACGCAGGATCTGAATGAGAAATGGAACGCAAAGTCCGGCGAAAATCAGAAAGGCGACACTCAATAAGATCAAAAGGTTGTCGATGGTCACGGTGTCACTCCATCTTTATGATATTCAAAGTGTTTTGTTCTGTTCTTCCCGAAACGCACCGACCCCGGCATCGATGGCCTTCTTCAGCCGGCTTTTTCCATCCTGTAAGGTCTCTTTCCCAAGACCGGCCAATTCATCCACTTTCTCGCCTACCTTCTCTGCCTTTCCCTTTGCCGTCTCTTCCAACTCCTTCAACTGTTCTACGGTTGCCTCGTAAGCCTTCCGGCTCTTTTCAACGGCATGAGCGTATTCCTCTTTTGCTTTGGAGAGAAGATCATCGGCCTTTTTCGCGATCTCCTCGCGGGTTTCCTGCCCGCTCTTCGGCGCAAACAGGATGCCGATCACCGCTCCCATAAGGCCACCAACGACAAGTCCTGCAATAAAATCATTACTTTTACTCATTTCTTTGCCTCCTTTTCTGGTCCGTCCTGACCACAGTAAAATTCTTTTCAACGGCAACCCTTTTGCCGGCACATAGGCAGCGCTGCGTTCGATCATACAACAACCTGCCCATTTCCGTCAAAAATAATTTTTGGATGACTTGGAGGGTTTTCACCAAAAAAAAACGGCCGCATGCGAATGCCGGCCGTTTTTTCCGTGTTGTTTACAATCCTACTTTGCCGCAGGAGCCGCAGGCGCTTCGGGCGCCGCCGGCGCTGCCGGAGCCGCCGGAGTTGCCTCAGGGGCCGGAGCCGGAGCAGGTGCAGGTGCCGGAGCAGTGGTCTCAGCCGGCTTTTGCTCTTCCGCCTTCTTGCAGCCAACGACTGCAAACGATAACGTCATAAAGAAAAGCGTTGAAAGAATAATAGCAGATACCTTTTTCATCAACATGTCACCTCCTTTCACAGATTTTTAATTCTGTTGACGGTTTTGCAACCGCATGACCGACAACGGGCGCTAAAATACGCTTTATTTTTACCTTGTCAAGACAAATTTATCATTATATAGGGAACCATAAAGGGCGGGAGAGGCAGATGATCCTGGGCATTGATGTGGGCGGCACACATACGGATGCGGTTCTGATCGATCACTTCAGGGTCCTGAAAAAGGCCAAGGTTCTTACGGACCCGGAGAATCTTTTGACCTCCCTTCTCGATGTCACGACCGAATTGGTGGATGAGGCGAGCATCGATCAGATCGAAAGGGTCGTCCTCAGCACCACGATTTCCACCAATGCCATCGTCCAACACAAGGTCGATCCGGTTGGAATCATCGCTGTCAGCGGTCCCGGCCTTCCCCCTGCCCTTCTTCAACTCGGTCCGAACACCCATATCCTTCCCGGTTATCTGAACCATCGCGGCATTGAAATCGCGCGAATCGACGGAGATGAGGCCACCCGCATCGCGTCCCGGTTCCATTCCGAAGGGATCCGGAATGCCGCTATCATCGGGAAATTTTCCACCCGAAATCCCAAACAGGAGTTGGAACTTCAGGAGATTGTCCGGAAGCATCTCCCGGATCAGCTCCAACACATCTCCCTGGGTCACCGGATGTCGGGACGCCTTAATTTCCCTCGGCGGATTGCTACCGCCTATCTCAATGAAGCGATCTGGAGACCCTATCAACGATTTGTCACACAGGTCCTTCGTTTCGTCCATGCGCGGAAAATCAGGATTCCGCTCTATATTCTGAAGGCGGACGGAGGAACATTCGACATCACGCAATCCATGGAATTTCCCGTCCAGACGATCCTTTCCGGCCCGGCGGCGAGCATCATGGGAATCCTGGCAACCGCCGGTTGCTGCAGCGACGCCATCGCCCTCGATATCGGCGGCACGACGACGGATATCGCCCTCTTCGCCGATGGGGTCCCGCTGCTCGAGGCCTTCGGGGTCACCATCGAAGGCCACCGAACCCTGATCCGGGGATTGCGAACCAAGTCGATCGGCGTCGGCGGCGACAGCGTCATCCGCTTACAAGAGGGAAAAATCCTTGTCGGACCTGAACGGGAGGGAGCCGCCGCGGCTTGCGGAGGACCCTTTCCGACACCGACGGATGCGATGATCGTTCTTGGAATGACCGGGGTTGGCGACGCAGAGAAGGCTGCGGCCTCCCTTGCTCCCATTGCCGCTCAACTGGATTGTTCCGTCGTCAAAGCGGCCCGCGCCATCTTCGATGAAACTTGCCGGAAGATCGCCGCCCATGTCCGCGCCGTTCTCGTTGAGATCAACAACCAGCCGGTCTATACCATCCATGAAATGCTGGAGGGCAAGAAGCTGAATCCGCGGACGCTCTATGTCGTCGGCGGCCCCGCTGGGCCGCTCGCGCCCGAGTTGGGCAGGCTGCTCGACTGCGAAGTTCACATCCCCATCCATGCCGAGGTGGCCAATGCGATCGGGGCCGCCCTCGCCCGGACGACGGCGGAGATAACCCTTCTCGCCGATACCGAGCGGCGGACGCTGTCCATCGCGGAAGAGGGCCTCCAAACCTCCATTCCCCCGGGTTACACGATGGAAGATGCCATCCGCATCGGAACGGAAAAGCTCCGGAGCAAGGTCTTGACCATGGGCGACGCCGAGGAGGAACCGCAGATCGAAGTGGCCGAGGCCCAGGAATTCAACATGGTCCGCGACTACTATACGTCCGGGAAAAACATCCGCGTGAAACTCCAGGTGAAGCCGGGCTGTATCGGCGACCTCAAACGGGGGGAGACCCTATGCCGATGAAACCGATCAAACGAACGGGACTGGTTTTCTTCCCCGCCTTCGACTGGGCCATCTCGCCCAGCCATCCCGAACGGGAGGAGCGCCTCCTCTATACCCAGGATCAGGTCTTCGAGGAGGGCCTGCTCGACCTGGATAACATCCATGAATACAAGCCGGGGATTGCGACAGATGAGGATATCAACCGGGTGCACATCTGCGTCCCCGATGCGGGCAGCGTGGTCACGGAATCGCATCTGATCTCGGCGGGCGGTGCCATGACCGCGGCGGAGAAGGTCCTTTCCGGCGAAGTCGACAACGCCTTTGCGCTGGTCCGTCCTCCGGGCCATCACGCCATGCTCGTCGTCCATGGCGCCCGCGGTTTCTGCAACGTCAACATCGAAGCAATCATGATCGAATACATCCGCCGTCAATGCGGACCGAAACGGATCGCCGTCGTGGATACGGACTGCCACCACGGCGACGGCACCCAGGACATCTACTGGAACGACCCGGATACCCTCTGTATCTCCATCCACCAGGACGGTCGAACACTCTACCCGGGAACCGGCTTCCGCGACGAGTTCGGCGGGCCAAATGCACTCGGTTCGACCATCAACATCCCACTCCCCCCAAAGACATCGGATGAGGGTCTCCTGATGGTCATCGACCGTGTGATCCTGCCCATTCTGGACGCGTTCAAGCCAGATCTGATCATCAACTCCGCCGGGCAGGACAACCACTACACCGATCCGATCACGAATATGCGCATCTCCGCTCAGGGGTACGCCCTCCTCAACGAAAGGCTCGCCCCGGACATCTGCGTGCTGGAGGGGGGCTATTCCATTGAAAAGGCACTGCCCTATGTCAACGTCGGCATCATCCTGGCGATGGCGGGACTCGATTACAGCCATGTCCGCGAACCGGACTACGATCCGCTCTCCCTCCGCCAGTCCTCCGACATCACGAGGACGATTGAAAACGAGGCGCGTGCGGTGATGGAGCTCTGGAGAGAGCGGCATCGGATGAAGAAAAGGATCGTCGGGGCCAACCGCTACATGAAGCGGAAAAAATTCATTTTTTACGACACGGACGGCATCAGCGAACAGCAGGAGGAGACGGTCCGTATCTGCGATGAGTGCGGCGGGCTTGTCATGATCGAGTCGGCCGCCGACACCGGGAACAGTGTATTCGCCGTCATCCTGCCCGGAAGGTGCTGTCCGGAATGCCGGAACAACGGTGAGATGTTCTTTGAAAGGACCAACCTGGGGAAGTATGTCCGAGTCTATTTTCAGGACCGGGAAAGGGGCATTTGTCTCGTCAAATGATGTTGCCTTCCCTTCCTCCCCGCGCCCGATATGCCGCAATGAAACTTGTGCTGATTCACGACCCTGAGCGAAACCACTGGATGCAATTCACGCATCCCCGGACTGTGCTGCAGGCGGTAACCCTTTCCGACGTCATGCCACTGCTTGCGGAGGTCCAGCGGCTTGTCGGGTGCGGCGGTCTCTACGCCGCGGGCTGGATCGGTTATGAAGCGGCGCCGGCCTTTGACGCGGCGTTCAGCACCCGTCAGGCATCCGCCTTCCCGTTGGCCTGTTTCGGCATTTTCGACCCGCCGCAAATCCTGACGGCGCTTCCCGCCGCCGGAGAGTCTTCCTTCGACCTGGCATGGCATCCATCGGTAAGCCGGGACGAATATGAGGACGCGATCGCCCGGATCAAGAACCACGTCGCCGCCGGCGACACCTACCAGGTCAATTATACCCTTCGCCAATGGAGCGCTTTCCGGGAGGATCCGTGGTCGTTCTTTTTGAAGACCTGCGCCGACGCCCGCTACGGCGCCTTCGTGGATACCGGCCGCTTTTCAATCTGCTCCGCTTCTCCCGAGCTGTTCTTTTCATTGCAGGGTGAGCGGATCTTTTCGAAGCCGATGAAGGGAACGGCTGCCCGGGGGATGAACTCCGCCGAGGATCGGGAAAACGGCCGCTGGCTTTACCACTCCGAGAAAAACCGGGCTGAAAACGTCATGATCGTCGATATGATCCGGAACGATCTGGGACGTGTCGCTCGCTACGGCAGCGTCAAGGTCCCCCGTCTTTTCGATATCGAAACATACCCGACGGTCCTGCAGATGACCTCCACCGTTAAGGCGAGGACGGCCTCAACCCTGCCGGAGATTCTGGAGGCGCTCTTCCCATGCGCTTCCATTACGGGCGCCCCGAAGGCGAAAACCATGGAGATCATCGCCGCGTCGGAGACAACCCCGCGGAACATCTACACCGGCACGATCGGCTGCTATGGCCCGGGCCGCCGCGCCCTGTTCAATGTGGCGATACGGACCACGCTGATCGACAAAGAAACCTCCCGTGCCGAATACGGCGTCGGCGGCGGCATTGTCTGGGACTCCACCGCAGAGGAGGAGTATGAGGAGTGCCTGACCAAGGCCGGGATTATTCTGAATCCCACTTCCCCCACCCCTTTCGACCTGCTGGAAACCTTGCTCTGGACCCCGGAGGAGGGATTCTTCCTGCTGTCGCGCCATTTACACCGCCTGCGGGACTCCGCGCTCTACTTCGACTATCCCTATGACGAACAGCGCATCCTCGATAAGTTGACCGCTGCGGTCCGACCCTTTCCCCCCGGACCCTGCCGCATACGCCTTCTGCTCTCGAAGAGTGGAGCGGTGGAGTGCCGGGCCGCTTCGCTGGGACCCTCCGCCCGTTCTCCTCTCCGTTTGCGGATTGCAAAAGAGGCCGTCTCATCCCGTGACCCCTTTCTCTTTCACAAAACAACCCGGCGGGAGCGTTATGAAAAGGCCAGGGCCTCCTGGCCGGACGCCGATGACGTTCTGCTCTACAACGAGAGGGGAGAGGTGACGGAATCCTGCATCGCCAACGTGGTGATTCTCCGCGATGGTCGATGGGTAACGCCGCCGGTGCACTGCGGACTTCTCAACGGAACCTACCGCGCGGAGTTGCTGGAAAACGGAGAGATATCGGAAGAAACCGTGAGCCTTTCGGAACTGAGGAACACCGAAAAGATCTTTCTGATCAACTCCGTCCGCAAATGGCGGGAGGCGTATCTGCCCGCGGAGAACCCACTTCAGGAACCTCTGACATAGCTATGGAGCCCGGAGAAGATCAGGTTCACGCCTCTCCTCAACACACTTCCCGCATCATTGGACGCCATCGGCGACAACCGGCTCCTTTTTGGATATTGAGGATTGTCGCTGGAGGGCAATCCATTTGCTCAGCCCGCAGACAAAAGCGACAAAAAACACCATCACCGCGTACTCAACCCACTTGGGCGGGCTCAGCAGACCATGGACCCAGGGGTCCGTAATCATCATCTCGCCGCCAACCTTGCCAAGGATCCCCGCGCCAAGCCAGAGGATGATCGGATATTTGTCCATCAGGCTGGAGAGCATCTTGCTCATGAACACCACGAGGGGGATCGAGAGCGCGAGACCAAACATCAGCAGCAGCAGGTTGCCTTGGCTGGCGGCGCCGACGGCGAGCATATTGTCGATCCCCATGCTCATGTCCGCCACAATGATAATCCACAGCGCATGCCAGATGCTTCCGCACTCACGTTCCTTGCATTCCTCGCCGGCGCCTTCGGTGAGCAGCTTGACCGCGATCCAGATGATCACCGCCCCCCCGACCAGTTTGATAAACGGCATATTCAACAACTGGGCCACCAGAAAGGTGCAGACCACCCGGACAAGGACCGCCCCGCCCGCCCCCAGCGCGATTCCCCACAGACGTTGCCTCTCAGGCAGGTTCCGGACCGCCATCGCGATCACGACGGCGTTATCTCCGGCCAGCACCAGATCGATCAGCACGATGCTCACCACGGCAGCGATAAATTCCCATGTGAATGCAATTTGTCCCAACCAGCCTAAGTCAATCATGATCCCTCCTTGCTGTTGCCGTCGGGCAATAAAAAACCTTTACCCACGGCACGTTTAAACATGCTGTGAATAAAGGTCTTGCGAGATCCCTGCGAGATGCGGGATGCCTCATCCGGGTGGCTTTCCACCGTGCTGACGAAACGAGGCCCGGCAATACCACCGCCGGATGCTACTCCCCTTTACATTATAATTTTGTCGGCGAATAACAAATAGCCCGGACGTTGTCAAGCGCAATCATCCGATATTCAGAGTTGCTCATCTTGTTTTGAGGTGCTTCCAACGGGCATACTTATTGGGACTCACTCGCCCTTGAAGAGAGGCTTGCGCTTTTCCGCAAAGGCGGCGAGCGCCTCCAGCCGGTCCTTCGTCGGAATTGTCACTTCATAGGCTTTCGACTCGAGCGGGAGCGCCACGCCGAGGGAGGCCTCCATGCCGTTGTTGATCGCAAATTTGGCCTGGGCCACGCCGATCGGACCGTTCTTCGCGATCTCCCGGGCCAGTTCCCGCGCTGCGGGCATCAACGCCGCCGGTTCAACGACCCGATTGACGAGACCGATCTCCAGCGCCGTCTGCGCGTCGATCCGGCGCGCGGTGAAAATCAGCTCCTTCGCCTTCGCGATCCCGATGATCCTCGGCAGCCGCTGCGTTCCCCCCGCCCCCGGAATGATCGCAAGGCTCGTTTCGGTGAGCCCCATGATCACGTTGGATGACGCGATCCTGAGATCGCAGGCGAGCGCCAGTTCCATCCCGCCGCCGAACGCAAATCCGTTGATCGCCGCGATGGCCGGCACCCGGACCTGTTCCACGGCGGTAAAGGTGTTCCGGATCGTGAAGATGAAGCGCCGGACCTGGTCCGGCGTCAGGGTTCGGCGCTCCTTCAGATCGGCCCCCGTCGAAAAGGATGCCTTTTTCGGCTCCTCGCCTCCGGCGCCGGTGATGATGATGCACCGCAAGCCCATATCGAAGTTCGCCTCGCGGATTACATCGGCGAGCGCCGCGAGCAGATCGAAATTGAAACAGTTCATCGCCTCCGGACGGTTCAGCGTCAGGATCAGGATCCCCTCTTCCGTCCTTTCCTGCAACAGAATGTCGTCCATACAATTCTCCTCAATGCCCCGTCATGCAGTACGTTCTGAGGGATTCCCGCTTTCGCGGGAATCCCTTTGCGGTCTTAAACCTTCATGTCCCCCCAGACCGATTCCCTGATCGGCACGTGGAGGGCGATCTCGAACGCCCGCGCGAGCCGCTCCCGCGCCTCGGAAAAGGCGATGACGCCATCGTGAAACAAAAGCGACCCGGTGTAGAAGGGGTGGCCTTCCTCATCGTAACGGTCACGCATCTGCTGGCGGAATGCGGCCATCTCCGCCTCGTCGACCGCCCCGCCCTTGTCCGTAATGTTCTTCCGCCGGACCGTCTCCAGGATAAACCCGGCCGTCTCGCCGGACATCACCGTCGTCCGGCCGCGCATGTTCGTGAAGGCGAAACGGGGTTTGAACGCCCGGCCGCACATCCCGTAGTTGGCCGCGCCGTGGTCGGGACCGATCACGTAGGTCACCTTGGGCGCCTCGAGGCAGGTGCAGGCGCGGACCATGTCGGCGCCGTACTTGCCGATCCCGCCCCACTCCTCCGCCTTGCCGACCATATAGCCGGGGGAGCCCTGGAGAAACAGGACGGGGATCCGGGAGTTGCCGCAGCGGATCATCCATTCGGTCGCTTTCCGCGCCGCCTCGATATAGATCACCCCGCTCGCGTTCGAGGCGATCACCCCGATGGGAATCCCCTTGAGCCACATCTTTCCGCAGACAATCGATTCCCCCTGGGCGAGGC
>CAYSSF010000157.1:0-9539 GCA_964433455.1 uncultured Syntrophaceae bacterium
TTCTACACGGGCAAATCCTACAAGATGGGCGAGGTCCATGACGGCGAGGCTGTGATGGATTGGATGCCGCAGGAGCAGGAGCGGGGGATCACCATCACCTCGGCTGTGACCACCTGCACCTGGGAGAACCACGAGATTCACATCATCGATACGCCCGGCCATGTCGATTTTACGATTGAAGTCGAACGGAGTCTCCGGGTCCTCGACGGGGCCATCGTCGTCTTTTGCGCCGTAGGGGGGGTTGAGCCTCAGTCGGAAACCGTATGGCACCAAGCCGACAAGTACGGCGTTCCCAAAGTGGCGTTCATCAACAAGATGGATCGGGTCGGGGCGGACCATACGGGGACAGTCCTGCAGATGAAGGAGCGATTCAACTCCCTGCCTCTGCCGATCCAGATCCCCATCGGGGAAGGGGAGGCCTTCCGGGGGGTCATCGACCTCATCCGCCAACAGGCGATCACCTGGGACGACGCGACCAAGGGGGTCTCCTACCGATATGCCGATATTCCGGACGAGGTCCGGGCGCAGGCCCTGGAACATCGCGACCGGATGATTGCACTGCTTGCCGACCTGGACGACGCGATCGCGGAGAAATATCTCGACGGGACGGAGATCCCGGATGCAGAGATCATCGAGGCGATCCGCAAGGCGACGATCTCTCTCAAGATTGTTCCTGTCCTCTGCGGTTCGGCCCTCCGGAACAAAGGTGTTCAGCCGCTTCTGGATGCCGTGGTTCACTATCTGCCGTCACCGGAGGATATACCACCCGTCACGGGTCTGAATCCCCTCACAAGGCAGGAAGAGGTCCGGGTGAGCAGCGACAAGGAGCCCTTGGCGGCTCTGGCCTTCAAGATCATGCAGGACGAGGGGAGAAAACTGACCTATCTCCGGATCTACTCGGGACGCCTCCACGCGGGCGATGAGCTCTACAATGCGAGCCGGGGGAAGAAGGAGAAGATCGCCCGCCTGCTGAAAATGCATGCGAACAAGCGGGAACGGGTGGAGCAGGCGGGCGCCGGCGACATCATTGCCGTCATGGGACTCAAGGGGATCACGACGGGCGATACCATCTGCGATGAAGCACACCCGATTCTGCTTGAATCGATCGAATTCTATGAACCGGTCATCAGCCAGGCGATCGAGGCCAAGACGCCCGCCGATCAGGAGAAACTTGCCGTCGCGCTGAACAAACTCATGGAGGAGGATCCGACCCTCCGGGTCAAGTACGACGATGAGACAGCCCAGACGGTCCTCTCCGGCATGGGGGAGCTTCACCTCGAGATCATCACCGATCGCCTGCTCCGGGAGTTCAATGCCCGTGTAAACGTGGGCAAGCCGCGGGTGGTCCATCGGGAGACGATCCAGAAACGCGTCGAATGCGAGGGACTTTTCGAAAGAGAGCTGGGGGAGAAAAAGCATTACGGTCATGTGAAGCTCATTCTGGAGCCGACCGACCGGGGCAGTGGGGTTGAGATCGTCCGCCGGATCCAGGACGAATCCGTTATGCCCCCGGAGCTGTTGAATGCGATGGAAGAAGGCGTCCGCGAGGGTGTCCTCAGCGGGGTGCTCGCAGGCTATCCTGTCATCGACATCCGGGTCACCCTCCTCGGAGGAAACCTGAAGGAGGGAGAGACTACCCCGCTCGGCTGCAAGATAGCCTCCTCCTCCGCCTTTCGGGAGGGTTGCCTGAAAGCCGATCCCATCCTTCTGGGGCCGGTGATGACAGTGGATATCATCACCCCGACCGAATTTATGGGGGAGGTGATCGGCGACATCCATGCCAGGCGCGGAGAGATCCAGGCCATTGCGCCAAAAGGGGCGGTCAGCGATATCCGGGCAAGGGTCCCCCTGAAGGCGATGTTCGGCTATTCGACGGATCTGCGTTCCGCCACACAGGGAAGGGCCGTGTTTACGATGCAGTTTTTTGCCTACGATAAGGTCGGATGATGCTGATTGCGATCATGACGTTGGGTGAAAGACAATAAGAAAGGATGGATTGATGTCACAACCATCTAATAACACAGAAGAATATTCGCGGATATCCTCGGTGCTCCAGTTGGACAAGGATAAGCTTCTGCAAAGCATATTCCGTTTGAACTCTCTGTTGACCACACCCTCCAATGTGAATGAAATCCTGGCGAGGATCCTCGACGAGGTGGTCGACAGCATCGGTTTCGACCGGGGAATTATACGGCTGTTCGACGCCTCCCGGCAGAATCTCGAGGCCAAGGTCGTTAAGAATTACAGCCCGGAGGAGGAGCGGAAGGTGTTCGCCGTGGCCCTCAACATCCAGGAGCATGATTGTATTGTGACCAAGGTGGCCAAATCCGGCCAACCCATTGCCGTCGAGGTTACAGCGACCGATCCCCGAATCACGGAGACCGACCGCATGCTGACAAAGATCTATGACCGCGGTTCTTATTTCTGCGCCCCGTTGAAGATCGGGGATGAGGTGATCGGGATCATTGCCGCCTGGTTCAAGGAGGAGACCAAATTCTTTCCGGAGGAGATCAGTCTCTTTGTCACCTATGCCAACACACTGAGCATCATCATTCACAACATGCGGCTCCTCGAGGCCAACACCGAGAAAATTTGGCAGCTCACGATTCTCCAGGATGCCGTCTCGGAGATGAACGCGAGTCATGTCCTGGACAACCATATCCTGGAAATTCTCGTCAAGAGTGCACTCCGGATTGCCAGGTCGGAAAAAGTTCTGGTCTATTTTCTCGATATCGAGAAGAATCGATGTCTTGTGAACGATGGAGGGAATGTTTTCATTGACGACCGCCGGGTCTGTGAAGAGAGGATCGGTCAGACCATCATCCGCCAGGCCATCGACACGAATACCGTCACTGCCCTGCAGGGATCTTCCCCCCGTTCGACGATACGGCCCGTTTTTTCAGGCTATCTGTCGGAAATCGCTCTTCCTCTCAAGATCAAGGAGAAATTCAAAGGCGCCCTCTATCTGGCGAAAAAATCGGGCGGCTATTCCACGGACCAGATCCACGTCCTTGATATTCTGGTCAAGAATGCATCCACCTCTTATGACAATGCCATTATGCACTCGATCCTCTCCCTTGAGGCGAAATCCCTCAAAACGGAGGTGGAAAAGCTCAAGGAGCGTGAGGATATCCTCCTCGGATTTCACAATATTCTCGGCAAATCGAAAAAGATGCTCAGCCTGTTTCATGTAATCGAAGAGGTGGCCGGTCACAATACGAACATCCTGATTCAGGGAGAAAGCGGCACAGGGAAGGAGCTGATTGCCCGGGCAATCCACCGGCAGAGCAACCGGAATACCAAACGCTTTGTCGATGTCAATTGCGCCGCGATTCCCGGAACCCTTTTGGAGAGCGAACTGTTTGGTTATGAGGCGGGCGCCTTTACCGACGCGAGAAAGAGAAAGATCGGGCTTCTCGAACATGCAAGCGGTGGCACGATCCTGCTGGACGAGATCGGCGACATGAGCATCCATCTTCAGGCAAAATTCCTCAGAATGCTGGAAGACGGCCACATTCGCCGGCTTGGGGGCAATGATAACATTCCCATCGATGTACGATTCATTTTTTCGACCAACAAGGACTTGAATCGGATGGTTGCGGAGGGTTCTTTCCGTGAAGACCTCTACTACCGGATCAGTGTCGTACCGATCCTGATCCCGCCGCTCAGGGAACGGAGCGAAGATCTTCTGCTTCTTGCGCAGTATTATGTGGAGGAGTTCAACCGAAAATTCAAGAAGAAGGTAACCGGATTCACGGAGGATGCGGAGCGCATTCTGACCGCCTATCCCTGGCCGGGGAATGTCCGCGAACTGAAAAATATTATCGAGCGGATCATGATTCTCCACAATGACGGATTTCAGATTACCTATGAAAATTTGCCTGCGGAGATGAGGATTACGACAAACCAGGAAAAACTCAGGCTCCAGATCGACAACATCCTGCCGCAACTCTCCCCCGAAGGAATCGATTTTACTCGGGTTACGGAAAGAATCCTCATCGACGTCAAAAGGAAGATTATCGAGAATAGCCTGACGGCCAGTAAAGGAAACAAGACCGAGGCGGCAAGGCGTCTTGGGATTTCCCGTTACAAACTTATCCGCGAGCAAAAGAAGATAAACAATGATATCAATTAATTATATTTGTTAATTTATTGTGCTTAATATGAACATCCGTGCTGACCACGCACGATCTTCTCTTTGCCTCAAGTTTGCTGATTTCCATCCTTTCATTCCTGCGGAGTCGTGCGGTATCTGCACTTCTCCGTTCTGCGGCATTTCCGGAATAGACCACCCTTCGATCGTATCCAGAAGAGAATCAAAGGAGTATTGTCGAGAAAATATGAATCAATATCATGATATTATTATTTTGTTACTGAAATTGGATTCCTCCGGGAAAAATGGGAATTCGGAACTGGCATTACTATTGCTGATAATAAACACAGTAAACGTTTGGCGCGGCTCGGCGACCCCGCCCCTGGTGGATAGTTTATTAATGGCGTGCGGCCATTGAAATAGAGACCGATTTTCTTGATGCAAGGGAAAAATAAGAAATCTGAATCGTGTGGCGGCAAGGGGAAAAAAGAGCACCCTGACCCCGGCCGGGTTGACGAGTATAATTTTTTCCTGGCTCAGGATGAGAAGGCACTGGAGGAGGGTATTCCGGAAGGGAAGGCAAAAAAAAAGGCATTGAACGACACGAACAAGAGCATGACTTTTTTTCTTTCGGAATAGAAACTGTAAGGAAGTGGTTATCGGGTTTTACTTTGAAAATCGACGGATGTTTTCGGTTCCCTCCCGATCGTCCGTCGTCCGGGAAAAATCTGAAGGGTGGTGCGTTCATCAAACCCCTTTCAGTTTTATAATGGTGGATGGTTTTTAGGCTCCCTCCTTTTCCATCCACCATTTTTTTGTCTTGAATCGGTACCGGTCGGATCGAATCTCTTATGCAGTGGAACGACTGAAGAAAAAAGGCGCCCCAACTCATAACGGGGGCGCCTTTTTTTAGTTTTGATCAGCCGATTATTGTAATCTCCGTGACCCTTTCTTAGATTTGTTTACCGATGATCCTCATTCCGTAGAAGGAGCGATGAGGAAGAAGATGCACGCAAGGCTGATCTTGAGCCCCGCGCTCTGCATCGTCACGGCGATCTCCACGGCCAGAAGACCGAAGAGGGTTGTGAACTTGATCACGGGATTCAGGGAGACGGACGAGGTATCCTTGAAGGGGTCGCCGACGGTGTCGCCGACGACGGTCGCCTCGTGCAGGGGGGTGTTCTTCTGATTCAGATCCACTTCAACGATCTTTTTGGCATTGTCCCAGCAGCCGCCGGCATTGGCCATGAAGATCGCCTGAAAGAGGCCGAAGAAGGCGATGCCGATCAGGTAGCCGATGAAGAAATAGGGGTTGAAGAAGGCCAGCGCCAGAGCCATGAAGAAGATGACGACGAAGATGTTGATCATCCCCTTCTGCGCGTAGATCGTGCAGATCCTGACGACCTCCTTGCTGTCTTCAATGGAGGCCTCTTTTTTATCCAGCTTGATGTGATCCTTGATGAAGACAACAGCCTGGTAGGAGCCGGTCACGACGGCCTGAATGGAGGCGCCGGTGAACCAGTAGATCACGCAACCGCCCATGAGAAGCCCGAGGATGATTTCCGGGTGGACCAGGCTGAGCTTGGAGACAACATCGCCGAAGAGCCCCTCGAGCAGGATGCCGATCCCGAACACCATCGCGGTCGCGCCGACGACGGCCGTGCCGATCAGGACCGGTTTGGCCGTGGCCTTGAAGGTATTCCCCGCACCGTCGGCCGACTCGAGATAATGTTTGGCCTTTTCAAAATCCACTTCGACTCCATAGTGCTTCCTCACGATTTCCTTCGCGTCCTTGCGGCTTTCGATCATCGAGAGTTCATAGATGGACTGGGCGTTGTCCGAGACGGGGCCGAAGCTGTCAACCGCTATCGTCACCGGACCCATCCCGAGGAAACCGAACGCGACGAGACCGAAGGCGAAGACCGGCGCGGCAAATATAAACTCCGTTGGCATGAGAGATAAAATCGAGCCTGTCTGGGACACAAGATATGCCACCAGCATCAGAAGCAGGATGACGAGGCCCTCCCAGAAGGCGGAGAAGTTTCCGGCGACCAGCCCCGAGAGGATGTTCAGGGAGGGACCACCCTGGCGGGAGGCGTTGACGACCTCTTCGCAGTGCCGGGAACTCGTGCTCGTGAAGATCTTTGTGAACTCGGGGATCAGTGCGCCGGCAATCGTGCCGCAACTGATGATGATTGAAAGCGCGAACCACGTCGAGATCGAGTCAGCCACCGGAGGCAGATCGCCCAGCAGCAAGTAGCTTGCGATAAAGGTGACGGCGATGGAGAGAACGGAGGTGATCCAGATCAGGTTCGTCAGGGGATGCTCGAAGTTGAATTCCGTCTTGCCGGTAAAGAGGGACTTGCTTGCGGCGTCGTTGACGAAGTAAGAAGCGAGGGAGGTGAGGATCATCAGAATGCGCATGGCGAAGATCCAGACGATCAATTTTCCACCCATTGCGGGATTGGTGGCCAGCGCCAGGGCCAGAAAGGCGATCAGGGCCACGCCGGTAACGCCATAGGTTTCGAAGCCGTCCGCCGTGGGACCGACGCTGTCGCCCGCGTTGTCGCCTGTGCAATCCGCGATCACGCCGGGGTTCTTGGGATCATCTTCCGGGAGATGGAAGATGATTTTCATCAGATCGGAACCGATATCGGCGATCTTCGTGAAGATGCCGCCGCAGATCCGAAGCGCGCTGGCGCCAAGAGATTCGCCGATGGCAAAGCCGATGAAGGAGGGGCCGGCAAGCTCTTTGGGAATGTAGGCCAGGATCAGGATCATGAATAAGAGTTCGATGCTTACGAGTAGAAGACCAACGCTCATGCCGGAGCGGAGACAGATGTTCACCATGCTGAGGGGATTGCCGCTCAGGGAGGCGAAGGCTGCGCGAGAGTTGGCCACCGTATTGATCCGGATGCCGAACCAGGCCACGCCGTAGGAGCCCAGTATCCCCATCACGGAGCAGAACAGGATGATCGTGACGGCCCCGATCGTGCTGCCCTGGAGACCGACAAAATAATAGACGATACAGGCAGCGATCAGAACCCAGAGAGCTGCGAGAAATTTCCCCTGCTGAAAAAGATAGGTTTTGCAGGTTTCCCAGATCGTGTTGGAGACATCCAGCATGGCCTGATGGGAAGGCAGATTCTTGGTCTGGATGTACTGATAAAACCCAAAGATCATGCCGATGACACAGACCACGAGTCCGATGTTCAGAATGGTCAACCCACCGAGTGAACCGCCGATGAAAGTGATCTGGGTCAGATCCGGGATCTTGATGTCTGCCTCCCCTGCAAAGGCCATCGGAGTCATCAAAAACAGGATGATAGCGAGAGAACACGTGAGAGACCAGAAACTGCGTTTTCCGCTGCACATGATTCAACCCTCCTCGATTAAGTATGTTTTGTTCTTCCCATGGTGTTTTTCCATGGCCGCTTGAATACCGAAACGCAGGATGTCGGTTATCGCCATCGCTGCCGTTGTGGTCAGTTGTGAAAGAGAATCCATCTCTTCTTTGGAAAAATGTTCGAGAACATACCCTTCAACCATCGTTTTGCGGGCAGGCTTTCCGATGCCGAGTCTGACCCTCATGAAATCCTGTCCGCCCAGGTGATCAAACAGCGAAATGAGCCCTTTGTGTCCACCATGCCCCCCGCCCGCCTTCAAACGGATCGACTGAAACGGCAGGTCCAGATCATCATGTGCAACGATGATATCCCGAATAGCGATCCGGAAGTAGTCCGTCAGCTTCCGGATCGCTATACCGCTCAGATTCATGAATGTCTGTGGTTTGGCAAGAATTACGACGTCGCCCTCTATCTTCCCCTTTCCGATATGCGCATCAAAGAGGGTTTGATTGATGGGTATATTCCGTTCGAGCGACAATTGATCCAAAATCAGAAAACCTGCGTTGTGCCGGCTGAGCCGATACCTTATCCCCGGATTTCCCAGTCCTACGATTAACTTCACATCGCCACTCCGAAGCTGTGCGTGCGGTATTTCTGAATAGGCTCAAGAGGGATCAAAACGTGATATCGTCAGCCTTTTGCGCCCCCTTTGGGTGACGCTGCTGCTGCAACCGCCTCTGCCGGCGCTTTGGGCGCGCCTGCCTCGGCCTCTTCCGGCTGCGGTACGGAAACCTTCACGATGGCGACCATGGCCACACCGACATCTCCTGGATCGAGAACGGTGATTCCTTCGGGAACCCGAATGTCCTGGACCTTGATCGAGTCGCCAATCTCCAGTCCGGTGACATCGATCTCGATGGAATCGGGAAGAGCGGAAGGAAGGCATGAGATCTTCAGATCGCGTTTCAAATGCTGAAGCTCGCCGCCGTTTACAACGCCCACTGGAATGCCGGCGAAATGGAGGGGAACATCGAGCGTCAGTCGCTGATCCATGCGGATTTCATAAAAATCCGCATGATAGAACCGCCTGCTGACCGGTTCGATCTGCAACTCCTTGATCAAGGATAGTTTTTCCAGCTTCTTCTCTCCGTCGATCACGAGCTTGATGAAGACATTCTCCTTTTGTGTCCTGACAATCTTGAGCAGTTCTGCCGCATTCACCGAAAGGTGAATGGCTTTTTCACCCCGGCCGTAAAAAACCGCCGGCATCAAACCTTCCTTCCTGAAACGCCTTGCCGGTCCTTTGCCGGATTCGGTGCGGATACAGGCTCTTAATTCGGTTGCCTCCATGGAATTCCTCCTAAATGAATAATGAACTGACTGAGTCGTTGTAATAGATTCTTCGGACAGCCTCGCTGAGAAGTCCCGACACGGAGAGAACCTTGATACGACTGCAGGCTCTTGCCTTCTCATGCAGAGGAATCGTGTCCGTCACGATGACCTCCTTCAGCTCCGACTGTTCGATCCTTTCCACGGCCGGACCCGAAAGTACGGGATGGGTGCAACAGACAGTGACCTCGATGGCCCCTTCTTCCGTGAGGGCCTTTGCCGCCTGCACAACCGTTCCCGCCGTATCGATCATATCATCCAGCAGGATGACCCTTTTTCCTTTGACATGACCGATGATGTTCATGATCTGGGCCTCGTTCGGACCATCTCTGCGCTTGTCGATGATAGCCAAACTGGCTCCCAGCCGTTTGCCGAACGCGCGCGCCCGTTCCACGCCTCCGGTGTCGGGTGAGACAATAACGATGTTGTCATCCGGGTAGTTCTTCTTGATGTGGTCCAGCAGAATGGGCGTAGCGAAAAGATTGTCAACCGGGATATTGAAGAAACCCTGAATCTGGCCTGCATGAAGATCCATCGCCAAAATCCGGTTTGCCCCTGCCTGGGTGATGAGATCGGCCACAAGTTTGGCCGTGATCGGCGCGCGGGGCGCCACCTTCCGGTCCTGCCGAGCGTAGCCGTAGTAGGGGATGACCGCCGTGATACGGTCTGCGGAAGCCCGGCGCACGGCGTCGATCATGATGAGAAGTTCC
>CAYSSF010000158.1:0-9538 GCA_964433455.1 uncultured Syntrophaceae bacterium
TGTAGGTGACGAGGAAGCCGAAGGGGCGCGCCTCGTTCTTCCGGTTCTCCGCCAGATGGAAGGCGACGCGGCCCACCATGTTCCAGAGGGGGTTTCGCGTTTTCAGATAATCCTGGATATTCCCGCCCGCCCGGTTGGCCTCCTCACGGGTGCGGCCCTCCAGCGCCGTCCAGAGATTTTCCAGGACCGCGGGACTCAGATACTCCAGCCCCGGGAGCGGGGGAGAGCTTTCGATAATCCGGAGGAGCGCCTCCCGGGAGGGGGGAGGCGCGGCGGCGCCGGGCAGTTCCTCTTCCGGCTCCGCGCCGGCGATCCGGCAGAGCCCTGTGAGGCAACGGCGGGAAAAGTCGCGCCAGAAGGCGAAGACCGGCGGGAGGGGCGTGGCCAGTTCCACGGCGGCGATGTGGAGGAGTCCGGCGGCGGTTCCCTCGTGAAAGGCCTCCCCGATCCGTGCGGCAACCTCGTCGGGAAGGGGTGGGCCGTCCCCGCCATCGGGAAGAAAAACGACCTGCCCCGAGGGGGACAGGGCCAGTGTGACAACGGGCATGGGCGTCGATCCGGATTTTCGGGATTTTTTACCGGCGCGAGTATAGGAAAACGGCCGCGGCAAGTCAAGAAGAAGACGATTCGGAACAAAACTTCGCTCCGCCAAGATATGATTGACATAGAAGCCCGAAATTCCTATACTGCGCGCCATAAAAAACCAGTCCTTATCCAGTTGAAGGAGCGCAATGAAGTTCAACCCCGCCGTGATCAGCTACTTTCTCCAAAGAGAAAGCACAAGGCGAAACCTCCGCCAGCTCCTCAAATTCATGTTTGTGCTGTCGATCATGGTGACCGTCTTCAGCGTGATCTTCCATTTCCTGATGGCCTTTGAGGGGAAGGACCATACCTGGATCACCGGTTTTTACTGGACCCTCACGGTGATGTCGACGCTCGGGTTCGGGGACATCACCTTTCATTCGGACCTGGGGCGCCTCTTTTCCATCGTGGTGCTCGACACTTCACCGCGCCGGCGCCGACTTCGTCATGTCCTACGCCTCCCTGGGCGCCAACGCCATCTTCAACTTTCTGGAAAACGAGGATATGTGGATGCTCGCCGAAGGGCTCAACATCTTTCGGCTGAAAGCCCCGGAATCGCTCGTCGGCAAGATCCTGGCCGATTCCGATATCCGGAAGGTCACGGACTGCTCCGTCGTCGCCATCAAGGATGATGGTGAAATGTCGATCAATCCCGACACGCGGATGCCGATCAAACCGAACAGCGAGTTGATCCTGATCGGTACCGACGAAGGGGAACGAAAATTTCTGAAGGTCTTTAAATCCTGAATAAAAGAGCGGCGGGAACAAGGAGAAGCAAGCCATGCACGGCATCCTTCCTGACATAGGCATTTCAATTCTGGCGGCCACCGCCCTCGGTTTTATCTTTCAGTTCTTTCGGCAGCCGGTTATCCTGGGATACCTTGTCGCCGGCGCGCTGATCGGACCTGCAATCGGCCTCAAACTCGTCTCGGAGCCGGCAAACATTGAAGTCATCTCGGAAATCGGTTTGATCCTGCTCCTTTTCATCATCGGTCTGGAACTCAATCCAACGAAGCTTCTCTCCTCGGGACGACAATTGATCTATGCCGGGATCGGTCAATTTCTCCTCTGCATCCTCATCGGCACAGTCTTCTTCATGCTGTTGGGATACGACCTGAGCAAAGGGCGCATCGACGCCCTCTATTTGGCCCTGTTCTGCGCCTTGAGCAGTACGGCCATTGTCGTCAAGCTCCTCTACGATAAGTTTGAGCTGGATACCCTGCCCGGCCGCATTACCCTCGGCATTCTCATCTTTCAGGATCTTTGGGCGATCCTGATTCTCGCCCTGCAACCCCACTTCACCAATCCCAAGATCCTCCTCGTCGTCATGGCCCTGGGCAAAAGCTTCGTGCTCCTGGCTACGGGTTTTCTCCTCAGCAAGTATCTGCTCCGTTGGATCTTTGAAAAGATCTCGAAAACACCGGAAATGGTCGTGGCCATGTCCATTTCCTGGTGCGCTTTTATGGCGGGGACGGGGGCCTGGATCGGGCTTTCGATGGAAATGGGGGCCCTCATTGCCGGGGTGGCCATCTCCACTTTTCCCTACAGCGTCCATGTAACGGCGAAAGTGCTCCCCCTGCGTGATTTCTTCCTGACCCTCTTCTTCCTCTCGATCGGCATGAAGATTCCCGTTCCGGACGCCGCCCTCCTGACCATGGCCGGCATCATCGTCATCTTTGTGATTGTATCCCGCTTCCTGACCATCTATCCCCTCCTCTCCCTGGCCGGGAGCGGGCGGCGCACCAGTTTCATTGCCAGTCTCAACCTCTCCCAGATCAGCGAATTTTCCCTGGTCGTCGCCGCCCTCGGGGTGGGCTACGGCCATATCGATCAGCGCATGATGTCGCTGATCATCTATGCCATGGCCATTGCTTCGGTGCTCTCATCGTATTTCATCAAGGGCAACCACGCGGCGTACCTGGTTTTTGATCGTTTCCTGGAAAGCATCGGCTTCACCTCGAAAGCCAAAGAGACGGCAACGGAGGAAACCGGCGGTCATTATCCTGTAGTCCTCCTCGGGTTTCACCGGGGCGCCCGGGCATTTATCGACCGGACGGAAACCGTTGCCCCCGATCTGCTGAAGAAGATCCTGGTGATCGATTTCAATCTCGAGGTTCTGAAGGAGTTGAACGACCGCAATATCAAGGGAATATTTGGCGACATCAGCAGCATGGACACCCTGGAACACTCCCACGTCGCGACGTCGAATGTCATCCTCTGCACGATACCCGATATGCTCCTCAAAGGGACAAACAACCGGTCCATCGTGACGGCATGCCGCGCCGTGGCGCCGAACGCCGTCATTGTCGCCACGGCGGACTCGGTCGATCAGATTGAAGCCCTGAAAGCAAGCGGGGCCAATGAAGTGCTTCTCCCCTATACCCTCATCGGCGACCATCTGGCCCGGTTTGTCAAGGAAGCCTGTCGGGATATAAAAATCTGAAGAGGTGGGGATTTGTTCTGGTCGGGAATCTACAATGCGCTGCTTCTCGTTGCCGCGGTATTCGCCGTTCCCTACTACGGGGCGCGGATGGTCCTGACGGGCAAGTACCGCCGGAGCCTCGGCCCGAAATTCGGCCGTCTTTCTCCGGTGGTTGTCTCCCTCATGCGGGGAGAGCCGCGGATCTGGTTGCACGCCGTCTCCGTCGGCGAGGTGACGGCGGCCGCCCCGATCGTGACGGCGCTCCGCTCCCGTTTCCCCGGGGCGTGCATCGTCCTCTCCACAAGCACGGAGACGGGTCAGCAGATGGCCCGGAAACTGGCGACCGACGCGACAGTTCACATCTACTATCCACTTGATATTCCATGCGTTGTCCGGAAGGTAATCGATTGGGTCCGGCCCGACGTTTTCATCCCCGTCGAGACGGAGCTCTGGCCCAATTTCATCCGGCTCTGCCGCGCGCGGGGGACGCGGATCGTGATGGCGAACGGCAGGATCTCGCCCCACTCGTACCGCCGTTACCGCGCGACGCGCTTCTTCTGGAAGGGGATCCTCGCGGCGCTCGACCTGGCCGGCGTGATCTCACAGACCGATGCGGAGCGGCTTGCCGCCCTCGGAATGCCCACCTCCCGGATCCGGGTTCTCGGGAATGCAAAATACGACGGTCTCGCGGCCCGCGTTTCCCCGGAGCTGGAGATGGAGATCGCCGGCAGCCTCGGCATCGAACCGAGCGCGGGGGTCCTGGTCGCGGGGAGTACGCACGAGGGAGAAGAATCGGTCATTCTGGAGGTGTATCGACTGCTGCTCGAACACCGGCCGGACTTTAAGCTGATCCTGATCCCCCGCCACATCGAGCGGGCGGCGGCCGTCATGGAGTTGGCGCATCGGGCCGGGTTTTCCGACGCCATCCGGATGTCGGAGATCCGGGCGGGTCGACGCCGCAGCGGGGAGCGGGTCGTCGTCGTCGATCTGATCGGCGAGCTCTTCAAGGTCTACAGCCTCGCCTCGGTCGTCTTCTGCGGGGGGAGTCTCGTCCCGAAGGGCGGCCAGAATATCCTCGAGGCCGCCGCGTGGGGAAAGGTCGTTTTCCACGGCCCGCACATGGAGGATTTCCGGGATGAACGGGTTCTTCTCGAAGAGGCGGGTGCGGGGATCACGGTCCGGAACGGCGGGGAACTCTTTACGGGGATCCGGACGCTCCTCGAAGATCCGGACCTGCTGCGGACGAAGGGCGAGTCCGGTCGCCGGGCGGTGACGGCGAACCGGGGCGCTGCGGGGCGCTATGCGGAGCTGATTGAAGAAGTGCTGAAATTCGGTAAATCGTCATTCCTGCCCCCGCTTTCGCGGGAATGACACTGCGGGGGGGGGTGATAGGGAGACAGCGCCCCTATTCTTCTTCAGCCTTCCGCCCGTCTCATGTACTCATTCCACTTGTGATCGACCCACCGCTGGAACTGTCCCAACTGCTCCATGCTCATCTTCTTGAACCGCCCCTGCCGCTCCACGAAGTTGATCATCGGGGCGCGGGTTCCCTTCTCCGCCAGGGTTTTGCTCCGCCCTGTGAAACGGAACTTCCCGTCTTCGATCTCATAGAGAACGACGATCCCCGTCTCGATGGCCAGGCGGCCGATTTTGACCGTGTCCTTGGGCGGGAAGACCCAGCCGGGGGGGCAGGGGGTCGCAATCTGCATGTAGCGGGTTCCCTTGATCCTTTTGGCCTTCACGAACTTCTCGTAGAGGTCGATCGGGAAAGAGGGGGAGCAGGTGGCCAGATAGGGGATATCATGGGCCTCCATGATCTTCATCATGTCCTTCTTGTTCTGCTGCTTCGTGAGGATCGGCGTCGTCGTGGTCAGCGCCCCCGCCGGGGTGGCGCTGGAGCGTTGCGTCCCCGTGTTCATGTAACCCTCGTTGTCGTAACAGACGTAGATGAAATCCGTTCCCCGTTCGGCGGCGCCGGAGAGCGCCTGGATGCCGATGTCGTAGGTTCCCCCGTCGCCGGCGATGGCGACGACGGTGGTGTCGCTCCGGTTCATCGCCGCGAGCCCCGCCACCAGACCCGACGCCGAAGCGGCGGTGCTGGCGAAGGTGCAGTTCAGGCAGGGGATGCCGACCGACGTGATCGGGTAGAGGCCGTGGAGGACCGTCAGGCAACTGGCCGGGATGGTCAGGATCGTGTTCTCCCGGAGCGCCTTCAGCACGTAGCGGTAGGCGAGGGAAAGCCCGCAGCCCGAACAGGCGCGGTTTCCCGGCAGCATATATTCTTCCTTGTGAACCTTAAAGAGTTTTTCCGGCATGGTGGGTTCTCCCGTTGTCACTCCGTAACGCAGTTGAGCCAGCGCTGTTGCTCCCGGTTCCCCCCGGCGATGGCCGCGAGGGAGGACCGGACGGCCTCGGCCAGTTCATTGGCCTTGACATCCCGGCCGCCGAGACCGGCGATGTAGTTGTGGACCGGCGTCCGGATGCCGGTCCCGTAGAGGGCCGCTTTGATGTCGGCGGAGAGCGCCCCCTCGTAGCCGTAACTGATGTCCTTTTCGAAAACGACGATGGCCGGGGCTTTCTGGAAGGCCTCGCGGACCTCCGCGCGGGGGAAAGGCCGGTAGACCCGGACGCCGACCACCCCGGCGCGGATACCCTGCCCGCGGAGAATATCCGCCGCCGTCGTCGCCTCCGTAGCGAGCGACCCCATGCCGGCGAGGAGCACCTCGGCGTCGTCCGCCTTGTAGCTCCAGAGCATCCCGCCGTGGTCGCGGCCGAAGAGCGACCCGTATTCGCGGCAGACCTCCACGATCACATCCCGCGCCCCCTCCAGCGCGTGCTGGAGTTTCCAGCGCAAGTCCATATAGCCGTCGCGCAGAACCCCCTCCGCGTCGCGCCGCTGCCACGGGAAGATGACCGGGTTGATGTTCCGTGGATCTTCCGGGCGGAGGATCGTATGGGGTTTGTAGGGGGGAAGAAACGCGCACACCTTTTCGGCGTCGGGGATCTCGACGGGCATCATTGTGTGGGAGAGGACGAAGCCGTCGTAGCAGACCATCACGGGGCAGTAAACCTGCTCGGCGATCCGGTAGGCCTGGATCAGCGAATCGAGAATCTCCTGGTTGTCCCGGCAGTAGATCTGGATCCATCCGGCGTCCCGCTGGGAGATGGAGTCCTGCTGGTCATTGAAGATGGACCAGGGGGCGCCGACGCCGCGGTTCACGCAGGCCAGCACGATCGGGAGACGGGAGCCGGCGGCCCAGTGGAGCTGCTCGCACATGTACAAAAGGCCGTGCGAAGAGGTCGAGGTGAAGGTCCTGGCGCCGACGGTGGATGCGGCGACGCAGACGGTCATCACCGAATGTTCGCTCTCCACCCGGACATATTCCGCCTTCAACTCTCCGCTCTCGACCCACTGCGAGATCGTTTCGGTGACGGGGGTCGACGGGGTGATCGGATAGGCGGAAATGACCTGCACCTTGCAGAGTTTGACCCCATAAGCGGCGGCCTGATTGCCGGTCATGATCTGGACGTCGCTCATTTCTGGACCTCCTCGTTGATCACCATCGTGATCGCCTTCGCGGGGCACTCCTCCGCGCAGATGCCGCACCCCTTGCAATAATCGAGATCGATCTTGACGGGGATGCCCGCGGTGACGATCCCCTCCGGGCAGTAGAGCCAGCAGAGGTAGCAGGCCGGCCGGTTCTTGACCGAAGCGATGCATTTCGCATGGTCGATGACCGGTGTGGCGTCCCGCCAGTCTCCGGTCTTCCCCGCCTCGCCGACGGCCGGCTTGCACATGGCGGAGATGTTGTCGTCCTTTTGTTCCATAACGCGCCTCCTAAATAGGGACAGAGCCCCTATTATTTCCGGAAATAATAGGGGCTCTGTCCCTATTTAGCGATCGTCTTCAGAGAGACCTCTTCGTAGGCGGCCCTGAGCGCCGCGATATTCGTCGCCGCCGCCCCGCCGGAGAGTTTCCACTTCAGCCCCTTCTCCAGGTGTTCGAGGGAGACGAGGCCCGATGCCTTGGAGAAGACCGCGAGCATCGGCGTGTTGACCATCGGCGCCCCCTCCTTGATCAGATGGAAGCGGAGGGCGACCGCTGCCGCGTCGAGCGTGGCGACATTCCAGCCACCCTCGATCTCATATTCTTCCGCCTTCTTCGGGGAGTTGATCAGGAGCAGCCCCTGCGGTTTCAGCGAACCGAGAATGTTGACGATGCCGAAGAGCGATGGATCGAGGACGACCGCGATATCGGCCTTCTCGATCTGGGAGAAGGTCCGGATCGGGTGGTCCGAGATCCGGGTCGACGCCGTGAGGGGCGCTCCGCGCCGTTCAGGGCCGAAGGTCGGGGCCGATGTGACCCCCCTGAATCCCTGGAGGTAGGCCGATTCGGCAAGGATCTGCGCCGCGATGACGACGCCCTGTCCGCCGCGGCCGTGCCATATCACTTCGTACATGTCGTATTCCTCAACAGAAGTAGTGGCCGTAATAAAAAAAGGCCAAGGATGATCAACCCATGGCCTTTAGGATTCGCTGATTTTTTTAGGGACGATCATCTCCTGAAAGCGACGGGCGATGGGCTTGGACCCATCCCGAGAAGAGCGAGGCGCAACAGGAGGCCCCGGCAAATCAAGCCGCGATCCAAAGATGCCTCTCTTAAGCTCCCATCCATTTTCATCGATCCCCCGACTGCAAAAACGGTCGGACCTTAGAACAAAATCCGCTTGTTGTCAACAACGAATTTGACACAACCCATTTGCGCGCCGCGCGGCTTTCCCGGCATTCCTCCCCGCTTCTCTCCCGCCGGGGCGGGGGGTATGGATCCTTTCGTCATCCCCGGCCCGGGGGGATCAGTCCATGACCCGGTATTTCAGAAGCGTCCAGAGGGCCGAAAAGCCGTGTCGCCAGGTGATCTTTTTCCCTTCCGCGTAGCTTCGCCCGTAGTAGGAGATCGGAATTTCATAGATCCGCCACCGCTTGTTTCGGCAGATCTTGGCCGTCAGTTCCGGTTCGACGGAGAAGCCGTCGGACTGGATCCGGATGGTTTCGATCACCTCTTTCCGGAACATCTTGTAGCAGGTCTCCATGTCGGAAAGGGTGGTGTTGTACAGAAGATCCGTCAGAAACGTCAGAAAGTCGTTTCCCACCTTGTGCCAGAAGAGGTGGCACCGCTGCGGCTTTCCGCCGGAGAGTCGCGAGCCGTACACGACGTCGGCCACACCGTCGCGAATGGGGCGGATCATTTCGATAAACTCGTTCGGATCGTACTCCATGTCCGCATCCTGAATCGTCACAATCCCCGCCGTGACATGGCCGAACCCCGTCCGCAGGGCCGCCCCCTTTCCGCGGTTCCGGTCATGGGAAAAATAGCGGACACGCTTGTCGAATGCCGTCCGTTCCAGGAGCTCCTTCGTGCCGTCCGTGGAGCCGTCATCGACGACGATGATCTCCGCGACAAACTCGAGATTCAGGACCTTCCCGATGATCTTCAGCACCGTTTCCCGCTCATTGTAAACGGGGATGACGACGGACAGCATTTTTTCGGTATTCATTTCGGTTCCTTTCTTTTTTTCGGCCGCGTGGAACCGGGGCCGGACCGCTCCCCCGCGGCAGGGACCCTCTCCGGAGCATCGGCGATCATGAAGAACAGAAAAATGGCGCTCGGCCACAACTGGAGAAAAAGGCGGTTCAGCGACGTGGCGAGGTGGTAGCCGAGATCGAGGGGGGTCAGCACGTAAACGAAGAAATAGCCGGCCGGCATCAGCAGCAGGACGGCGGCGGTCCGAACGAGACCGGTCCGGTCCCCGTCGTCGATCCGCGCACCGGAGAGGAGGAGATAGAGGATCATGAGCAGGATGCTGACGGCGCCGGGATTAAGCCGCGTCGCCACGCGGATATCGGTCAATCCCTGCGTGAAGCCGATTCCCGAGATGAAGAATGCCTTTGCGATCTCCGCATAACGGCTGAAGTCCGTCAATTTGGCCGCCGCAGCGGCCAAACCGAAGCCCTCCATCAGATCGCTGGCCGGGGCGATCTGTGTTTTGAAATAGAGGACGATCAGCAGGATCGGCAGGGCTCCGGCGAGAAACCGGACGGTTTGCCTCCGTGCCGATCCCCACCCCGCTGCATGAAGGGCCGTGCCAAAAAGGGCGCCCGTGACGATCAGCAGGAACAGCAAACCTTCATTTTTTGTCCAGGCGCACAAACCGGCGGCGATCCCGGCCAGGACCAGCGCCCCGGAACGATTCTCCGGGAAGCGCGCCGGAAGGAAGAGCAGCGCGAGGGTCGCCAGCATGAAGAAGGCGAGCGGAACCTCCGCGAACTGGGAGGCCCCCATCATGATGAAGAATGGTGTCCCCAGCAGGACCATCGCGGCGAGATATCCCTGGATCCGGCTCCGCAGAAACATGAGCGCGCCGAGCAGGAGGCCGAGGGTGAGGATGGTGAAGAGCAGTGCGAAGACGGCCGGGATATAAGCGCTTTCATAGCCGATGTATTTCCAGGAGCGAACGATCGAGAGCGGGAGCAGGA
>CAYSSF010000159.1:0-5060 GCA_964433455.1 uncultured Syntrophaceae bacterium
GCAGACGCCCGGCCGCGGAACGGAGGAGATGAAGACGAACGACGTCAAGGGGACCTTCCTCCCCGGCGAAGTCGGGGTCGGCGTCGAACTGGGCAGACCCAGCGTCGGCGCCTATTTCCGGGATGTCGAGACGGTGGCCATGGCGCTGATGAAGGCCGATCTCGGCTATCAACTGGCGGCGGAAAACCCCGTGACCCATTTCATGTCCGACAAGAACACCGGAAAGCTCCGCGACGATGTCCTCGCGGAAAAGGCGACCTCGGCCATCATCGAGGGGAAGTGTAAGCTGGAAAGGCTGCCCGAGGTGATCAAGATTCTGCAGGATGTCGCCAAGACGCTGGACACGGTTTTCACCGTGGAGGTGATCACCAAGGTCCCGCCGGTGGGAGAGGTTCCGATCGTTCCGGTTTTCAAGGAGATGGGGCTCTGGTATTCCATCAACAGCAAGAACAACATGGGATTGGGCGAACCGCACTACAAATTCTATGACGACGAGCCCTAAAGGAGGAGAAGATGACACACAGTTTGCACCGCAGAGGCACCCGGGAGAGTCTGAGCAACGATTTCATCGTCCTGGGCTGTCCCGCGACCGGCGTCAACAAGAAGGGATCGGCGCCCAAGACCAAGAAATTCCTGAGCATCTGCTACAAGCACGGGCCGATCAACCTGGGCGATATGAAAACGGGCAACATCTACAACACGACGATGGACGATATCCTGAGCCGCGTGACCGACGGGACGATCGTCGAGTGCACCTTCGACAACCGGGAGAAGATCGTCTCCCTGCTGAAGGAGCTCAACGAAGACCGGCCCGGCATATCGGTCATCATCTCGGGCATTCCCGATGTCGTCCAGCAGTGCATGACGGAGGCGGGGCTGGGCCGGATCCACTCCCTCGAATATTCCCTCGGCACCTGGGGAAACACCGAGCGGCTGCCCGATTTCGAGATCCTGCAGACGGTCACCATGTGCGGTCACGCGATGATCGCCTCGGACCTGGTCCGCAAGATGGTGAGGGACGTCAAACGGGGGCGCAGGACGATCGAGGATTGCTGCATCGAGATGGCGGAATGCTGTTCCTGCGGCAACTACAACGTGACCCGGGGAAAACAGTTGTTCAAGGAGCTGCTCCCCCTCTACTCGCTCCACAGCCTGTACTAACGGCGGAGAAGGCCGGGTATGGGCCGCTCATTATCAGATATCAGGAAGGAGAATGAAGATGCGATATATCATTGTGGGAGGGAGCGCCGCGGCTATCAGCGCCGTTGAATCCATCCGGTCGCTGGATCACGAATCCAGTATCGACCTGTTCAGCGATGAAGAGACCCCCCTCTTTTCGAGAGTCCTCCTCCCGTACTACGTTGCGGAGGAGCTTTCCAAACCGCTGCTCAATTTCCGAACGGCGGATTTTTTCGAAGAAAACAAGGTTACGCCCCACATGGGGGTGAAGGTCACGAATCTCAATGTCGCCGGCAAGACCATCGAAACGGCGGACGGGAAGGCGCATGCCTTCGACAAACTCCTGCTCGCCACCGGCGGGAAGGCGATCGTCCCGCCCATTCCTGGGGTCGACAAGGAGGGGATCTCCACGTTGAAGACCATGGTCGACGCGGAGAGGATCTACAACATGAAGGGGACGCGCGCCGTGGTGATCGGCGCGGGCAGCATCGGCGTCGAGGCGTGCATCAGCCTGACGAGACGCGGGATCAAGGCGACGCTGCTGGAGCAGCTCGGGCAGGTGATGCCCACCGTCTTCGATGCGGAGGCGGCCGGGATCGTCCGCAAACGGATCGAGGATCTCGGGATCACCGTGCTCACCGGCGAAAAAGCGCTGAAGTTCACGGGCGACAAGCATGTGACCGGCGTTGTGACCGACAACCGCGAGCTTCCCTGCGACATGGTCGTGTTGTCGGTGGGGGTCCGTCCGCAGACGGAACTCGCCGTCCAGGCGGGAATCGAGATCGGCGACCTGAAGGGGGTCCGGGTCGATGAGTTCATGATGACCAGCGCCCCGGATATCTACGCCGCCGGAGACGTTGCGGAGACCCACGACATCGCGCGGAACAGCCCGTTTCTGAACGCCATCTGGCCCTGCGCCTTCGAACAGGGCCACTTCGCCGGGGTCAACATGACCGGCAAGAAACTCCGCTATCCCGGTTCCTACCGCAGAAACTCCATCGGAAATTTCATCGGAATTCCCGCCATTTCCATCGGGGTGACCCATGCGGAATCCTGTGTGATGGCCTCCGCTGAGGATGAATTCCGGGAGATCCGCGTGAGAACAAAGGATACCTATAAGAAGCTGGTCCTGCGAAACGGGAAAGTCATCGGGGCGATCCTGATCGGCCAGACGCAGAAAGCCGGCCTGCTGTCGATCCTGCTCAAGAAGCAGGTCTATGTCGCCGATTCCATCCCGCTTCTGATGAGCGACCGCCTGAATTTCATCGATTTGTTGCCGATCCTCCGGAGAAACGCCGACCAGTTCAGCGAACCGGAGTACAAGGAACTGATGGATACCGGACTGTAATCATATGGGGTCAGGTCTTGGGACTTGAATTTGAAACCCTTCAAATTCAAATCCCAAGACCTGACCCCACTCAACAGGAGGAAAACGTGAAAGTAATCATGGTAGACAAAGAAAAATGTACGGGGTGCCATCAGTGCGAGCTCTGGTGCGGGACGGAAATCGCCTCCATATCCAAGGAACTGGCCAAGGCGATCAACGAAGAGCCTCAGCCGGTGCCAAGGGTCTATGTCGAGGGGAAGCCATTCGCGCTGCAGTGCAGGCATTGCGAAGAGGCCCCCTGTCTGGACGCCTGCCCCAACGGAACCATGCGCCGCGATCCGGAGACCGGGCTGGTCTACGTGAACGAACCGACCTGCATCGCCTGCTGGATGTGCGTGATGGTCTGCCCGTTCGGAATCATCAACCCGTCGTCATCCATGAAGGTGGCGATCAAGTGCGACCGTTGCCGCAACATGGGCTATCCGATCTGTGCGGAGGTGTGTCCCACCGGGGCCCTCTCCCTCGTGGAGCGGAAGGATTATCGGAAGAAGAAGTTCTAACCAGTCAGGACGCAATCACATTTTGACCGATGACCAAAATGGGTCGCGGACAATGGGGATCAGAAAGGAGATTGACAATGGAGTTCATCCAGAAGAAGACCGCCGACAATGCAGCAGAGCATTTCCTGGCGAAAGCGGCAGACAAGGGTACAAAATTGGCGTGGGACCGTTTCGAGGGACAGCTTCCCGAATGCGGGTTCTGCGAATCGGGATTGAGCTGCCGGGATTGCCTCCAGGGGCCGTGCATCAGCCACCCCTTCCGGGATGTCAACAAGCTGGGCGTTTGCGGAAAGGATAAGGACATCCTGGCCGTGCAGACGCTCTTGAGGCTGGTTCTGAAGGGAACGATGGCCTCGCTGGACCAGGTCAGTGATTTTGTCGAAGGGGTTGTCTCCGGCGCGGTGAAGCCGAAGGAGAAGGCGGATGCGGATCGGATCGTCGCCGAGATCGCGGCCCTGTTGAGTGAAGGCGGCGCCGGCCTGAAGAAGGCGTTTCCGAAGGCGCTGCTTGCCGTCTGGGAAGAGGCCGGGATCTACCCGCAGGGAGTGGCCAAGGATCTTTTCAAGGCCTCCCAGAAGGTGGAAGGCGGTGTCGCCGGCGTCGAGGAGACGCTGTTCTGGGCCTTCAAGGCCGCGCTGCTGGGCGCCTTCGCCCAGCGACTCCAGGGCGGACTGAAGAAGGCCGTTTTCGGCGCCGCGCCGGCCGAGGTTGAAGTCAACATGGGCGTGCTGAAGAAGGGCGCCGCAACGATCCTTCTTTACGGTCGCTTCTCGCCGGTCCTGAAGGCGAAGATCGCCGCCGCGGCGGCAAAGAAAAAGGTGAACGTGGCGGGCGTCTGCACGGATCCGCTCCTTTCGCCCTATGCGTTCGCTCCGGTGACGAGCTACGGTTCCCAGGAACTGCCGCTCTTGACCGGCGCCGTCGACCTGATCGTAACCGGCGACCAGTTCGTCAACCCGTCGCTCGCCGCGATCGCCGCGGAGTACAATACGGTGGTCGTCCCGACGGAGACCCTCAAGGGCCGGAATCCGGAGGCCTTTGCCGCAGAGATCGTCGAGAAGGCGCTGAAGGCGTTTGAGTTCCGCCGTGCGATCGTGCGGGATATCCCGGAGGCGAAGGAGTCCGCTCTGATGGGGCTCTCCGCTCAGGACCTCGACCTGAAGAAGATCGCCGCCGCGCTGAAAGAGGGGACAATCAAGGGGATCGCGATCCTTGCGGGGACCAACAACGTGAAGTTCACGCAGGATCTGCCCTTCGTGACGATGGCCCAGGAGTTCCTGAAGGACGACGTCCTTTGCATTTCCGAAGGCGATGCGAGCGTCAGCCTCGCAAAATACGGGTTCCTGAATCCCCGACAGTGCGAGAAGCACTGCGGCCCGGGTGTCGCAAAGCTCCTCAAGGCCGCCGGTAAGAACCTCCCGGCCGTTCTCGACCTCGGTTATGCGGAGAACGGCGGCGTGGCCGACTTTCTGCTTGCGCTTGCCGCGGCCGCCAAGAAGGAGGTCAAGGGGCTGCCGGTGCTGGCCTGTTTCGCCGAGGCCAACCGGAGCGCCGAGGTTGCCGAGGCGCTCGGTCTGGTGGCGATGGGCGTTTCGACCTTCTTCTGGCCCAGCCTGCCGGTGACGGGGAGCCCGAAGACGATGGAGGCCCTCGGGAAGCTCTGCGGCGAAAAGTTCGGCGCGAAGCTGATCGTCCATACGGACAAGAAGATGGAGGCGCCGGCGAAGGCGAGGATGATTCTGAAAATCTTCAATCGCGTGGAGGATCCGAGCCTCAAGGATCATCCCTGGACCGACTGGAAGAAGTAATATAACCCGATGAGGCAATTGTAAAACCAAATTAGAAATGTCACCCTCGCGAAAGCGGGGGGCCGGAAGTTCTTAAGGAAGCTGGATTCCCGCTTTCGCGGGAATGACAATCTCGGGCTTTTGCAATTGGCTCCAATAGCAGGAGGAATAAACAGGTATGTCCTATCCGAGTGGACGTCATTTCTT
>CAYSSF010000159.1:5070-9453 GCA_964433455.1 uncultured Syntrophaceae bacterium
GGGGGGGGGCAGGCCCCCCGCCGATCAATGATCAAGGAGGGTTGCCATGTCCTATCCAAGTGGACGCCATTTTTTACAGATTCCGGGGCCGACGAACGTGCCCGAGCAGGTGCTCCGGGCGATGGCGAAACCGACCATCGATCACCGGGGTCCGGAATTCAAAGCGCTCGCCCTTGAGGTGCTGGGCGGGCTCAAACCGGTTTTCAAGACCGCCGGACCGGTTGTCATCTTCGCCTCTTCGGGAACGGGGGCCTGGGAGGCGGGGCTGGTCAACACGCTCTCTCCCGGCGACAAGGTGTTGATGTTCGAGACGGGCCACTTCGCGACCCTCTGGAAGAACATGGCCCTCCGGCTGGGGCTGGAGGTGGATTTCGTCCCCGGAGACTGGCGGCACGGCGCCGATCCCGCCGTTGTCGAGGCCAAACTGGCCGAGGACCGGGAACGCAAAATTAAATCGGTGAACGTGGTCCACAACGAGACCTCGACCGGCGTAACGAGCCGGATCGCCGAAATCCGGCGTGCGATCGACCGCACCGGCCATCCGGCGCTTTTGATGGTCGATACGATCTCCTCCCTTGGCTCCATCGATTACCTTCATGACGCGTGGGGCGTCGATGTGACGGTGGGCTGTTCCCAGAAGGGGCTGATGCTGCCCCCGGGACTCGGCTTCAACGCGATCAGCGCCAAGGCGCTGGCCGCGGCGAAAACCGCGAAACTTCCCAGGTCTTACTGGGGCTGGGAGGAGATGATCGCCGCCAACCAGGGCGGTTTCTTCCCCAGCTCTCCGGCGACCAACCTGCTCTACGGCCTTCGGGAGGCCCTCCATCTGCTCGCCGAGGAGGGGCTCGATAACGTCTTCGCCCGCCATATCCGGCACGGGGAGGCGACACGCCGTGCGGTCCGGGCTTGGGGACTGGAGATCCTCTGCCTCAATCCGGAGGAGTACAGCCCGGTCCTGACGACGGTTGTGATGCCGGGGGAGAAGGGGGCGGACGCCTACCGCGATGCGGTGCTCGAGAAATTCAACATGTCTCTGGGGAGCGGTCTCGGGATCCTGAAGGACCGGGTCTTCCGGATCGGCCATCTGGGAGACATGAACGACCTGATGCTGATCGGCACGCTGGGCGGCGTCGAAATGGGCTTTGCGCTGACGGGTGTGCCTTATACGCCGGGCGGCGTCATGGAGGCGATGAATTACCTGGCTGTGAACTAAAAACGTTGTAACCGGGCCGGATCGTCCGCTTGAACGGATCAGCGTCAGAAATCAGGTTGACACCCCATGGGGGGAATTATAGTCATAGACGGCATGTATCGGCGGCACGGCGGACCCTCCTCGTCAGCGGGAAGGCCTGCGGAGTTGGTTAAGGGTTAACAATGAACGGTCATCTCAAGAAAAAGAAAGGAAGGGGAATTATGAAGAAGAATAGGATGTTTCTCGTTTCACTGGCGGTGATGCTGGTTCTGGTTTTCGCCGCTTCCGGCTGGACGGCGGATCCTCCCAAGCCGAAGGATTATCCGACGCGGCCCATCGAAGCCGTCGTCCAGTACGGCGCCGGCGGCGGCAGCGACATCTTTGTCCGCAGTCTTTTCAACGCGGCCCGCAAGGACATCGGTGTGAACATCAACGTGACGAACATGACCGGCGCAGCGGGCGTCAAGGCCTCCAACTACGTCCTCGCGCAACCTGCCGACGGGTACACGATCTACAACTTCAGCCCCGAACAGTTGATCAACACCGTCATGGGGCGGGAGGACTACCGGGCGTTCGCCCCTCTGGCCAACGTGCAGCAGGATGAGAGCATCTTCTATGTCCGGGGGGAAAGCCCGTTCAAGACGATCCAGGATGTGATCAAGTATGCGAAGGAGAACCCCGGCAAGGTCCAGTTCACGGGGACGACGCCGCAGAGCCCCGACGAGATCATCATCATGCAATTCGCCAAGAAGGCGGGGATCAAGATCAAATACATCCCCTTCGACAAGGCCCCCGAGTCCCATGCGGCGGTGCTGGGCGGCCACCTCGACGTCCTGCACGAGGAGCCGGGCGTGATCATGTCCCTCATCGAGGCGAAGAAGCTCCGCCCCCTGGTCGTCTTCACGGAGAAGCGCCTGCCCGTCAGTTGGGCGGCGGACGTCCCCACCGCGCGGGAACTCGGCTACGACATCACGATGGGCCGCTGGCGGGGTCTTGCGGTGAAGAAGGGCACCCCCCAGCCGATCATCGACTGGCTGGCCTTCGTCCTGGAGAAGGCGATGAAAGATCCGGCGTACAGCGACATCGCCAAGAAGTCGCTGCTGGACCTCCGGCCGGGCTGGAAGGGTCCCGCCGAGTACGGGAAGTTCTGGGAAGCGGAGTTCAAGGCGTACAAGGAAATCCTGGATGACCTGGGCTACACGAAGAAGTAGCCTCGGGCCATTGGACCATCCAGCGCCGGGCATGGACGGTGAAGCAACTTCCTTCCCATGCCTGGCGTTTTTCAGGACCCTTTGAGTGAGTGAACGTTCACCGGCGCCGGCCATAGGGGTGAACGAATGCAAAGGAGCAAAACCGTGCTGAAAGGTGAATTGGTATTCAGTCTCCTGATCTTCGTCGGTTCGTTGTTTCTCTACTGGGTGACGGGGAGCTTCGAAGCGCGAGTGACCCTCGGCGGCGGGACCGCCCAGATGGGCCCCTCATTCTGGCCCCGATTTCTGCTGGGGGCCCTCATTCTCTTGAGCGGGATCATCTCCGTCGGACTGATCCGCCGGATCGCGAAGGAAAAGGCATGGGGCGAATCGATCACGACAATGGACCGGGGCAAATTCCGGTTTTTCGCCGCGATCGGCCTGAGCATCGCCTATCTGTTTCTTTTGCCGGTTATGGGATTCATCGCGATCACCCCGGTATTCATGATTGCCTTCATGGTTCTCCTCGGCGAGAAGAGCAAGGGATGGATCCTCGGCGTCGCGATCGGCATGACGGGGATCATCGTCGTTCTGTTCACGAAGGCCATGTACGTTCCCCTCCCCAGGGGCGTGTGGCTGTTCCGCGAATTCAGTCTGCTGTTCTATTGACGGGAGGGGATAAGCAATGGATATCTGGTTAAGCGCACTGCAGACGGTCTTCACGCCGACGACGCTGTTTTTCATCCTTGCCGGCGTCGTGCTCGGGACGGTCCTCGGGGCGATTCCGGGGCTCAATTCCACGATGGGGACCGCCCTTCTGATTCCCTTCACGTTTGCCATGTCATCGGAAAACGGCCTGGCGCTGCTGGCCGCAGTGTACTGCGGCGGGACCTTCGGGGGGTCGATCTCGGCGATCCTGTTCAACGTTCCCGGGGCGCCGGAGGCGGCGGCGACCGGTTTCGACGGCTACCCGATGGCCCAGAAGGGACAGGCGGGCGAAGCGCTCGGGTACGCGATCATGTCCTCCGTCCTCGGAGGGCTCTTCAGCGTCTTTGTCATGACCCTGGTCTCTCCCCAGCTCGCCAAGGTCGGTCTCACCTTTTCGCAGCCGGAGTACTTCGCGCTCGCGGTGGCGGCGCTCACGCTGATCTCCTCGCTGGGCGGCGCCGGGATGGCGAAGGCCTTCATCGCGGGGCTGATCGGGCTGCTGCTGGCCACCGTGGGGATCGACGAGATGACCGCCGATGCGCGGTTCACCTTCGGCGGAAAGGCGCTCATGGGGGGGATCAACTTCATCCCCGCGATCATCGGCGCCTTCGCCGTCGGCGAGATCCTAGCCAAGGCGGAGGAGGGGAAGGGGCTGAGCGGAGAGCACCTCAATATCAAGGTTTCCACGAAGCTCCCGAAGATGAAGGAGCTTCTGCGCCTGAAATGGACGGTGCTGCGCTCCGCCGTGATCGGGACCGCGATCGGGATCCTCCCCGGCGTCGGCGCGACGACCGCGGCCTTCATCGGCTACTCCGAGGCGGTCCGCTGGTCGAAGCACCCCGAGAGGTTCGGGACGGGCGTCGCCGAGGGGATCTCGGGCCCCGAGACGGCCAACAACGCCGCCACCGGCGGGGCGATGGTCCCGCTGCTGACCCTGGGCATCCCCGGCAGCGCGACGACGGCGGTGATCATCGGCGGCTTTCTGGTCCACGGTCTTCAGCCCGGCCCGATGTTGTTCCTGAACCAGCCGAAGCTCATGTACTCAATCTTCATCGCGATGTATGTGGCCAACATCTTCATGCTCTTCGCGGGTCTCCTGGTGGCCAAGCTCTTTGCCAATTTCCGGAGGGTCCGCTACTCCATCCTCGGACCCGTCATCTTCGTCTTCGCCGCGATCGGCTCCTTCGGGATCCGCAACGACATGACGGATGTCTGGATCATGTTCGCCTGCGGGCTTCTGGGCTACTTCTTCAAGAAGTTCAAGTATCCGATCGCGCCGATGATCATCGGCCT
>CAYSSF010000160.1:0-9400 GCA_964433455.1 uncultured Syntrophaceae bacterium
CCCGCGCGGCCTGGATGAAATCCCGCTCCCTGAGCGAGATGAAATCCGCCCGGACAAGCCGGGTCGCCCCCATCCAGCCGGTCAGGCCGATCACGATCATGATGTTCCAGATGGAGGGCTCCAGCAATGCGATCACGGCCAAAATGAGGAAGAAGGCCGGAAAACAGAGCATGATGTCCACGAACCGCATGATCACCGCGTCCACCCACCGGCCGTAGTAGCCGGCCGCCGCCCCGAGCAGCGTTCCGATCAGGATGGCGATCCCGGTCGCCACGAAACCCACTTTCAGAGAAATTCCCGCCCCCCAGATCATCCGGGAGAGGACGTCCCGCCCGAGCGGGTCCGTGCCGAAGGGGTGTCCCCCCGAGGGCGACATCAGGACGTTCTTCAGGTCGATGGCGTTCGGATCGTAAGGGGCAAGCCAAGGCGCAAAGAGGGAGACCGTGAAGAGCAGGATAACGATGACGCTCCCCGCGACCGCCATCCGGTTCTTCCAGAATCGTTTCCGGAAATCCTTTCCCATCGTCACTCCCTCATGAGACCCGTATTCGCGGATCGGCCAGCGCATAGGAAACGTCGGCCAGCAGGTTCCCGAGCAGCGTAAGCACCGCGCCGCTGAAGAGGATCCCCATCACCACAGGATAGTCCCGCGCCATGACCGCCATGTAGAAGAGCTGTCCCATACCGGGAATGGCGAAGATCGTCTCGAAGATGACGCTCCCCCCGATGAGCCCGGGCACCGACAGGCCGAGGATGGTGATCACCGGAAGAAGCGCGTTCCGTAGCGAGTGCCGGTAGATGACGACCCGCTCGGAGAGTCCCTTGGCCCTCGCGGTCAGGATGTAATCCTGGCGGATCACCTCCAGCATGTTCGCCCGCATATACCGCGACAGCCCGGCGAGTCCCCCGAACGCGGCGAGCAGGACCGGCAGGATGAGATGCCGGATCAGATCCCAGAAGGCCATTCCCGGCGGCAGGTATTCGGCGTTCAGGGAGCGGATCCCGGAGATGGGAAGCCACCCCAGTTGGACGCCGAAAAGGATCATCAGCAGCAGTGCCAGCCAGAAGGTCGGCACGGCAAAACCGATAAAGACGATCACGCCCGCGACCCGGTCGAAAAGGGAATCCTGACGAACGGCGGAGAGCACCCCCAGCGGAATCGCAACGACGAGGATCAGGATCAGCGAAAGCACGTTCAGCAGGATCGTGATCGGCAGCCGCTCCCGGATCTTGTCCGCTACCGGCCGGCGGTCCGTCGAGAAAGAGATGCCGAGATCGAGGACGGCCAGTTTGCCGACCCAGCGGATGTATTGCTCGTGGAGGGGCCGGTCGAGGTCGTACATGGCCCGAAGCCGCTCCTTCATCTCCACCGACGCGCGCGGGTTCATCTGGGTCTGCAGATCGGTCGGAGAACCGGGGGCCAGATGCATCACGGTAAAGCAGATGACCGTGATCCCGAAGAGGAGAGGAACCATGAAGAGCACCCTTTTGGCGATATAGCGAACCATCGTTTACGATTTCCTGTTCTTCCGAGGTAATTGCAAAAGTACCCATCACCCCCTCTCGCCAAGAGAGGAGGAATATTGGGGAGCCTCATAACCGTTTCAACAGCTCCATGGCGCCGAGGTTTTCCAGCATCCGCCGGAGACCCTGTTCCGAATGGGATTCGACGGTGAGGATCGGCCGCAGGTTCTTCTGCCGGAGAATCGAGAAAAGGTCGGGAAACGGGATGCTCCCCTCCCCTACCGGCAGGTGCTCATCGGCCGCGCCGTGGTTGTCGTGAATGTGGATTTCACCCAGAAAATCGCCCAGGTCATCCATCCAGAGGCCAAGCGGCGCCCCGCCGAAGGCATGGGCGTGCCCGGCGTCAAAACAGAAACGAACCTGGGGCGAGGCAAGCGCGTCCAGCAGGAGTTTCATCTGTCCGGGATCCTTTTCGTAGACGTTCTCCAGTGCGATAAACGTCTCCATGCCGTCAATGACCCCGAGGAGACTCCGCCAGGTTTCGAGGCTGTATTCAAGCCACTGCTCTTCGGTGGAGATGTAGTATCTCTCGTCGAAGGAGGGGTGGCAGACCACGGAACGGGGCCGGAACCAGGGGATCAAATCGAAGACCTGGCGGAGACGATCGACGGTGATCTGGCGTATCCGGGGATCGAGCGCCCCCGGTCTCAGGTCCATGAAGGGGGCGTGAAAGGTTACCGAAAGTGCCGTATCCGCCAGACGGTCGGCGACCTCCCGAAAATCCGCCGCATGAAACCGATCGAGGTCGTGGTGGTTGAAACCGATCTCCGGATTGATTCCATCACGGATCACGCGCGGCAGCAGTTTTTCCCGGAGCAGATGGAAAGGCACATGAACCTGAATTTTCTGCAGAATCTCCCGCATCGGAATCGCACCCCCATTCAAATGTGTGTTTCGTTTACCATAAGCGGTTCCTTTTCACAACCGCAATCCACCCTTCGGGTCCGGCTGATCGGACCTTGATCCACCATAACCATGAAGGCTCCGTGGGAAACTCCCTTGAAAAAATCGGTAAAAAAAGAAACGGCAATGCCATCAAATGCTTTGACACGCTTATGAAGTCTTGTTATGAGAAACCCCGTTCGGAGGACATATGAAGAACGGACGAGCGTGGCTTGGGTGGTCTGCGAAGATCCGGCGTGTATTGAGCATGCGTGAGAAGACCAGTTCCATGCCCGCCACGATCATGAAGGCGGCGGCGTTCAGAACAATGGCGCCGATAACCGGCTCCGGCAGGATCGCAAGAAACATCATGATCTTCGGAACAAAAGCGCAGGTGATGCCCAAAAAGCCGGTCAGAACGCCTATCCGCCAGGCAACGGCGCCGCAAAGCTGCCTGCCCGCTGTGGTGCTCCCCTTCCCCGTCTAATCCAGGACCTCGACATGGGCGTGTCTCAGGCCGTCAAGGAACTGAAAAGCCGTCGCCCGGACGGCAAAGACCCGGGTCTCGCCGCCGGCGATCAGTTCGGCCAGTTGTGGGTGCCGCTCCAGGAGCCGCCGCCGGATCACCGCCGCTTCGACCGGAGCGTTGATCTCCCGAAAGACGCCGCTGATGGTCAGGGCCTGGATGTTCCGCACCCCGTCGCGCCCCTCCTCCCGGTTGTCGATCAGCAGGCTCACGGCGCTATTTCCCGCCAAGTTCCGGTATTTCCGCGTTCCCGACAGGGTCAGCATGTAGATTTCCCGGCAGCGGTCGTCGGCCACGTAGGACATGAGCGAACAGTGCGGCGCCCCGTCGGAGACGGTGGAAAGGACGCAGACATCCCTGCTTTGGATCAGGTCCTTGATCGCTTCAAGCATCGCCGGTTTTCCTCTCTCCAAAAGGGCCGTGCATCATCGTGACGTTAGTCCCCCGTTTTCACAACTACCGGACGCTGAGGCGCTTCATTGACGTGTAACTGAAACACGTCCGGTCGGCTGTAATGGCCGACGACGTCAAAGTCGAACTTCCCGCGACCGATTTCGCCGAGATCAAGTGTCGCCGTCAGGATGGTTTCGCCCTCGAAACAGGGCCCGGCCAGCACCTTGCCGAGAGGGCTGATGATGGCGCTGCCGCCGCGCATCAGCACGGCGTCCGGCGAGTTTCCGAGGGACACGCGCACGGTGTCCGGGAAATCCTTCTTGCGGATGAACTGGCATGCCGTCAGGACGAAGCAGCGCCCTTCCATGGCGATGTGCTGCATCGACGACAACCAGGTGTCCCTGTCATCGGCGGTCGGAGCACAGTACAATGCGACGTTCTTTGAATACATTGCCATCCGCAGCATCGGCATGTAGTTTTCCCAGCAGATCACCGAACCAATCCGGCCGTACGGGCTATCCACCACCGTGAGTGTCGAACCGTCGCCGAAACCCCAGATCATTCGCTCCAGGGCGGTCGGCATGAGCTTACGGTGCTTGCCGAGCAACCGGCCGTCCGGACCGAAAAAAAGTACGGAGCAGTAGCAGGTGCCCAGTTCGCGCTCGATTACACCCATCACGACGTAACTTTCGTGCGCAGCGACGGCCTCGCCGAGCCGCTCAGTTTGCGGACCGGGCACCTCGATCGCCGCGTCGAGATAGATCCGAAACTCTTCACGTCCGGCAGGGTCGCGCGCACCAACCACAAGGCCGTAGCCGAGCCCCTTCGGATATCCGACGATGAACGCCTCCGGGAAGACGATCACCTTTGCGCCGGCGGCGGCGGCTTCTCCGATGAGGCAAACGGCCTTGTCAACACAGGCTTCCGTATCGAATGGCACTGCTGCCGCCTGTACCACGGCAACCTGAACCATTGTCTCTTTCGCAGGCGAAGTCATTGCACAGCTCTCCTCTCTGTATCATTCATATCTCCTTCAATCTCCCTGATAACTGAACCTTTTCCTTCTCCGCCAGCATGATGACTTCCTGCATGGCCGACTCCATGAGATCCCGAGCCTCTTGAGAGGTTTGAAAAACGGAATAAGGCGCCCGCAGAACCGCTGATGCCTGATTGACGCCGATATTGATCATGAATTTCTACCAAAGGATGCGAATCATGTCGGGGGGTGTTTCAAAAACGATCCCGGCTCTGTTAAAAAGGTCCTGAACACGCTTTACCCTCTCTGAAATAAAGGGATTTTTTGCCTCTCCAAACAATATCTTTCCCCGCTTCCTGAAATTCACCCGATTTTCTTCCCTCACGCCGTCAATACCTACGGAGACGGCATATAAGACTTTCTCCATGCGGAAGGGTTTTTTCAATAAATCAATCTGCCGATAAAAAAACCTATCATTTCAGCCCCCGGAAGGATAGTGGTTGCTCCCCCTTTTTGTCAACATGATTCTCGCTCACACGATTCTTGCTCTCATGATGACAAGTCAATGTAAAATATCCCTTAACAATTTTTCAAATATTCCCTTGACAAGCAAAAACAGCCTCCCTATAGTTCGGCGCATCTAAAGCTATGACTTATCAAAGTGAAACAGGGTGACTATACTATAGCTCCGTCCCGTTCTGATCGCAGCCGGCCAATACCCCCAATGATAGGCCGTCTCAATGGAGTCCGGGCAACATTGACGCTGTTAGGGGTCCTGATGGCCGATTTTTCACCAAGCTACTATAAAACGATAAAAATCATCGACAATTTTTCCGAGTGGACGGGCAATGCCTTCTCCTGGTTGAGCGTCCCGCTCGCCATCGTCGTCTTCTACGAGGTCGTGTCGCGTTATTTCTTCAACGACCCGACGATCTGGGCCTACGATCTGTCCTACATGCTGTACGGCGCACTTTTCATGCTTGGCGCAGCCATCACGTTGCGCCGCGGCGCCCACATCCGCACCGACATGCTGTGGGAGAAATTTTCCCAGACCACCAAAGGCAAGATCGATTTCTACGCCTACATCATTTTCTTTTTTCCAGGCATGATCCTGCTGTTCACGACCAGTATCGACGACGCCTGGCATGCCCTCACGTTTGGCGAGCTGTCCGAGCAGACGCCCTGGCGCCCATACCTGTGGCCGCTCAAATCGGTGGTGCCGATGACCGCGCTGCTGATGATGATCCAGGGTGTGTCGGAAATCCTGAAAAGTTGGTACATGATGCGTACCGGCAAGGAATTCGAGCATAAGATCGGGGGCGAGATATGACCGGCACCGAGGGTCTCGGCCTGATCATGCTGATCGTGATGATCGGGGTGATTTTCGTCGGCTTCCCGATTTCGTTCACGCTGCTGATCCTGGCCTTGGGCTTCGGCTACGTGGGTCTTGGCCGGATGGTGTTCGACCTTGCCTATCTTCAGACGATCGGCCTGATGAAAATGGAGGAACTGGCGGCGGTGCCTTTGTTCATATTCATGGGCTATCTCACCGAGCAGGCGGGTCTCATGGAGAGGCTGTTCCGCGCGTTTCGCGACCTGCTCGCGCCGGTGCGCGGGGCGCTTTTCATCGGGGTGATCCTGACCGCGGCGGTGTTCGCGATGGCTACCGGGATTGTCGGCGCGGCGGTCACGGTGCTCGGTATCATGGCCGCGCCGATCATGATCAAGGCCGGTTATGACGCGCGCATGGCTGCGGGTTCAATCGCCGCCGGCGGCACACTCGGCATCCTGATTCCGCCCTCGATCATGCTGATCGTGATGGGCCCGGTGCTGGGCGTGTCGGTTGCAGACCTTTACGCCGCGGCTTTCGGCCCGGGATTCATGCTCGCCGGCATGTACATCGTGTACACCGTGGTGCGCAGTTTCTTCAATCCCAAGCTTGGTCCGCCGGTGCCGCTGGACGAGCGGCCCGCGTCCTGGGCCATCGTGATCAAGGAAATGCTCCTCGGCATGGTTCCACTCGGCATGCTGATCACCTGCACGCTGGGGTCGATCTTGATGGGGCTGGCCACACCGACCGAAGCCGCTTCCGTCGGCTGTTTCGGCGCATTGGTGCTCTCGCTCGCCTATCGAAGGTTTACTTACGCCGGGCTCAAGAACGCCTGCACCAGCACCATGATCACGACAAGCATGGTGATGTTCCTGGCGGTGACCTCGAATATTTTCGGCGCGGTGTTCTCACGGCTGGGAACGGCCGAATGGATCACGCGATCATTGCTGGCCCTGCCTCTGCCGCCGATGGTGATGATGCTGCTGGTTCTGGCTATGATTTTCCTGCTCGGCTGGCCGTTCGAATGGCCCGCTATCATCTTGGTGTTCCTGCCGATCTTCGCCCCGATCGTACAGGCGCTCAATTTCAACCTGATCTGGTTCGGCGCGCTGGTAGCGGTCACCATACAGACGGCGTTCCTGTCGCCGCCGGTGGCGATGTCGGCCTACTACCTGAAGCAGGTGGTCCCGCAATGGAGCCTGAGCACCATTTACAGGGGGATGTTCGACTTCATGGGGATCCAGTGCGTCTGCATCCTGATTGTAATGTTTGTCCCCGGCGTCGCGACGTGGCTGCCGACCACGCTGACCGCGCAGGCTACGATCGAACGTATGGCGCCATCGAGCGTGGAGGATGCCGCCATGGAAAATACGCAGGGACAGCACTCCCTCGAAGAGGAGTACAGTAGTGAAACGCCGAAGAATGACGCGCTCGACGAGGAATACGGGAGTGAAACGCCGAAGGAGGAAGGAGCGGCAACGAAAGAAAAGTCGACAGAGAAATAGAAGCAACGGCATATGTTTTTTACACAATCGGGTTCATCTGGTTTTTTCTCGAAAGGAGGAGGCAATGCGATTATCGTTTTTGAAAACTCTTGCGCTTGCAACGGCAGCATCCCTGTGCCTCGTATCAAGCGGATTGTCGTCAGAGGCCCCGGCGCCGCGCGTGCTCAAAATGCAGTCGACCTGGCCGGCGAGTTCAACGCTCCAGGAATGCTTCAAGGGATTGGCCGACCGCGTGGACAAGCTGACCGGCGGCGCCCTGAAGATCGAGACCATGGCGGGCGGACAGGTGGTGCCGCCGTTCGAGGTGCTGGACGCGACGCACAAGAAGGTTCTGGACGGCGCGCACGCGGTGACTTACTACTGGCAGGGCAAGAACTCAGCCGCGACGCTGTTCTCCGCCACGCCGGCCGGGCCTTTCGGCATGGACCATATCGATTTTCTGGGGTGGATGTACGAAGGCGGCGGGATGGAAATGTACTGGGATTTCTACCAGAAAACTCTGGGAATGAACGTGGTCGCATTCCCGAGTATGCCGTCCAGCCCGCAGGCCTTCGGCTGGTTCAAGCGGCCGATCAAGGACCTGAAGGACTTCAAAGGGCTGAAATGCCGTGAAACGGGCATCGTCGCCGAGATCTTCAAGCGTATGGGTATGAACACGGTCAACATGCCGGGTGGCGAGATCGCAGCCGCGGCACAGCGCGGCGTGATCGACTGCGCCGAATGGGTGGCCCCCATCGAAGACCTGAAGCTGGGGCTGCCGCAGATCTACAAGTACTACTACATGCCGGGCATGCACGAGCCGACCGTGGTCGCCGAACTGATCATCAACGCCGACATCTGGAAGAGTCTGCCTGCGCAACAGCAGGAGGCGATCCGCTCCGCCGTGACCGAAAACTACGTGCGCTGGTGGGCCAAGTGGCAGAAGCAGAACGCCGATGCGCTGGAGGAGATGCGCACCAAATACGGCACGCAGGTCCTGCGTACGCCGCCCGAGATCCTGACCGGATTCCTGAAGGCGTGGGACGAAATCGCCGTGGAGGAGTCGGCTAAGAACCCCGTGTTCAAGAAGGTTTACGATTCACAGCGCGAATACGCGTCGAAGGTGGTTCCGGCCAAACGCTTCATGCAGCCGCCCTACTCTTTCGCGGCCAACCACTACTGGCCGCAGGAGAAGGCTAAACCGGCCAAGGCGCCGCCTAAAGCGGCTGCACCGGCCAAGAAGTAGATCTTCCGCAAACACGTGCGGCACCGGACCGGGCAGCAATGCCCGGTCCTTATCCGATTGTATTCCCATACGATCCCTGAATCGCGACAGGCAGAAAACACCATGATCGAAATGTTTACAGGCCGCCCGCCAACGCTCGCACCGCGCGGCATGGTTGCGTGTCCGCATGCTCTTGCATCCGAAGCCGGCGTCGAAATCCTTAAGGCGGGAGGCTCGGCGGTGGATGCGGCCATCGCCGCCAGCGCCGCCTTGAGCGTCGTCTATCCGCACATGGCGGGCTTGGGCGGAGACGCATTCTGGCTGATCTACGATGCCAATCAAAACAGCGTGCGCTACCTTGACGGCGCCGGTTGCGCTGCAGCAAGCGCGTCGATCGAAACGTTCCGTGCGCGCGGCATGAACGAAATCCCGTTCCGAGGCATCCTGCCAGCGACGCTTACCGTGCCGGGTGCGGTGGCAAGCTGGTGCGAAGCCCATGCGGTCCACGGACGCCTGCCGCTGGCGCGCAATCTGGCGGCCGCAGCCGGCTATGCGCGCGAAGGTTTTCCGGTGACCGAGCGCCTCGCGAACTGGATCGCCGCGACCGCGCCGGAGCTGGCGCAGAACAGGGAAGCCGCCGCGATCTTTTTGAAAAACGGCGAGGCGCCGCGCGCCGGACAGAGCCTGGTGAATACGGATCTCGCGCGTTCGCTTGAAGCCGTCGGCGCCGGTGGGCGCGATGCCTATTACGAAGGCGAGATCGCCAAGGAGCTCTCGCGCTATGCGGGCGCAAACGGCGGATTCTTCACCGAAGAGGACTTTCACGCGCAACGCGCGCAATGGCGCGAGCCGATCTCGACCGACTATCGCGGCGTCAGACTTTACCAGACGCCTCCGCCCACCCAGGGGATCCCGGTCCTGCAGATGCTGAACCTGATCGAGCCCTATAAGATTGGGACCATGGAATACCTGGGTGCGGACCACGTGCACTTCCTGGTGCAGGCGAAGCAGCTTGCCTACCATGACCGCGACCGCTGGATCGCGGATCCCGCTTTCACAA
>CAYSSF010000161.1:0-9400 GCA_964433455.1 uncultured Syntrophaceae bacterium
TCTCCGTTTCCGATCTCCGGCGCCAATAAGTGCTGAGGACTTAGCACTTAGCATTTACACTTCGTCCTCAGCACTCAGCACTTTTTTTACATTCAGCACTATCTCTCATTACCCTCGCCGGCGCCGTTTTTCACCTCCAGCCCGTAGCCCCGGATCTTCTTGTGGAGGTTGCTCCGCTCGAGACCGATCGCCTCGGCGGTCCGCGAGATGTTGCCGTCAAATTCCCGAAGTTTGCGGATGATGTACTGGCGTTCGAAATCCTGCTTTGCGGTGCGGAAGGAATCGCCGGAAATCGCCGGTTCAGGGGGAAGAATCTCCTTCCCTCCTTCCCCGAATAGAGGGGAAATATCACACTTTGAGATCACCCCGCCCGGAGTCATGATCACCAGACGTTCAATGATGTTCTTTAGTTCCCTGACATTTCCCGGCCAGTTGTGCCGCATCAGGGAGGCCATCACCTCATCGGTAACCTTCTTTTCCGCTTCCCCCTCTTTCAGTGCAAAATCACTAAGAAACCGGTTAACCAAAAGTGGGATATCCTCCCTCCGGTCGCGCAAAGGGGGGATCCGGAGCGGGATCACATTCAGGCGATAGTAGAGATCTTGCCGAAACCGTCCCTCTTCCATCTCCTTTTCGAGATCCTTGTTGGTTGCCGCCAGCACCCGGACATCGGTTGAAATCAAGCGGTTTCCGCCTACACGTTCGAACGTCTTCTCCTGGAGAATTCGAAGCACTTTGGCCTGCGCCTTGAGGCTCATGTCGGCCACTTCGTCAAGAAAGATGGTCCCCTCATTGGCCAGATCGAACTTCCCTCTTTTCATCGCAGTCGCCCCGGTAAAGGCCCCCTTTTCATGACCAAACAGCTCGCTCTCGATCAGGTCTTCCGGAATCGCCGCACAATTCACCTCAACGAATGGTTTCTGCACCCGCCGGCTCTGGCGGTGAACGGATCGGGCCACGAGTTCCTTCCCCGTTCCGTTTTCTCCCATGATCAGAATCCAGGCATTGGTCGGTGCAACAATGCCGATCATCTCTTTGAGGTCCTGGATCGGAGCACTGTTCCCCGTCAGCTCATATTCATGACTGACAACCTTCTGTCGGAGAAGCAGATTTTCCTCTTCGAGGCGCACAAGTTCCATGGCATGGTTGACCACCAGGATCACCTTCTCGAGCGAGAGAGGCTTCTCGATGAAATCGAAGGCCCCGAGTTTTGTTGCCTTCACCGCGGTTTCGATGGTGCCGTGACCCGACATCATGACAACCTGGAGATTGGGGTGTAGAACCTTGATCGTCTTGAGAACCTCGATTCCATCCATACCGGGAAGCCAGATGTCCAACACAACCAGATTGAGAGGTTCCTCTTCGAGAAGCCGCAAGGCCTCCTCGCCACTGCCTGCCGTAACCACATGGAACCCTTCGTCGGTCAGAATTCCCCCGAGGGTCTGACGGATACTTTCTTCATCGTCCACAATCAGAATGGTCTGGTTCATCGTTTGGGTTTGCCTTCTTTCTCTTATTCAACAGGGGACACCTTGCGGCAAGGCGTCCCCAGTTGCGTGCGCTACAATCCTTCCTGGGACTTGTCCGGAATGGGCAACTCGAAGGTCACGACAGTCCCCTTCGGATGGTTATCCGAGACGCTGACACGGCCGTGATGATCGGTAATGATGGAATGGACGATCGCCAGCCCCAGACCCGTCCCCGACCGTTTTGTGGAGAAATAGGGCTCGAACATCTTTATCTGATAACTGTGCGGGATGCCGCACCCATTGTCAGCCACCTCCACCCTGGCCGTCCTCACCTTTCTGTCGAAAAGCGTCCGGATCTCGATTCGACCGTTTAAACCTCCGAGAGCCGCCACGGCATTGTCGAGCAGGTTCACCATGACGCGCCGGATCTGCTCCGGATCGAGCATCAATTTCGGAATGTCGGCGCCCTGCTGAAAATCAAAAATAATTTCTTTGTGAGCATCCTGAAAGAGGATAACCGAATCGCTGATGACCCCGTTGAGGTCATTAAGCGCCAGATTCGTGACCGGCAATCGGGCATAACGGGAAAATTCGTTCACAAGGTTCTTCAGAACCTCAACCTGATCGATAATCGTCTTGGTGCATTCCCGGAACACGCCGCCGTCCTCACCCAATCGGTCGCCGTATTTTTTTTGAAGGCGCTGCGCGGAGAGTTGGACCGGCGTCAGGGGGTTTTTAATTTCATGGGCCATCCGCCTTGCCACCTCGCGCCATGCGGCCGCCCGTTCCGCCCGCTGCAACTGGGTCAGATCCTCGAAGACCACCGCCATGCCCATCTCCCTCCCCTCGTCATCATGGATTGCGGTGATGGTCATCAGGATCGTGATCACGCGATCCCGTAAGGTTGCATCGATCTGCTTTTCGATGAATCCCTCGCCGCGTTCCTGCATCTCCTGCAGAACCTCTCCGGCCAGAATAGCGTGGGCGGGGATTAGAATCTCTTCATAACGCCGGTTCAGAACCTTCTGCGTGCGGATGCCGAGCATCTTCTCTGCAGCCCGGTTGATCGTCGTGATGATGCCGTTTCGGTCGATGGAAATGACGCCGGCCGAGACGTTGCGGAGGATGGTTTCCGTATAGTTCCGCCGTTGTTCCAGGTCCAGATTTGCCTGTTCCAGCCCCTGCTTGCTCCGTTTGAGGTCCTTCGTCATCTGGTTGAATGAGGTGACGAGGACGCCAATCTCATCGTCCGCGCTGATATCGATCTGGTGGTTCAGATCTCCCGAGGCAATCCTCCGGGTCGCTTCGGCCAGGTCCTGTATCGGCACAGTGATCCCCTTGGCAAGGTAGAGGCCGAACCAGGTTGCCGAAAAAATGATCAGCAGCATTACAATGAAAAGTGTAATGATATAACCGAATTTAATCGGCGTCTTCAGGAGTGATAACTGCCGATACTCCTCAGAGGTTTTTGAAATCACGTTAAGCTTTTCGACCATACCGGCAGGAAAGTAGTAACTGGCCGTGACGAATCCGATGATCTCCTTCGGGCTGGAGCCGGAAAAAACCGGGACGACTCCGCGGATCAGATCGCCGCTTCCAACCTGTTCGGTCGTGGTCAACTCCCTGCCGGCAAACACGTCCTCCATAGCCTTGGGGGACAGAGGCTTTGGGACAATCTGCCCGTAGTCACGATCCCGGACAACCACGTTCTCCTTCTGGTTTTCGATATGGACCTCGAGCATATTCAACTTGTTGGTTTTATGCCGCCTCTCGACCAGGGCCTTCAGGTAAAGAAATTTTTCTCCTTCATAGAGACCATTTTTCGAGATATCGGCGCTGAGCTGACGCGCGTAGTACTTCGCCTGATCGGCCGATTGCTGATAATAGATCTGCGCGACTTCCAGCGTCCGGTTCAGTGCATCTCCGATGCGGATGCTGAACCAGTTGTCAATGCTGTAGGAAAGAAAACTGATCGAAACAAGGAACAACAGAACGGTCGGGATGAGCGACAGGCTGACAAATGCGGCGACCAGACGGGTCCGGAGTTTCGAACCGACAATCCCGTGGCGCCGTTCATAGATCAGTTTTACGAGATTCCGAACGATCAGAAAGATAAGCAGGATAATCAGGATGATGTTGACATTGATCAGGCCAAAGATCAGTGTATTGCCGGAAACCGGGAGTGGGACCAGTTCGCCCTGGAAAATACTGGTTTCAAGATAGGTCATCAGAGCGATCAGGAACACCGTTACAAGGATGATGATCCGCTCGCGTTTGCGCCTTTTCGTCTCCCGCGCGTCCAGTTTGACCGGGCTGTGGGCCTTTTTCATCAGTAAGAAAACCCCTCCCGGTACCAGTCGGTTTCAAAATCCCAGAGGGATACGAAGAAAAAGAGATACTCCAGATGAAGCGGCAGACGAACCTTGTCGAGTTTCACCTTGCTCCGAACATAGTATTGTTCGCTTTTTTTCAACGCTTTCAACGAAATAAGGGGAACACCATTCAGGTCGGCCATCGCCCTTTTGGCGCTTTCAAAATCCGGAAAGGCCGTTGCCTCATTTTCGGCGGAGACATGGAAGAGTTTCTTGACATTGTCGTACTTGATCGTATGCCGGATCGTCGTCCGGATCAATTTCTTGTCCAGCCATAGCGAACGCTCCTGAAAAAGCTCCAGGATAAAAGTAAAGGTGGTTGGCACTCCCGCCAGGATCGCGGCTTCGATCTCCGTCGTAAAGCAGTTCGTCACGCGTTCATAAACGAGAACATGGCTCGCGTTGTTCGTCACCAGAAGGTCGCGGATCATCGCTTTATCCGCTGAGGCCGGATGAGGGAAAACAAGAAAAGCCAAAATAATTGGTAAAATGGACCGATTGATTATCCACTTTGGCATGACGATCCCTTATGATACTCCGTCAACACCGAACCGTCGTCAGAAGCCGGCCGGGTTACTTCGCAAAATAATCAATTTTCTTGTTATGTTGCGTGCTGATTGGGTATAGTAAGAGAGTAAGGAACAAAAAGCAAGGGCTATTTGCTGGACAGGGAATGAAAGACAGGGGGACGTTAATCACATAACCGTAGAGGAGGCCGGAATCGAATCAAGGACCTGGTACGCAGGTGCGCGCAAATGATGAAGTTCATTCAACATCCCCTCTTTGCTGAAGCGACTCACCAGCGTCCAGCACTCTTTGCGAATCAACAGCTCTTTCAAGAGGAGGTTGTTCAGACGGTGACCCGATTTGCAGGCGACAAAATGGCCGATGATCGGAATGCCCAGCAGAGAGAGGTCGCCAATCGCATCGAGGATCTTGTGTTTCACGAATTCGTCCGGAAACCGGAGACCACCCTTGTTGATGATCCGATGCTCATCCAGAACAACCGCGTTCTTCAGGGAACCCCCGAGGGCCAGCCCCCTCGCCTGAAGATATTCGACATCCCGAAGAAAACCAAAGGTTCTTGCCCCGCAGATCTCCCCTTCATAGGAAATATCCGATAATTTCATCCTGTAGGTCTGGACGCCAATCAAGGGGTGGTTGAACGCGATCTTGTAGGTAATCCGGAATTCCGGCGAGGGCAAAAACATCGCAGTACCTTCCCCGTCAGAAACGGCAATCTTCTCTTTGATCACCAGAAGCTTCTTTCCCTTACTCTGGACCTGCGTTCCCACATCTTTAAGAAGATCAACAAAGGGGCGGGCGCTGCCATCCATGATCGGCACCTCCGGGGCGTCCACCTCAACCACTGCGTTGTCCACACCCATGCCGCTGAAGGCGGACATCAAATGTTCAACCGTGGAGACCGTCACGCCATTGAGACCGAGGGTCGTCGCCAGCGTTGTGTCTCGAACGTTATGAACATCCGCCTTGATCCGATTGTTCCCCGGAAGATCCCCACGGATAAAGACGATGCCTTCATCGGTACCGGCTGGCCGGATGACCATGCCAACCTTCCTACCAGAATGTAACCCTATGCTTCTGCAAGCAATTTCTTTTTTAATTGTTCGTTGTAAAAACATATGCCTCTTTTTCAAATCACCTCTTTTATAATCGGCCTTTCACCGGACCGACCGGTATTTTGTGAGCAATATCCGTACCGCCTTCCGCACCGTGTCCCCGATAAGTTGAATAATATCTAACCTATCAGAAACAGGGTGATTTGACGGAAGCTCTCTCTGCCTTAGGGGCGATTGAAGAGTGGGTTCTCTCTGAACTGTGTTAAAAACACCACACCGGCACCGCCACCCTCTCGAATGGAATTTATCGGTCGAAATTGCGATCACGAGAACGGTAAGGTTTACCGCCTGCTTCCTTCGCGAGGTAACAGCCGTACCGATCCCTTTCACTGTAGATGCAGCCGCAGTACGGCTGCCGGTACATCCCGATCTCCTTCGAGACCCTGACCCCCTCGGACCACCCTTCGCGGAAATCCCGATAGAAGAAAGAGATCCCGTGCGTCACGGCCACATCCTCGGCGATCTCCCGGATGAGATCGTGCTTCTGGTAGCGGCTGTAGAAGAGTGTGGTCGTAAAGGCATCGAACCCCCCCTTTTTTGCAATCCGCGCCGCATGGGAGAGACGAAGCCGATAGCAGTACCGGCACCGTTGCTCCTCGCGAAATACAACCTGCCGCAAGAACAAATCGAGGGAATAGGCATCCTCCCCGATGATCGTCAATCCTTCCTGATCGGCATAAGAGGTCAGTGCATCGAGACGTCTTCGATACTCCAGATAGGGGTGGATATTGGGGTTGTAGAATAGACCATACACCTCATTCCCCTCCTCGCGGAGGATCCGGAGAGGAAAGATCAGGCAGGGGGCACAGCAGATATGCAGTAGAATGGACCGTCGATTCATAAACCCGAATCCGAATAAAAGGCTTCCCCGTTTAAGGCCGGCTTCAGAAGAGCTCCTTCTGAAGGCCTGCAACCCATTGCCGGCTGAAATGTTCGTAGGCGCGGCGGGTCGCAATCCTCCCTCGCGCTGTTCGCTGGAGGTACCCCTCCTGGATCAGGTAGGGTTCATAAACGTCTTCGATCGTCGCCCTCTCTTCACCGATGGCCGAAGAGAGATTGTCGATCCCGACGGGACCGCCATCAAACTTGTCAATCACCGCAAGAAGGATGGTCCGGTCCATGTGATCGAACCCTTTTTCATCCACCTCGAACATCTCCAGGGCGTCCATCGCCACCTCCCGGGTAATCCTTCCCCCAGCCCTGACCTGGGCGAAATCCCGGACCCTCCGAAGAAGGCGGTTGGCAATCCGGGGCGTGCCCCTTGAACGACGGGCCATTTCGGCCGCCCCCTCTTCGACGATCTCTACGGAGAGGATCCTGGCCGACCGGCGGATGATGATGGCCAGTTCCTCCGGCGTATAAAATTCGAACCGGAAACTCATGCCGAATCGGTCTCGCAGCGGCGAGGTCAGAAGCCCCGCCCGGGTCGTCGCCCCGATCAGCGTAAATTTTGGGATCTCCAACTTCATCGACCGCGCCGACGGCCCCTGGCCGATCAGGATGTCTATGTGAAAATCCTCCATCGCCGGGTAAAGAATCTCCTCCACGACATGGGAGAGGCGATGGATCTCGTCAATGAACAGAACATCCTTCTCATGAAGATTGGTCAGAATGGCGGCCAGGTCCCCCGGCCTTTCGATCACCGGACCGGAAGTCACCTTGACGTCCACCCCCATCTCCCGGGCCATGATATAAGCCAGGGTGGTCTTTCCGAGACCGGGAGGACCATAGAGGAGGACATGATCCAGAGCCTCCTGCCGCTGTCTTGCCGCCTCGATGAACACGGAGAGGTTCTTCTTGATCTTTTCCTGACCGATGTACTCGGAAAGACTTTTCGGCCTCAGGGAAGCATCGTATCCCTCATCTTCGTCGAGTTCCTGCGGAAGCGTCAGCGGATTCTTGACTGAGATAGTCGGGGAATCGGATTTTTTCACGTCTGATCTCAATCCTCTCTTGCCGGTTTACTTGTCGAACGGAGGGAATCAAACCTTACCCGGCCAGAATGCGGAGCGCCTTCTTCAAGACCTGGTCGAGGGATAGGGGCTCTTCCGCTTCTTTCATGATCCTTTCGACGGCATCTCTGGCCAACGACCCTTTATAACCCAGATTTACGAGTGCAGAAAGTGCATCGTCCCTCACCTGCTCGCCCGTCCGGACCGCCGTGATGCCCGACGGAACAGCCTCACTCCGCAGCTTCACAGCCTTGTCCCTCAGTTCAAGGATCATCCGCTCCGCGGTCTTCCGACCCACACCGGGGATCCCGGTCAAGCGCTTGAGGTCTTCCGCCGCAACGGCCCTGACCCACTCTTCCGCGGAGATACCGGAAAGGATATTGACGGCCAGTTTGGGCCCGATGCCGGTGACGGAGATCATCAGTTGAAAAACATTTCTTTCCTCTTCGGAACAGAATCCATAGAGAGTGATCGCATCTTCCCGGACGTGGGTATGGATCTGAAGCACCACGGGTTGTTCGATATCGGGCAGTTCATAAACGGTGCTCAGCGGAACGAACACACGGTAACCCATTCCGCGAACATCCACGACGCACTGGGTGACCGATTTCTGAATGAGTGTACCGCTGAGTCGCGCAATCATGTCAGGTGGGATCCGCCTTCCGAAAATGGATGTGACAAATGGCTACGGCAAGCGCGTCAGCCGCATCCGGTGGCGGCAGTTCCGAAAGTTTCAGGATCGCCCGGACCATCATCTGGACCTGTCCTTTTTCCGCACGCCCGTAACCGACAACGGCTTTTTTGATCTCCAGCGGGCTGTATTCGTAAACCGGAACGCCACTCTCCGCTCCGGCCAGGATCGCCACCCCCCGAACGTGGCCTTGTTTGATCAGACTCCGGATATTTTTTCCATAGAAGATATTCTCGATGGCCAGCGCCTCCGGCGCCGTCCCGAGGATCACCTCCTGAATTCCTCCGCAGATGGTCTGCAGACATGATGAGAGAGAGGCACCTCTTGCGGGCTTGATTTCGCCATACTTGATACAGCAAAGACCGCGTCCATCCTCCTCAACGATGCCATAACCTGTGACATTGCTTCCCGGATCGATGCCCAGAACCCTGAATGCTCCCGCTTTCTTCGCGATACCGCGATCACCCTGTGCTGTTCCTCCTCCTGTCGGCGTCCGGTCATTTCCCATCTATTGGCTCAGTTTTTCCATGACATCATCCGGAATATCGAAATTTGCATAGACGTTCTGGACGTCGTCGTTGTCCTCCAGTTTTTCCATCAGCCTGAGCATCTGCTCTGCCTTCACGGCATCCAGCGGAACCGTGTTCTGCGGGATCTTTCCGACGCGTGCCTCCAAATATTTCCACCCCTTGAGATCGATCGCCTTTTTAACCGCTTCAAACGTCATCGGATCCGTGATCACCTCCCACTCGCTCTCTTGATCCCGGACATCTTCTGCTCCTGCATCGAGTGCAACCTCCATCAGCGCATCTTCGCCGACCGCCTTCTTGTCAAAAACAATGCTTCCTTTCTTCTCAAACATCCAGGCGACGCATCCATTTTCACCCAGATTTCCGCCGTGCTTGGATAGGATGTGTCGGATCTCCGCAACCGTTCGGTTCTTGTTATCTGTCATTACATCGACAATCACCGCAACACCCGCTGGCCCGTAACCTTCGTAGGTTATCTCTTCATAGGCCGCCGCTCCGGCCTGGTCGCCGGTGCCCTTCTTGACCGCCCGGTCGATGTTGTCTTTGGGCATGTTCTCTTCTTTGGCCGCCATGATGGCTTGCCGCAGGCGGGAGTTTCCCTCGAGGTCCCCCCCCCCAAGTCGGGCTGCGAGAGTGATTTCCTTGATCAATTTCGTGAAAATCTTGCCTCGCTTCGAATCGATCGCGCCCTTCTTTCGCTTGATTGTACTCCATTTGGAATGCCCTGACATGACCGTTCATCTCCT
>CAYSSF010000162.1:0-225 GCA_964433455.1 uncultured Syntrophaceae bacterium
CCGGATCGCCCCCGTGCCGGCTGCCACGCCCCACCCCGACAACTCGGTCGGCGTGAACAGGTTGAAAGGCCGGGGGGAGGTCACGTTGGTCGTCGACTGGATCATCGCGGAGTAGGACGGAACATAAGCCGCGCTTCCGGTCATTTTGACCGAAAACGGCGTCCCGGAAGGAAGCCAGGGCAGCGTGAACGTTCCGTCGGTCGCCGTCGTCGTGTTGACGGCGGC
>CAYSSF010000162.1:235-9114 GCA_964433455.1 uncultured Syntrophaceae bacterium
CCCGCCGATCGGATTGTCGCTGGTATCTTTGAGCATCCCGTTGAAGGAGATCGTCGAGCCTCCCGTATAGGTAAACTGTGCCCGGGCGAAGGAGGAGTTGCTGTTGCCGTCCGTGTTGATCAACGAAATCACCGTATACTCGTAGGTGTGCCCCGCGATCAGGGCCGGGCCGTTGTAGGCAACGCTGGTCTGGTTCCCCGCAAGGTTCGGGCTGTTCCAGACACCCGCACCCGCTGTCAGGTCATTCAGCACAACGGCATAGCCGGTTCCTCCGGCAATGCCCGTCCAGGAGAAGACGGGAGGGGCGGTGATGTCGCCTGAAGGCTGAAGATTGGCCGCAAACCCCTCCACGTAGACGCTGACCGTCTTCGAGCCGGTGAGGGGCGTTGCCGACGTGGTTGCCGTAAAGTTGTAGGTGCGCTCCCCGGTGGGCAGGGTCGAGCCGAGGCCGATGGAAGAGGCAATTTCCCAGCGCCCCCTGGTTGGGATGTACGCCAGACTCACCTCTCCCTCCAGACCGGGGCCGTTGATCGTGACGCCGGTAAAGGTATGGGAAGGATCGTCGACAAACATATTGATGAAGTACGATGTCTCCTGATGGTAGGAATAGGCATTAAACGGACTTTGCTGCCCCGTCGTCGCGAAGAACGACGCTTCGGAGACAAACCCCGAGGCAACCGGAACGATCGGGGCGGGGTTGAATCCAAAGGAGTGGTTGGCCAGCATCGCGACGAGTTGGACGATGGTTCCCGTCGGAACGTTCTTGACCATGTAGATGCCGTCAGCCTGCGTGGCCGTTCCGCTCGTGTAAGTAACCTCCAGCGGGCTGCCCAGGACTGGCGGATTCCCGGGAGTCCAGGGGCGCGCCTCGATCGTGGCCCCCGCAAGGAACGAGGCCGGGTTGTCCTTGAGGGCGACGCGGCCTCGGATCATTCCCGTGTTCGACGCGTTTCCAAAGGCGTTATACTGCTCCGGCGTGAAGAGGATATAGGGCAAAAGGGCCTGGATATTCGTGTCTGAGCTGTAGAATTGGCTCAGGACCGGGACGTAGCTCGTCCCCGAAGGCGTCGGGATGATGAGTCTGAAGACGGACGGGGTCGATGGGATCCCGGAAATGGTGAAAATGCCCTGGTCATTGGTCGAGGTCTCGCCGTAGGCTTGCCCCGCACTCAAAGGGAAGACCACCTCGCGGGCCTGAACGACGGTCCCGACAACCGGCAGGGAATCGTTCGGCTGCGACAGGGACGGCGTCCTCACCATTCCCGAGAAGGCAATCGTGCCCCCGCCGCCCGTTCCGGTGTAGGTGAAGCTGCCTTGAGCAAAGGAGGCCCCTGTGCTGCAGGCGCTGCTGGTCTGAATGCTCACGAGGTAATTGTAGGTTACCCCCGATGTAAGGGTAGCGCCGGGATAAACGATGGAAGTTCCTGTAATATCGTATTGGCTCCAGACACTGTTCCAATTGCTGTCCTTCAGCTCCACCCCGTATCGGGCGCCGGAATCCGCTAACCCCGTCCAACTGAAGGTAGGAGTTCCCGTAACCGACCCTGCTGGGGAAAGATTTGTGGCAAACGACTCCTGGAAGCAGGATACATCGGAAGTAGCTGTCCATGTGCTTGTATCTGTTATTGAAAACGTATAAGTGAAGGGTAGCCCGGTGGGCAAGGCGGTCCCGAGGTATACCTGGTTGCTGGGCGATGTCCAGGAATTCCATGAACCGAAGTCGGTGTTGTAGGTAAGCGCCGCCGCATCCGTTATACCGGGACCGGTAACCGTGACCGCCGTCGCCGTCTTGGGCGAATCCCGGTAGTTCAGTTGGACATAATAACCGTTTGCCCAATGCTGAGAGTTTGCCGAAGGGTTCTGGTCCCCATCGCCTCCGCCGCACTGGATGATAACCCCGGTCAAGGAGAGCGTGCCATCGCCATTGAAGGTGAGCGTATATGAATTCCCTGACCCGCTGTCGGTTGAAGCCCATACTCCAACAATGTCGCCGTCAGTCCCGCTGGAGCGGGTCCATATCATATCACCCGGCCATGTCATGGTAGTGGCTGTTACTGTCACTCCCGCTTGCGTCTCGGTGCCTAACTCCACCCCATCACACATAAAGTCCGAATTTGTGATAGTGAATGCCAACGTGCCCGTGCCTGCATTCCATGTATAGGTCCCGCTTGCGTTATGCGTCCCCGTCCCCGCAATACCTGAAGCCGAGAAGCTTGTCCGCTGGATATTCGAAATGCGCAGTTCGTCGATCTGGCTTCCGGCGCCCGTATGGGTCCCGGCGCGGATCAGCACCGATCCGCCATATCCGCTGGCGGGCATACCGGTATTTGCATCGCTCCCGACCTGCACCCCATTGATATATAACTTGGCGCCGGCGCTACCCCAGCTGGCGGCCACATGAGTCCAAGTATTCAGCGGCACAGTTGTTGCGCCTGAGTTCATGTTGTTGAACGCAGCCCAAGCCCCTGCGCTGAGTTGACCGGTCGCATTCACACCCATGCCAAATGTCCATCCGGCGCTGGAACCATAGTATGGCCCCTGATCTACCAGAGACACACCCGTTCCGTAGGTCGTGAGGTAGATCCAGAACTCGATCGTGCCATTGGGCTGGCTCAGGAGTTGTCCGCCCGGGTACTGGAGGTAAGTCGCCGATCCAGTGGGCTGCCCCTCCGGGGGGTTCAGGTTCAGAGCCTGGCTCAACCCGCTGGAACCTGTGACATAAGCTGAACTCGGCGTCGCCGAAGGCTTTGGAGACCCGTCGGTCGCGCCCGTCTCGCTATAGGCGAGAACGCTCGCGCTCGTGGCGCCGTCAAAGTGATCAAGCAAGACGGTATTGGCGTCGTTCGAATACGGCGTAGTCGCAGCCATAGCTAAGGTCGCCGTTCCACCGATGAAGAGCGCCGTCAGAGTGACCACGGCGATGGCCAACGCTTTCCTGAAATTTTTCGCAAACATATGGACCTCCCTGTTAAAAACGACCTGGGTTAAATGGCCAGTGGATCAAGACCTGCATGGACTCCCTTCAGCAAACCGAAGACCAATCAAAATCAATGATGGGTTTATATTTACACCAGTGATATTTACAGCATTTTAAAAAGAAACTTGCCCTTTGGGTGCGAGTCTAATCGAACGTCGCCGGCAGATGCAAGGCTTTTCCCGCGGAAACTGTGACGCAGTTCACATATCTTCTGTGAATTCTATCGCAGACCGGCGGTCCGGAAGCGTGGGAAAACCGTTCCGTTCACTCTTTCTTGAACAACGATGCCAACCCCATTTCCCAGGCCGCGACCATTTTCTCCGCCACATCCCGGAAAACGGGGCGGTCTTCCGCATATTGCCGAACGTCCCTCCTCGTCAGACCAACCGCTCCCGCTACGGCGTCGAAGATTTCCCGGATCGCTCCCGAGGATAGACCACAGTGCGCGGCGCCAAATTTGCGCAACGCATCGCCGAACCACCACTTTTTCGATCCGCCCAGCGACAGGGCCGGGATGTCCCTGGGAATGTAGGCGACGGTTGTCACGATGTCGTAGATCGGGGAAAGGCGGATATCGCCGCCGGTCCCGTCCTCGTAAATGACGCCGTAGTTCTTCAGGTGGGCGTCCCCGTTTCGCAGCACCGTCGACAGAACGAGGGATTTGAAAAAAGCTTCCTGCGCGCCTGCACGGCGTTGCGGCGAGACAAACTGGCCGATGGACCGGGCGACCCGCTCGTAGGTGCTGTCGTATTTGCGATCCGCACCGACCCCCTGCAGCACGCACATGTCCTCGAAACCAAGGTCTTTCCCGTCGTCGCCGATATCGAAGCGCTTCATGACGAAGAGGCGCCCGTCCTCCGAGAGGTGAAATTCCGGCGTCTGAAGGCCGGACCGGCGGGCCGCAGTCATGCAGAAATACTCATTCGCCGCCAACTGGGGATAATCGTCTCCCCAGGCCTTGACAACATAGGAGGATGATCGAAACGTCGCCCTGTCCCAAAGGTCGATCAGAACCTTCGGCTGGACGCCGGAGATCCCCGACCGGAGGAGAAAACGCGCCATGAGATCCCGGAAAAGTTCCGCCGTGTCGGGATACTTGAGGATGGACTCCAGTTCCGATGGTGCGGGTGAAGCGGGCATGGCTGAGGAAGGCGCGTGCAAGGTCTCCGAAGACGCTTCCGGCAACGGTTCCCGCTCCGGCGACGTGAAACGGTTCCGGCCGATCTGATAACCTCCGAAGATCTTTAGAAGAGCGAGCTCATCGGTCCGGGCGATCTTGGCAATCGCCTGGTGGATAGCAATCAGCATGGCCCCTTCCGGAAGGTTCATCTGAAAGATCGGATGCAGGGCTCTTTCGGTCCAGCTCTGCAGACGGACAGGCATGGTCAGGGAAACGGCCGGCGATGATGGCGCGTCCGGGACATAAGCGAAAACATACGGATCCGGCCCCTCCAGGGCGCCAACTTTTTCCCCGTGTAACCGGACGTTCAGCTTGCTCATGACTCCATATCCTTTTTCAATTCTTCCAGGGTCGGCGGAGCGCCGCGCGGACGGGTCGTCAACTCCAGGTCGAGAAAATCCAGCACCCGGATCACCTTCCGGACGCCGATCTCCCGGATCATGCCGGCTTCAAGCAGGCTCAACGCGGCGCGCCCGATTTCGACCGTTTTTGCAACCGCCGCCTGGGTCAGTCCCCGTCTTTTTCTTGCCTCCCGGATGGACCGGCCGAGCGCAAACAGCATCTTCACTCCCCCCACGAAAAATCACCTGTATCAAATATATAACATCAGATCAATATTTTATTTTAATGATCCATATATGGAACTTTTCAAGAAATCAAGATCAAATGACGGCAAACTTCGCGGGTATCACAAATGTAAGCGGATCTCGTCGCTGTCGGAAATTTAAAGTTGACAATAAAATGTGACCATGGTTATATGGCCATGGTTATATGTTTTCCGTTATGGAGGTTAAGAATATGGAGCAGATGGTCTCGAAGTCGCAATTCAAGCCAAAATCACTGGAGTATTTTCGCATGATCGAAGAAACCGGCGAGACGCTGGTAATTACCGATCGCGGACGGCCGGTGCTGAAGGTCATTCCTTATACCGTTGGAGCCGGTCCTGATGATCGCCTCAAAGCCCTGCACAATTCCGTTCTGCAATATGACGATCCCACTGAACCGGCAGCAACGGAAGACTGGCAGGCGCTAAAATGATCGTTCTCGACACGCACGCCTGGATCTGGTGGGTCAGCAACCCGGCGCTCCTCTCGGAAGAGGCAAGGCGCATCGTCGATGGGGCGGCAGCGGATAGGGCGATCTACATTTCGTCGATCAGCGCCTGGGAGGTTGCCGTGCTTGTCATACGGGGAAGATTACGCCTCACGATGAGCGTCTACGACTGGGTCGCCGCTTCCGAGGCCCTCCCGTCCATTCGTTTTGTGCCCGTCAGCAACAGCATCGCCCTCAAATCCGTCCAGTTGCCGGGCGATCTGCACAACGACCCCGTGGATCGCATCATCATTGCCACGGCCGTTTCGATGGGCGCAGTCCTGGTCACGAAAGATGAAAAAATCAGAACCTACCCGCACGTCAAAACGGCCTGGTAGAATGGAATACGCAACCTGTCACAGTTGCGTCTTGCCGGTGGCGATGGTGTCGGCCGCCGCCTGGGCGTAACGCTCGGCGGAAAGGGAGCCCTCAAAATAGCTCCTTCGGTGGTGAAGCAATAGCGAAGTTACCGGATCCGCCGCTTCAGCACCTCCAGGTTGTCGATCACGAGGGTGTTTCCCGAAAAGCCGATCAGATTCTTTTCACGCAGGGAGCGGAGCGCCTTGTTGACGCTCTCCCGGGTTGCGCCGATCATGCCGGCGAGGTCCTTCTGGGTGACGCTGAGGTGGATCGGCCCGCCATCCCCTTCCCGGAAGCCGTTGTTCCCGGCCAGTTCGATCAACTTCTTGGCGAGCCGCGCGGCGACGTTCAGGAAGAAGACATCTTCCAGGAAATCATCGGCCTTGCGCAGGCGTCTGGAAAGGGCTGCGAGAATGGCCTTCACCGCCGTTTCGTTGTTCATCACGTAAGCGATAAAATCCTTCCGGTTCAGGCCGTAAAGCTGTGTCTCCTCGGCGGCGACGGCGGCGGCGGAGCGGGGAAGGCCGTCGAGCAGGGACATCTCGCCGCAGAAATCGCCGGATGAGAGCAGCGCCAGGATGACCTCATCCCCGTCCCGTGACTGGCGGAGGATCTTGATTTTCCCGGCGGTGATCATGTAGAGGGAGTGACCCTCCTCCCCCTTCCGGAAAAGGACATCTCCTTTGCGGAGGGTCTGTTTCTGGAGAAGCGCCGCAATATGCTGGCTGTCCTCGGCCCGAAGAGACCGGAACAATGGAACCTGCTTCAAGAGGATTTCGGGACGAGTCATCTTCTTCCCTCACTGCCCCGTGGGGCTTTCTCTTTAAAGAAGCGTTATTACGGAAGAATCACAATTGTGCCGGTTTTGACCCTGCATTCGATCTCCTTCAGATCATCGCCCATGAGTTGGACCTCCGGCGCCTCGATCGCCGTCGTCTGATTTCCGGTCAACCCCTTCTTGACCGCAAAGGTGAGCGTCAGGATGGTCATCTCCTTGCCCTGGATGCCGCGGGCGCCCGCCATGACGATGATCAGTTTTCCCGGAGTCTTGTCGTTGATGATGTGCATCAGCGACTGGGTGCTCTGCGACTTGACGCCCTCCCGGAATGTCAGCAGTTCTTTGTTGTAATGGAGGATCAGCTTCACACCGGCAAGGTTTGCGGTCTGGTCGATCACGAGCGGCACCCGGACCTCCTGGCCGGATCTCCCCGTCAGGTCGGGGATGCGCAACTCCGTTCCCCAGGCGGGAGAGGCCGTGAGAATGGTGGAGGAAAGAAAGAGCAGCAGAATGAACGCACCGCACCAGAGACGTCCGCCCGAACCGTCCGTGCCTATCCTTTCCCCGCCGTTACGTTTCCTGGTCATGCCTTATCCGTCAAAAGTTTCTTCCATCTCTATGAGAGGTTGCGGAAATTGTCAAGTTCGTTCCCCTCCGGAGAGAATCTCGACTCAGGCCTCGAGGTCCGTCTCCCGTTTGATGATCCGGGTCACACGGAACACCTCCTCGATCGTCGTCGTCCCTTCCAGGACTTTCCTGGCGCCGTCGGCCAGAAGGTTCGTCATCCCCCGCTTCATCGCCTCGTCCTGGATCTGATTCGCGTCGGAGGTCTTCAGAATCAGCCGTTTGAGCGGGTCGTCCAGAATGAGGATCTCGAAGATCGCCGTCCGGCCTCGGTATCCGGTATTCATGCATGCGGTGCAGCCGCATTTCCGGTAGAGGGGATGGCTGTCCAACTGTTTCTTGTCGACCCCCAGGTTGATCAGTGATTCGTCGTCGGGGGTGTAGGCCTCCTTGCATTTCGGGCAGAGGACCCGTACGAGCCGCTGGGCGATGATCGCGATCACCGACGACGTGACGAGGAAGGGTTCGATCCCCATATCGATCAGCCGGGTCACGGCGCTCGCCGCGTCGTTCGTGTGGAGGGTGGAGAAGACGAGGTGACCGGTCAGCGACGACTGGATCGCGATCTCCGCCGTCTGGCGGTCGCGGATTTCACCCACGAGGATGACATCCGGGTCCTGGCGGACGATCGAGCGGAGTCCTTGGGCGAAGGTGAGGTCGATCTTCGGATTCACCTGGATCTGGCCGATCCCGTCGATCTGGTATTCGATCGGGTCCTCGATCGTGATGATGTTCACCGCGGGGGAGTTGATGCTCGTCAGCGCCGCGTAGAGGGTCGTCGTCTTGCCGCTCCCCGTCGGCCCCGTGACGAGGATGATCCCGTAGGGGGACTTGATCAGCCCGTTGAAGATGCCGACCTTCCGCTCGTCCATCCCGAGGTCGGAGAGCATCAGGATCGACGAGGTCTTGTCGAGAAGCCGCAGAACGACCCGCTCCCCGAAGGCGGTCGGGATGGTGGATACGCGGATGTCGACGCTCCGGTCGGCGACCTTGATCTCGATCCGGCCGTCCTGGGGAAGGCGCTTCTCGGCGATGTTCAGCTTCGCCATGATCTTCACGCGCGACACGAGCGGCGAATGGATCTTCCGGGGCAGGCTCAGGATGTCGTAGAGGATGCCGTCGATCCGGTAGCGGACCTTGACGCTCGCCTGGTAGGGCTCGATGTGGATATCGCTTGCCCGGTCCTTGATCGCCCCGGAGAGGAGGAGGTTGACCAACTTGATGATCGGCGCGTCGCTCGTCTCGTCGAGGAGATCGCCGGTCTCCTCGATCTCGGAGATGAGGCTGTCCGTCGACTCCTCGTTCATCTCCTGGAAGAACTCCTTGGCCGTGCTCCGGCTCAAGTCGTAGGCGAGGTTGATGGCGGCCTGGATCGCCTCCTGCGTCGCAAGGACCAGCGGCCGCTCCGGCAGGCCGAGGAGGCGGCAAAGGTCGTCCGCCGCCTGGAAATTGGCCGGGTCGTTGACCGCTACGACAAATCCCTGCGGCGTATCGAGCGGAACCATCTTCTGCTTCTTCAGGTACTGGATCGAGAAAAGGGCTGTGAATCCGGTGTCGATGTGGTCCGTGGGAAGCTGCTCCCAGAACGGAATGCCGTACTTCTTGCTCAGGGCTGCGAGCAGCGCCTTTTCGGACTGGGCCCCCTTCAGGACCGGATGGTCGACAAAGTCGGCGTCGTCCTGTGCGGCATCCGGCAGGTCGATCTGTTTTTCAGCGGTTGAAGAACCCAACGGCGCGGTCATTCCTTCTCCTTGGCCTCCGATTTCTTCTGCGGCGTCGTCCGGATCGTGCCCTCCTGAATGGCCTTCAGGTAATCCAGTTTCTCATCCTTTATTTTGCGGGCGTCTTCCTGATTCTGGATAATCCGG
>CAYSSF010000163.1:0-9016 GCA_964433455.1 uncultured Syntrophaceae bacterium
TCATCGTCTCCGCCCCTGCACCGGTATAGGGGATCTTCAGCGCGTCGAGGAGGGCGGGAACGAGATGGATCAGGTTCCCCTTTCCGGCAATCGTCTCTACAAGGTTGAAGACCAGGGCGGGCCGCAGCGCCGCGAGCCTCTCAGCGGCCGCGGCGAGGTTCAGCGAAACGGGTACGGCGACGGGCTCATGGCCCAGGGCGGCAAGGCCACGAGAGACGAAATCGACCTGCGTGAGGACATCCTGTTCGTCCCGTCCCGCGTCGGACGCCACCTCCCCATGCATGATCGCGATCTTCATAATAATTTTAATCCGGAGGTCAGCGCCCGGTTTTCTTCCACGGTCATGATTTTCGGCGGAGGGCGGCGTGCATAATCCCGGCGATCAGCTCCCGATAAGACATCCCCGCCAGTCCGCAGAGGATCGGGAGATCGGAATGGTCGGGGCGAAGACCCGCAAGCGGGTTCACCTCCATGAAATGGGGGATTCCACTCGCGTCGGCGCGCAGGTCGATCCGCCCTCCGTCGCGGCAGCCGAGACCGCGCCAGGCGGCCAGCGCCGTTTCCGCGGCTGCCTGTGCCATTGCGTCCGTTGCGAGGCGGTAGTCGATTCTCCCGTGCCAATCCTCCTTGTTCGCGTAAGAATAGACCTCCTTCTCTGCCTTTTCCGTCAGATGAACCTCCATCACCGCGGGGGCAAATGCCTCCGCGCCGGTCCCGATGATCCCGACGGTAAACTCCCTGCCCGGCAGGAAGGTTTCGACGAGGACGGGCTGCCGGAAAACCGCCAGCAATTCACGGCAGACTCGGTCGAGTCCCGCCGGGTCGACGATCTTCGAAGCGGCGGTGACCCCTTTCCCGGTCCCCTCGGCAACCGGCTTGGCAAAGAGCGGAAAAGGGAGCGTCACTGCCGTGATCTCCTCCGGCCTCTCTACGACGGCGAAATCCGGCGTCGGGATGCCGAGGTCGCGGATCACCCGCTTCGTCAGCCCCTTGTGCAACGTTAGTGAAAGCACCAGCGGATCGGAAAAGGTGTACGGTATCCCCCATGCGTCCAAGAGAGCCGGGACCTGCGCCTCGCGGCCGAACCCAAAGAGCCCTTCGGCGATGTTGAAGACGAGATCCCATCGGTCGCCGGCGACGAGGCGCCGGGCCAGCGCGCGGATGTGGCCGATCCGGTCCGTCTCGTAACCGAGATCGCTGAGCGCCTCTTCGATCGCGTCGATCGTCAGCGGATGGTCGAACTCCGCCGTTTCTTCCTCTGTATAGCCCTCGGCGATGTAATCATCCCGAAGGTCGTAGGTGATGCCGATCTTCACGTTTTTCCCTCATCATGATCCTTAAAGAAACCCCTGTCATCCATCCTGAACGGGTCGAAGGATGACAGGGGAGATTTTTCTCAGTGGATAACGCCTTCTGTGGTCGGGCAGTCCGGGTAGCGAAAGAGCTTCCCCTCATAGTTGCGCAAGAGCAGGTCGCCCTCCTCGCGTCCCTCGACATATTCCGGCAGAAGCGGGATCTTCCCGCCGCCGCCCGGGGCGTCGATGACGTAGGTCGGCACCGCATAGCCGGTCGTGAATCCCCGGAGGCCCCGGATCACCTCCAGCCCCTTGGAGACCGGGGTCCGGAAATGGGACGAACCGGGGATGGGATCGCACTGGTAGAGGTAGTAGGGCTTGACCCGGATCTTCAGCAGACCGTGGACAAGACGCTTCATGGTCGCCACGTCGTCGTTGATCCCGGAAAGCAGGACCGTCTGGCTTCCGAGAGGGATCCCCGCATCGGCAAGGCGTGTGCACGCACGGGCGGCATCCGGGGTCAACTCATCCGGATGGGCCGTGTGGATGCTGATCCAGAGCGGGTGATACCGTTTGAGCATCTTCACCAGCGCGGGCGTGATCCGCTGCGGGAGGACGACCGGCGCCTTCGTGCCGATCCGGATCATCTCCACATGCGGAATCCTTTGCAGATGTGCGAGCAGCCACTCCAGTTGCTCGTCGGCCAGGGTCAATGGATCTCCGCCCGAGAGGAGGACATCCCGGATCTCCGGGTGAGCCGCAATGTACGCGATCCCTTTTTCCCACTGTTCGGTGTTCTGGCAGTGGTTGGCCTGCTGGCCGACCATCCGCGACCGGGTGCAGTACCGGCAGTAGGTCGAACAGATCCCGGTCACCAGAAAGAGGACGCGGTCCGGATAGCGGTGGACGATCCCGGGAAGCGGACTGTCCTCATCCTCGTGAAGCGGATCATCCGCCTCGCCGCCGCTGCGGAAGTGTTCGTGCACGGTGGGAACGACCGTCCGACGCAGCGCCTGACGCGGGTTCCACGGATCGATCAGGCTCATGTAGTAGGGGGTGATTGCGAGTGGGATCGCGCCGGCCGCGCCGATCATCGCGTGGAGCTCATCCTCCGACAGGCGGATCATTCGCCCCAGCGTCTCCGCGTCGCGGATCCGGTTGCGAAGCTGCCAATGCCAGTCGTTCCATTCCTTGAGGGTTGTCTCGGGGAAAAAACGCTTTCGGAAGGCCCCCGCCCTGCTGTCGCTGAAAACGGACAGTCTCGGCGCCGGTCTGGCCGGAACCGCAGCGAGGGGGAAGAGGGTGTCCAGGGGTGCGCCTACGTGTTCATTGTAAAGTTGCAGACCGTTGCCGGTCCTACTACCTGGAGGTTCCGCCTCCTCCACAAATAGTGTCTCACTTTCCATCTGTTTGATGCCTCCTTCTATTCTGAATGCTCAAAAAGAGAGGACGAAACCTCTCTTTCTGTTGGAAATCGTCACTGTCGTCCGGATCTCTGTATTTTGTAAGCAAATGTCATGATGCAACCATCCCTGTTCATTTTTGCCGAGCATCTACTCCTTCTGAAGGGGTCTGTCAATAGATTATTTCTCTCGGGCGGCATGGCCGTAATCCTTTTTGTTTACTTGATCATATAACGTTTGACGGTGATGAGACTCCTGCCTTTTTCATCCCGATCCAAGACACCGGTCGCCTCGACTTCGCGCTGGAGAGCACCCAGAAGCTCTTTCCCCTTTTTCGTCATGCAGATCCGGTACTCCCTTTCATCCGCTGTGGCAAGGGCCGCAGCAATCACTTCCTGCCGGTCGTTCCAGTCCGCCGGGATGACGATTCCTGTCAGGGTGACCGTATTTCCCTTGGGCGTAGCCATGTCGCATCATCCTTGCCGTTTGTCCATCGCTGCTTTCCCGCCACCACGGCCCCCTCTCGCAGGCGGAAGATGATCTTTCAGGTGTTGCAAATGATCTTTGCCCAAATCACGGTGATGGCCGTTTCCGGAAGCCGTCCGCCGGACAAACGATGCAACAATATATGGGAAGATCGTGCCATCGACGCAACAACCCGTTATTAAATATCTTTTTATAAAATGCCCCCATTAAAAGCGGAACTGAAAGTTCCTTTATTGGCTGAAATATTTTTCGAGAAATGGGCCTTTGAACAAAAATACACCATAACGTACTATTATTAAATAATTATATAGATACGGACCCTGTGGTTCCTGTTATTGGAAAACAGGAAATTTTATTTCCTGTTTTTGCGGGAAGGGAAAGGCATGATTACAGCCACTCCCTTTTCTTCTTGACAAGGTGACACCGTCGGTTAGAATCGCACGGCAGACAGGGGCGCGCGGGCCGACGCACTGCCGCCTATTCCCGATTCGAGGAGAACATACGATGCCGGAACTTCCCGAGGTCGAAACCCTCTGTCGACAGTTGAAAACCGTCCTGCCGGGTGAGGAGATTCTCGGAATCGAGATCCTCGATGCCCGGCTGGGGAAAATCGAGGGGCTGGTCGGACGGCGGGTTGAAACCGTAAAACGCCGGGGAAAGTTCTTACAGCTCTGCATCAGCGGCGATCTGACCGCAGAGATTCATCTCCGGATGTCCGGAAGGCTTTTCTGGCAGAAGGGCGGCGTTCCGCTGCGCTCCGGGGTCCATAAGGTCAATACGGCGGAACCGTTGAACGATTCCGGAAGAATCGGGTGCGCCCCCCCTCCTTTTGCGTACAGCCGTATGGTGATCGCTTTTCCGGCCGGGACGCTTATCCTCATTGATCCTCGCCGCTTTGCGACCTTCACCGTGAAACCGGCGGAGAGCAGCCCTGCGCTTGTGGAGGATCCTCTCACAGGGCTTTCGGCTCGCCGTCTCCATCAGATCGCCCGGACGCGGCGGCTTCCGGTGAAATCTTTTCTGATGGATCAGCGGCTGATCGCCGGAATCGGAAACATCTACGCCTGCGAGATCCTCTTTGCGGCGGGGATCGATCCCCGGAGACCCTCGTCCGATCTGTCGCCGGTGGAATGGCGGACGGTGGCAAAGGTCACCGGCTCGATCCTCGAACGGGCCATCGCCTGCCGCGGAACGACGGTCTCGGACTGGCGGGATCTCTTCGGATGTACCGGCACGAATCAGGACCATCTCGCGGTTTATGCGCGACAGGGTCAAATCTGCCTGCGTTGCGAAGGCCGAATCGAACGGATCGCCCAGGGTGGACGGGGGACATGGTTCTGCCCGTCCTGTCAACACTAACGAGGGCCTTGACAGGTTTCTCGAAGAATATTCCGAAAAGAAATTTGACATAAGTGAAGGAGATGTGTAAACAATTTATCCAGAGGAGCTCTCAATGGAGGAGACACCCGGACAACTGGCCAGAATATCCCTTTTCAGCGGTCTGTTGCAGGCGCAGTACGACGCGCTGTCCCGGATCGGTATAAAACGATCCTATCGGAAAGGTGAACGGATTTTCTCTGAAGATGATGAGGGAACCGGATTTTACGTGGTCTGCGCTGGCCGCGTAAAGATTTTCAAGATTTCCCCGGAGGGGAAGGAGCAGATCCTGCACTTCTGCGGTTCGGGGGACTCGTTTGGCGAGGTTTCTGTTTTTACCGGCCAGGGATTTCCGGCGGATGCCGTGGCCACGCTTCCGTCAACGGTTCTTTTCTTTCCGCGAGCGGCTTTTGTCGGCCTTATCCGGAAGGATCCGACCCTTGCCCTGAACATGATGGCGCAGTTGTCGAAACGCCTCCGGCAGTTCGCGGGACTCATCGAAGATCTGTCGCTGAAGGAGGTTCCCGGCAGGCTTGCCAAATACCTGCTCTACCTGAGTGGCCGGGACGACAAAGGAACGGTGAATCTGGATGTCTCCAAGGGTCAGCTTGCCGCGCTGCTGGGGACGATTCCGGAGACCCTCTCCCGGATTCTCACCAAGTTGAACCGTCGGGGGTTGATCCGGTCACGGGGAGCGCAGATCCGTATCCTCGACCGGCAGGGCCTCGAGGAGATTGCGCTGGAGGGGAAGAGGCTGCCTTGAATATCGGTTGCGGTCTGGATTGGAGGCAAAAAATGGATGTGATCGATCTCAAAAGCAGGGAGGTGTTCAGCCATGAAGGACGCGGCGTGGCGGCACTCGTGGATGAACCGAATTTGAAGATCCGTCAGGTCGGTCTGGAGGCGGGGAAGGAGGTGCCCATCCACAGGGCAGACGCCCCGGTGACCATTCAGGTGGTTCACGGGGAGGGGGTCTTCTCCGCGGAGGGCGAAAGCGTTCGGATCCGGTCGGGTAAACTCCTCCGGATCCCGAAGGGTGCGATGATGGGAATCCGGAACGAATCCACGAATCCACTGGTTTTTCTCGTGATCAAGACGCCGCTGGCGGACGATCCGGACCGGGACTCCGTGCTGTCGGAAAAGCCGGGGACGTTTGTCAATCTGATCGATTTTGCGCCTCCGAAGCCGGGAAAGGAGGAGACCTTCCGGGAGTGGTTCCACCATTCCAGCCGGGTCTTCGCCAAACATCCGGGATTCATCTCCCGGACGCTCCTCGGACCGATCGACGGCGGCAGCCGCTATGCGGCGGTGGTCGAGCATGAATCGAAGGAAACCTTCATGGACATGCACCTGAGCGACGACAGGGAAGAACTCTTCCAGCAGGTGGAGCCCCTCGTTCTCGGTTCGTCCACGCCTCACTTCTACGAGACGCTGTTGTCGTATCGGAAGTAAGGGAACCGCCGCGATATGAGATTTATACTCATTTCCGGCGTGTGGTAGAAGTTTTGCTTGCGAAAAAAAGCCGCCCGAAAAGGGGTGGTCATCATCATGAGGGAGATGGCATGGATGCAGCGGCACTGATCCGGAAGGCGAAGGCGGAGGGACGGACTGCCCTCACCGAGGCGGAATCGAAGGAGCTTTTGAGACAATTCGGCGTGCCGGTTGTGACGGAGTCCGTCGCGGCCACGCCGGAGGAGGCCGCGGCCAAGGCGGAGGAGATCGGATTTCCTGTCGTGCTGAAGGGGCTCGGGACCAGACTGACGCACAAGACGGAGCGGGGGCTCGTCCGTCTGAATCTCAGGCACGGCGGGGAGGTGAGGCAGGCGGCGGTGGCGGTGGCCGGGTCGGCGGGGGTGGATCTGGAAGGATATCTGATTCAGCCGATGCTCTCCGGTCGGCGGGAGTTTGTCACCGGTCTTTTCCTCGACGACCAGTTCGGTCCGGTCGTCATGTTCGGCCTCGGCGGCATCTTCACCGAGGCGCTGGATGATGTGGTCTTCCGCATTGCACCCGTCGATGAAAAAGAGGCCGGAGAGATGATCGATGAGCTCCGTTCACGGAAGCTCCTCGGGCCGTTCCGCGGCGAACCGGCAGTGGTTCAGGAAGGGCTTGTCCGAACCCTGACGGGACTCTCCCGCCTCGGTCTCGAGTTTCCGGAGGTGACGGAGGTAGACATCAACCCGCTGCTGGTCGGTCCGGACGGGCAGGCCACGGCGGTAGACGCCCTCGTCATCCTGGGCGACCGCCCCTCGATAAACACAGCCGTTCCGCCTGTCGATCCGGTCGCCATCGCGAAACTGTTCTATCCCCGTTCCATCGCCTTTGTCGGCGCCTCCGGGACGTTTGCCAAATGGGGATACATGCTCTTCTGCAATGTGGCAGCGGGCGGATTCAAGGGGCCGGTCTATCTGGTCAACGCAAAGGGCGGGGAGATCGCAGGCCGGCCGGTGTTCAAAGCGGTCAGCGGAATTCCCGGTCCGGTCGATCTGGCCGTCGTTACGATCCCGGCGGAAAAGATCCTCGACCTGATCCCGCAATTCAAGGAAAAGGGGATCCGGAACATGCTGCTAATCACCTCCGGCTTTGCCGAAACAGGCGCCCTGGGGCGGCGCCTGGAGGAAGAACTGGTCCGGCAGGCGCGGGAGGCGGGCATCCTGATCCTCGGTCCCAACACGATGGGGATCTGCAATCCCCATGATGCCCTGTTCTGCTGCGGCTCGAACGTCCTTCCGAAGCCGGGCACCACCACGCTGGTCTCCCAGTCGGGGAACCTCGGAGTGCAGCTCCTCGGCTTTGCCGAACATGAGGGAATCGGCATCCGCGCCTTCTGCGGTTCGGGAAACGAGGCGATGATCACGATCGAGGACTACATGGAGGCGTTCGAGGTCGACGAACTGACGAGGACGGTCGTCCTCTATCTGGAAAGCGTCAAGAACGGCCGCCGTTTCTTCGAATCCGCCCGGCGTGTGGGCCGCAAGAAGCCCGTCGTGCTGCTCAAGGGGGGCCGCACGCAGGCGGGAAACCGCGCCGCCGCGAGCCATACCGGGGCGCTCGCCTCCAACCTGAGGGTCTTCGACGCCGCCGCGAGACAGGCGGGGATCGTCGTTGCGGAGCAGCCGATGGACCTCCTCGACCTGTCGGCGGTCTTTTCCTCCCTTCCGCTTCCCCGCGGCAACCGGGTCGGCTTGATGACCCTGGGCGGCGGCTGGGGGGTCGTCGCCTCCGATCTCTGTGTGGAAAACGGACTCACGATCCCCGATCTCCCGCCGGATCTGATTTCGCGGATCGATCAGCTTCTCCCCCCGTACTGGAGCCGGTCAAACCCCATCGATCTCGTCGGCAAGTTCGATCCCAGGGTCGCGATGCGGGTGATGGAGGAACTGGTGAAGTGGGAGGGGTGCGATGCGGTGCTCCATCTGGGGATCCTCGGGCGAATGGCTTCCGTCAAGCAGATGATCCGCTCGATCCAGGAAGTGGATCCGGTGATGGACCGGAAATTCCTCGATGCCATTCCGGGGGCGCTGGTCGAATTCGAAAACCGGTTTACGATCCATATGGTCCATCTGATGGAGAAGTCCGGCAAGCCGATCCTCGGGGTGAATCTGCTGCCGGATGAGAACGCCCGCACCATTATGGACGTCGAGGGAAGTCCGTACAAAGGGGTCTCTTTTCTGACACCGGAGCGGGCCGTGAAGTCGCTGGCACGGATGAACACCTACCGTCATTGGCGGGAGCGGGAAGAACCATAGGCGCGCCATCCATGGCGCAGGTCCTCAGCAACGAAAACCCGCGAAGATGGGGATACTTCCGAACTACGTACAGGCACGCGCCAATCCATTATCCGCCAAGCCAGGGTACCACGTGCGAGTTCGAGTCATCGGTCTCGCTACCCACCATCTTCCTCCAATCGTGTCATGGAGTGTCCAAATGGCCAAGAAGGACATCGAACGCCTGAGATGCCTCTTGTTTGACCTGCGGTGAATAGCGGCCTTATTCGACGCAACAAATGCGGAGATTGTTCTTGCTTTATGCGGCGAATGCGCGGCATAATATCACCAAGGAGCGTCGGAGAATGATGAACTATATCCACAACAGCAAGGATTGGCCGAAACTGACCTGGAGCCGGGAGCGGCTGGCAGGGCAGCTTGCCGGCGTACGTCATCGGCAGGGACGGCTCATCGGGCGTATGGAGGGGTTGGGTTTTTCGCTCCGCAGTGAAGCCGTACTGCAAACGCTGACCGAGGATGTTCTCAAATCCAGCGAAATCGAAGGTGAAAAGCTGGATAAAGACCAGGTGCGGTCCTCTATCGCCCGCAGACTGGGACTCGATATCGGCGGACTGATACCCGTTGACCGTCATGTCGACGGGGTTGTGGAAATGATGCTCGATGCCACCGGCCATTTTGCCGATCCGTTGACCGAGGAACGTCTGTTTGCCTGGCACTCCGCTCTGTT
>CAYSSF010000164.1:0-217 GCA_964433455.1 uncultured Syntrophaceae bacterium
GCCTCTATCTGCCGGCGGAGGTTGGGGAGGTATCCCCCGCGGTAGCCGGTGACAAACTGGGTGTCGACCGGTTTTCCCTTGGAGAATTGATCTTTGAGGTATTTCGTCAGGACCTCGACATTCAGGCGGCTCGTGGCAAAGACGATCGTCTGGATGCCGTTCTCGATCAGTTGCACGGCTACCTTCCGGACCGGCGTCAGTGCGGACTGGCGGATGC
>CAYSSF010000164.1:227-8822 GCA_964433455.1 uncultured Syntrophaceae bacterium
GAGGGCGACCGAGCGCTCCAGGAGCCGCTCCGCGTGCTCCTTGGGATTGGCGACCGTCGCCGAGCAGCAGATGAAGACCGGGTCGCGGCCGTAGAACCGGCAGATCCGGACCAGACGCCGGAGCACATTCGTCAAGTGGGAGCCGAAGACCCCCCGGTAGACGTGGAGCTCGTCGATGACCACGTACTGGAGGTTCGCGAAGAGCTTCTGCCACTTCGTGTGGTGGGGGAGGATCCCGGCGTGGAGCATGTCGGGGTTCGTGACGACCACGTGGCCCTGCCGACGGATCGCCTGGCGGGCGTCGTCGGGCGTGTCCCCGTCGTAGGTGTAGGTCTTGATGTCCGCCTTCATCTCGCCGATCAGGCTGTGGATCTCGTGCATCTGGTCCTGGGCGAGGGCCTTGGTCGGGAAGAGGTAAAGGGCCCGGGTCGCCGGCTCCTCAAGGATCTTCTGGAGGACCGGCAGGTTGTAACAGAGGGTCTTGCCGCTCGCCGTCGGCGTGACGAGGACGACGCTCTGCCCCGTCCGGACGAGATCCACCGCCTTCGCCTGGTGGCTGTAGAGCCGCCCCATCCCCCGCTCGGCAAGGACCTTCCGCAACGAGGGATGGACCCAGACCGGATAGTCCGCAAACGCGCCCGGGCGGGCGGGGATCTTCCGGATCGCCCGGACGTTCTCCATGAACCGCCGGTCCTTTTCGGCCCTCGCGAGCCACTCCTCCAGGGTCAATTTCGCCATGGCGGCACTCTACCCTTTTTCATGGCAATAATCAATCATCGCCCAAAACCGATCCGTTCGTCCTCCCAACAGGACAGGTTGTGACAAAATCTCCTTGACAGACAGGGCCGCCTCCCCTACCCTGACTCCCCTGAACATGGGTTCCGGCCGGTCATAAACATCGTTTCGAAAGGTCTGATGGTGCATTTTGATCTGTGTAAAAGGATCATGGAAAACGTATCCCATGTGATTGTCGGAAAAGAGCATTCCATCGAACTCCTTCTGGTTGCGCTACTCGCCAGCGGGAGCTCACGGTGTTGTCCCTCATTCTTTTCTGCCTCCTCGCCGGGGCAAAACTCTGGACCCAGTGGAGCCCGGCCGGCATTGTGTGCGGCGTCAGCATTGACAAGCGCAGGGTATTTCCGGATCAGAAGCTCATTCTGAAGGGAACGGCGGAGAACAGAAAATTCCTTCCCGTGTGGCTTCAGGTAAGGGCGCACGTCCAGGAGGCGAAGGCGCGACAGATATAGTCCAACCAGACGGCTGGGCCGAGTGCGGCAAGCTCATACAGTTTTGTCATGGAAATCGCCTTCCCTGTTTGCTCCGGCGGCAACTTCCACCGCGGTCCGCAGCAATCGCGATGATCATTCGTTCTTCTTTCCCGCCAAAAGAGTCTTGACCTTGCTCAGGATATTTTCAGGTGTAAAACCGAACTTTTCGAGCAGTATTTTCCCGGGTGCGGATGCGCCAAAGTGGTCGATTCCCACAGCTACGCCGTCCATTCCAATATATCGATGCCAGCCATGCGTTGAGCCTGCCTCAATGGATATCCTTGCCGTGACATCGGGAGGAAGTACTTCATTACGATAATCTTCCGGCTGTTGCTCGAACAGTTCCCAAGAGGGCATACTGACAACACGCGCACCAATCCCCTCGGTCCGCGCCTTTTGATACGCATCCAGGGCAAGATGAACCTCTGAACCGGTGGCAATCAGGATGATCTCTGTCTCGAGCGGGGCGGAATCGGCAAGTATGTAAGCGCCTCTGGCAAGGCCGCCGGCCGGAGAGAACGTGTCCCTGTCGATCACGGGGATGGCCTGCCTGGTCAGGATCAGAGCCACCGGTCCTTCCTTCTTTCGAATCGCTATCCTCCATGCCTCCGCAGTTTCATTGGCGTCGGCAGGCCGGATAACGGTCAGGCCCGGGATGGCCCTTAAACTGGAAAGATGCTCCACCGGCTGATGGGTCGGCCCGTCTTCCCCGAGGGCGATCGAGTCATGAGTAAAAGCATAGATGACGTGAAGTTTCATCAAGGCGGAAAGCCGGACGGCGGGTTTCATATAGTCTGAAAAAACAAAAAAGGTGCTTCCGTAAGGAAGCAATCCGCCGTGGAGGGCCATTCCATTCAACATACTTCCCATAGCATGTTCTCGTACACCAAAGGCCACGTTTGCCCCTCCATACCCCCATGGGCCCGATACCGAGCCTTGAACGGACTCATCACCGGATCCCGCACATTGAAAATTCCCTTTGCCTTTCAACGAGGTATTTGTCGAAGGGTTTAAGTCGGCAGAACCACCGATGAGCGAAGGGAGATGCAGAGCGATGGCATTCATCACTTGACCGCCGGCAGAGCGCGTGGCCAGCCCCTTCGTGTCGGGAGGAAATACCGGAATTTCCTTGTCCCAACCCTCCGGGAGCGTGGCATTGAACACCTGATTCCAATCGGGCATCAACTCCGGATAAGCCTTTCCGTAGGATGCCATCGCGGCCTTCCATTCCGCTTCACGCTGGATCCCATTTTCCAGCGCCTCCCTGAATATACGGAGGGTTTCGTCGGGGATGTGAAATTTTGGCTCCAGGGGCCACCCGAGATTTTTCTTTGTGGCAATGACCTCATCGGGACCCAGCGGAGATCCATGTGCTTCGAACGTGTCCTGTTTGTTGGGACTGCCGTAGCCGATATGGGTTATCACGGAGATGAGGGAAGGACGAGACGTTTCAGCGCGAGCCGAGGCGATTGCCCTGGAAATGGCATCAATGTCGTTTCCATCTTCAACGGACTGGACATGCCAACCGTAGGCATCAAAGCGTTTGAGCACGTCCTCGGTAAACGTGAGCCGGGTCTCTCCGGCGAGGGTAATGCGGTTGCTGTCATACAGGCAAATAAGCTTTCCCAGTTTGAGGTGCCCGGCGATGGAAGCGGCTTCAGAGGCCACGCCTTCCATGAGATCGCCGTCGCTCACCACGGTGTACGTGTAGTGATCTACAATGTCGTAACCTGGACGATTAAACCTTGAAGCCAAAGAACGTTCTGCGATCGCCATGCCGACCGCGTTGGGGAAGCCCTGTCCCAGTGGGCCTGTCGTGCTTTCAACTCCCGGAGTTTCCCCAAACTCGGGGTGGCCCGGAGTTTTACTTCCCCATTGCCTGAACCGTTTCAATTCTTCCAAGGATAAATCATACCCGGTGAGATGTAAAAGAGAATAGAGGAGCGCAGAGCCATGGCCTGCCGAGAGCACAAAGCGGTCGCGGTCGGGCCATTTCGGGTTCCCGGGGTGATGCTTGAGGAATCTGCTCCAGAGCGCGTAGGCCATGGGGGCTGCACCCATTGGCAAGCCCGGATGACCGGAGTTTGCCTCCTGGACCATATCTATGGAGAGCATCCTTATGGTGTTGATACAGAGCTCGTCGATTTTCGTCATCCGTTTATTGTGCCTCCCATTCTTTCAATTTCTTTGTGAACCGCCTTTACCCATTTCGGTGCATACCCTCGGATGAAGTTCATTTGCGGAGCACGGGAAAACCCAGAAAACTCACAACAGAACCCTCCATGATCCGCCCCCATTGCCAATAACATCCCAAGCGTCTCTTTTCCAAAGAATCACAAACCTTCCGTCCGATTGATTGATTCTTATGACAGATCCATGGCCAATGTCCCGGCGGCCTTCATGGCCGCACCCCAGAGCCCGCTGTTCCGGTTATTGATGAGAAACACCGGCAGTTTGGCAAGGACATTGCTCATCGCAGCGGAATCTAAAAATTCGTTTTTAAAAGAGTCGATGCGAACGATCACGGGATTCTTGGCGGCGACACCGCCTGCGATGTAGAGGCCGCCGCGGGAGAGGGTTTCGAGCGCAAAATTTCGGCATGCCCGGCCATAGAATTTTGAGAACCATTCAAGCGTCTCGGGACGGTGTGAAAACTGCGCCGCAATTTGAGCAGGCGCCAGATGATCGCCTGTAAGAAATTCATGAATGGCAGTCAATCCGCTTCCGGAGACCACGTGATCATATGTTGCGTAATGGATCTGCCGGGCGCTGATCAAAAAACGCTGAAAGACAAATTCCTTCTCGCCGATAAAAGGGAAAGAGGCATGAGCCCCTTCCGAAGGAGCGGCGCTGTAGCCGCCCTTTTTGTCCGGGACAAGCATGGCCTTGCCCAACCCCGTTCCCGCCCCGATCACGGCGATCGTCGAGAGCGGTTCAGGCCTGCCGGCCAGGATGATCTCGGCGGACTGGCCGATGGGCGAAATACAGGAAAAGGCCTGTGCCACAAAGTCGTTGATCAGGATGGCCCGCCGGAATCCATAATCATGCTCGGCGTGGGTGATGTCTACTTCCCACGGGATATTCGGTGGATTGCCTATTACGCCTCCCGTGATCGGTCCCGCAACGGCAATGCCGACGATATCGGCTTTCCTCGGGTTGAATGGAAAGTCGCTCTCCCGCAGATTTTTCAGAAGTTCAGTGAATGAACACGCTGCGGCGGTTTGCAACCAGACAAGCGAAACCAGATCGAGGTTCCCCTGTTCATCAACAGTGAAATGCGCAAATCGGCTGCTGGTTCCGCCGATGTCTGCGGAAAGGATATGACGTTCCGTTTCAGGCAATGGTTTCATCATGGTTGCTTTCCGGACACCACAGGATCACACAGCCCGGCCCGGGCTGTAATCGTTCCCCCTCAGGTAAAGCCCGCCCCTGCCGTGCAGGCGTAGCAGTGGTCGCCGGTTGCGATCACAACGCCCTCTTCGGGAGAGCCTGCTATGGACGAGACATGGATTTTCGCGGACCCGTGAGGAAGTCCTGCGGCGATGTTGAAGTCGCAGTCATAGAGGGTGCCGTCCCATGACACGGAGATCAGTGAGCGGCACATGAGACCTTCGACCGTAGCCGAATTGAAACGTTCGAAAAGGGTCTTAAAATAGTGTTCGAGATTCCCCGACTGCTCGAGCCAGGTCCGGTAACGGCCGAGCGGGACGTTGGCGAAGCTGTAGAGGTTGTTGAAAACGGTGCCGTGCCTCTCCAAATACTGCTTGAATCGCTTCTCCGCCTGGCCTTGATTGCCCGGGAGAAATGCACCTGCAGGGTTGACCACCAGATCCAGCGTCAATCGGCTGCCCGGACCGCCGTAGCCCAGTTGATTGAGGTCCCGCATAACTTCAAGGCTCTTTCCCCAAAATCCATTGCCGCGCAGGGCATCGGCCTGGGCGGTGCTGATCGAGGGGAATGATGCCACCAGCGCAATCCCCATCTCCCGGCAGGATTCCATGAGACCGGATGCCACATCTTCCCGCAACGCCACGAGGTTCGTCCGGAGGATCAGTTTCCGGGTCAGCGAAGCAAGGCGGGCGAGGAAGGATTGGATGCCGGGCACCAGTTCCGGCGCGCCGCCGGTGATGTCGATGGTCTCGAAGTGGAACCGGGAGGCATATTCAATGACATCGTTCATGGTCTCGATGGACATGACCTCCCGGCGCTCCGGTCCGGCTTCGAGGTGGCAGTGCCGGCAGAGCAGATCGCAGAGGTATCCCACATTGACCTGGAGGGTATGGGTCTTTCCACGGACGAGGTTGAGCCCGTGCCGGGCCAGATTACCGTCAAAAGGCTCGATAAGTTCCACCGTTTCCGGCGAAACAGGTCGTCGAATGGCTGCCGACGCTGAACTCACAACGAAAGCCTTTCCGCGATCTTCCGCATCTGTACGCCGTGGACCAGCGAAGCGCCGCCGCGGATGGCCGTGGTCACATGAACGGCCTCTGTCATCTCCGCCAGATTGGAGCCCTTCTCCAGGCAGGACTTCGTGTAAGCATCAATGCAATAGGGACACTGCACCGCATGGGCTACGGCCAGCGCGATGAGCGCCTTCTCCCGTTCGGTCAGCGCACCTTCGGCGAAGACCGCGCCGTAGTAGTCGAAGAATTTCCCGGCCAATTCCGGCGCATCCTTGCCGATCTCACTGAATGCTCCCAGGTCCTGCGGGTCGTAATAGGTTTCCATCGTATCCCCTTCTCTTGATCAGTTCGGAATGGTTATGACCTTGCGCGAGGGCCACCAGGAGCACCGTCTCACCTTTCTTGAGTCCTTCGAGCGCGTACGAAGACCCGACCTCCAGCGCTTCAGGCGTCTCAAGACTCAAATGCGTCACATGCGAACCGTCGTGCACGGTGAATCCCCCAAAATTGAGGGGCGTGTCATAGGCCGCAACGGGATCGAAATTACCCACCGCGGCGCGATCGCGCCTTTCGAGACTCAGATCTTACCGGAGGCTCATGGGGATTGCACGATACTATATAATGCTTTATGATGATACACATGTTGGACCCCGACACGACCAGGCTCAGTCTATCAGGGATACCTTTTTATGCTGATGCGATCCTTTCCGGCGGCGGATGAAAACCACCATAATGGGGATGAGGGTGACAGCCCCGAGGGCCACGGCGATCAAGGCGATCCGATTGAAATCGGCATTGGCCAGTTCACCGCCGAAATGGGCCAGGGCGAAGCTCACGGGGATCACCCCGACCAGGGTCGCCAGTGCGAATCGCCACGGTTTCAAGGGAGTCAGCCCGGCCGCGTAGCTGACGATGTCGAAGGACATGAAGGGAATCAGGCGCAGTGCCGCGACAAGCCCCGTCATGACATTCTGGGAACCGAGCAGGCCAACGGAGAGGCGGTTTCCGAAACGTTTTTTCATTGCCTCGTAACCGAGGCTCCGGGCGATGAAAAAGGCGATGACGGCGCCCGTCTCCGCGCCGATTATGATATAGACCGTCCCCCAGAAATGGCCGTAGGCAAGTCCCGATGCCAGGGCGATCGGCGCGCTCGGAATCGGGCTGATCACGACGGCCAGGGTCATGAGACCGATGACGGCGAGCGGCCCCATGAACCCCCACTGGATGATGGACTCGTTGAGTTTGGCGCAGTCGCATATGGTTTCCAAAGAACCGGACCGGAAGAGAAACCAGTAGATGCCGCCGAAGAAGATCGCAAGGCCAAGCGCAGCCATGAGTTTGACGCGGGTTGTCCGGTTTTCTTTGATCGCCATCTCCTTCTCCCTTCGTGGCGCGCCGGACAGCAGAGCCAAAAGACCTTCATATCCCGCTATACGGTTCTGCCCTGCTTACGTGGATGATGAGCAGGGATTCCATGAGGGTGCGCCACCTTTGCCTCTGCCGGCCTGACGAATGGCATTTGTTATACCACGGAGGCAATGGCAGCGCCATGCGATATTCACGCTCTTTAAATGAAGTGGGATCAGGGTTCGCATAGATTGATCATACGTGGGGAGAAAAGCACCATTCAACAACAAGCGCTGTTACGGAGGCATTATGGCAAGCTTTGAATATGATCTGGGGATTATCGGAGGTGGCGCGGCGGGTTTAACGGCGGCAGCCGGAGGTGCTCAATTCGGGGCAAAAACGATTCTCATCGAGAAATCTTTCAAGCTTGGAGGAGATTGCCTTCATAGCGGCTGTGTTCCTTCGAAAACGCTGATCCGCACGGCGGCCGTATGGAATCTTGCTGGGCGGTCGAGGGCCTTCGGCCTTCCCGCTTTAACGCTGCCTCCCGTAGACTTGGGCGCCGTCATGGATCGCGTCCGGGAGGTCATTGAAAAAATCCAGCATCACGACTCACCGGAGCGGTTTTGCGGCCTTGGGGCCGAGGTCCGTTTCGGCGGCCCCGCCTTCGCCGATGACCACGTCGTTGAATTGGACGGGAAAAGGATTTCCGCGAAAAGCTGGATCGTTGCCACCGGATCCAGTCCCGTCGTGCCCCCCATCGAAGGGCTTGCGTCCGTCCCCTTCTGGACCAACGAAATGGTTTTCTCGCAGAGGACCCTGCCCGGACGTCTGATCGTGCTCGGAGGCGGTCCGATCGGCCTGGAAGTCGCCCAGGCCTTTGCACGCCTCGGGTCTAAAGTGACCATCATTGAATTCATGGATCAGATTCTGGGACCGGAAGATGCCGACATCGCAGAAATACTGAAGGCCCGCTTTGAGGCGGAGGGGGTGAAAATCCATACAGGGACCAAAGCTATCAAAGTGGAATCGAAAGGCCCCGCGATCCTGCTGACGGTCGGCCCCGTGGCCACAGAGGGTAAGACCGCGATCATTGAAGGGGATGCCCTGTTTCTCTCCACAGGCCGAAAACCCAATATCGGAGACTTGGCTCTCGATATGGCCGGAGTTGCGTCTACTCCGCGTGGCATTCCCACCAGCAATCGTCTTAAAACGAACATCCCCCATATCTACGCCTGCGGCGATGTGAACGGTCAATTTCCCTTCACCCACGTCGCCGGATACGAGGCGGGCATCGCGCTGACCAATGCGATCCTTCATCTCCCCCGAAAAGTCGACTACAGCAAAATTGGCTGGTGCACCTATACGGACCCGGAGGTAGCCAGTATCGGCTTCAACGAAAAGCGCGCCCGCAAGGAAGGGCTGGAATACCGGATCATCGAGGAGCCATTCGAAGAAAACGACCGCGCCCAGGCGGAAGGGGAAACCTTGGGCAAGATCAAGATCCTTTTGGATAAGAACGACAAACTCCTGGGCTGCCAGATGATGGGCGCCCATGCGGGCGAACTCATCCATGA
>CAYSSF010000165.1:0-8775 GCA_964433455.1 uncultured Syntrophaceae bacterium
CAGGCCACCGCCCAGCGGGGGCTGCGGGAGACAGCGCCAAGACGCTCCTGCAGCAGCAGGTCATCCACCTTGATCACGATCCCGTCGATCTCATAGGGGAGTTCCTCGCGTATTTGGCCCATGTGGTGGTAATATCGAATACAGTCTTCGATTTCTACCGCGGGACGGATCAAGGGATTGACCTGAAAGCCCCAGGCGGCGAGCGCTCGGAGGACCTCCTCGTGCGTCCGGAAAGAAGTCCCTTCCGCCGTCCCGATCGCATAGCAGAACATCGTGAGCGGTCGTCGTGCCGTAATCCGCGAGTCGAGTTGGCGAAGCGATCCCGCAGCCGCGTTGCGGGGATTGGCGAAAGGGGGTTCCCCCTGTTCGGATCGGCGCCGGTTCAGGTTGCGGAAGGCCTCTCGCTCCATGCAAACCTCTCCCCGGACCTCGATCTTCTCCGGTACATCTGCTGTTTTTCCTCCCGGTGAGTTGACCCGATACCCCGATTGGGGAATGGAAAGAGGAATCGCCGGGATCGTTCGGAGGTTCAGTGTAACATCTTCACCGGTGGCGCCGTCCCCGCGCGTCGACCCCACGGTCAGCCGGCCGGATTCGTAGAGAAGGTTCACGGCGAGGCCGTCGAGCTTCGGTTCCACGCAGTAGCGGATGGGGTCGTCGTTTCCCAGGAAACGGCGGCAGCGGCGGTCGAATTCGCGGATCTCTTCGTCAGAGAAGGCATTGGCCAGGCTGAGCATCGGCGTCCGGTGGGTGAAGGCGCCAAACTTTTCCAGTGGGGGAGCGCCGACGCGCTGTGTCGGCGAGTCCGGTGATATGAGATCGGGGAATTCCTGTTCGAGCGTATCTAACTCACCGATGAGAAGATCATAGTCGGCATCGGAGATCTCCGGATCATCCAACTGGTAGTAACGGCGGTTATGGTGGAGAATGGTTGTCCGGAGGAATTCGATTCGGCTCTGCGCCGTTTCATGATTCATGGAGCGTCACCTGTACGAAATCGGTGTCTTGAAGTCAGCGGCTGTATGAGGAGATTTCGTTTGAACCCATTCAGGGAGGTCACGATTTGATCAGTCGTAATGCAGGTTTTCCCTTCGGGGGTCTTTCCGGTCCGATTTCATTCCGCTGCAGAAGTTGTTCGTTAAAGATGTGGTTCTTGGCGCGAACGGCGTTAATGATGAAAAAAATGATGACCGCCTTTTCCCACTCCTTCGATGGTTCGAAATGCTCCATTCGCTTCTTGTATTTTCCCAAGAGCGAGGAGAGGGAGGCCTCGTCAAGGTTGAGGATCTGTTGTGCCATTCTGTCCAGTGAGGCTTCGAGCATGATGTTCAACTCCTGTTTGCATTTTTCGGCTTCATCCTAACGTCACTCCTGCTGAAAGTCAAATGAAACGGGAGCGGCTTCGCGCCGAAATAATCCTTGTCTTTTTACGTCATCTCGTTATAATCACGCGGCTCATTTGGAAAGGTTCTTGCGGGAATATTCGGAGCAGTCACCCATGTTCAGGAACGGCTGTTGAAGCGTTCTCCCGTTTTGCCGAGAGTAATGAAATGGAAATGATCTTTGCGCCTTGGCGCTCGGCCTATATCCGCCGGGGAAAAAAGCCCTTGGGCTGCGTTCTCTGCAGAGATGCCGCGCGGGAGGATGGTTTGGTCCTCTGCGAGGGGGGGTGCTGCTACATCATGGTGAACCGCTATCCCTATACCGGCGGCCACCTCATGATCGTTCCATTCCGCCACCTGAACCATCTGGCCGATCTTCTTCCTGAGGAGAGACAGGAACTCTTTGCTTTTATGGATCTCTCCGTCCGGGTTTTAACCGAAGCCATGAAACCGGAAGGGTTCAACCTCGGCATGAATCTGGGCAAAGCGGCAGGCGCCGGCATCGACGATCATTTTCATATCCATGTTGTCCCCCGGTGGGAAGGTGATACGAATTTCATGAGCGTTATCGGTGATATCCGCGTTATTCCTGATGATGTCTCCGGAACGGCCCGGGAACTCAAACCCTTTTTTACGAAATTTCAGCGGGAGGTCTGCGGATGAAAGTGGTCTATACCATCATCGTGGCGATTTTCGTCATGTTCATCATCACCTTTTCACTTGAAAATACGGATCCTGTAAACCTCCGCTATCATGGTTTTGATCTTTTCAAGGGATCCCTCCCGGCCTACATGCTGATCTTCCTCGCTTTTCTCGTCGGGGTTATTTTTACGGGGTTCATGGGGATTGTGGAGAGGTTCCGATTGACGAGAACGATCAATCGTCTCAACAAAATGATCAGGGATCTTCGCCGCGAGATGAAGGCGAATGAGAACGAGAGAGAGAACGGGAAGAGCCTCTTGAACGAGGCCGGCGCGAAGACCGCTCCGCCGTCCAACGAAGAGATTCTCTGACATTATCTGTAGACAGGTTGTCTGAGGTGTGTTAAAAGCTCTCGATTCTTTCCGGAGAGCCTCCTGAATTTCTGAAAAGCCATGATATATTAAGAATAATACAGCCGGGTGGACCGGTGAAAAATATAGCCAGGCCTTTGTCTGATGTCGGTTGAAGGAGAAAAAACCATTGAATGTTTATGTTCCCAAACAGATTTTTTTTACAAAAGGAGTGGGAACCCACAAGGAGGAACTCCATTCCTTCGAGTTGGCACTCCGCGATGCCGGCATCGAAAAATGCAATCTTGTGCAGGTTTCCAGCATCTTGCCGCCTGGATGTCAGGTCATCTCTCGCGCCCGCGGCCTCAAAGAACTCAAGCCGGGCGCCATCACTTATTGTGTTCTGAGCCGTTGCTGCAGCAATGAGCCGAGGCGGCTGCTGGCGGCATCCGTCGGCTGCGCCATTCCCGCAGATAAGCGTACCTACGGCTATATCAGTGAGCATCATGCCTTTGGCCAGACCCAGCGCCAGGCGGGGGACTACGCGGAAGACCTCGCCGCGGCCATGCTTGCATCCACGCTGGGCATCGACTTCGACATCGATGAGAGCTGGGATGAAAAAAAAGAGATCTTCAAGATCAGCGGGAAGATCGTGAGCACCCGGAACATCACCCAGTCCAGCATCGTTCAATCGCACGGGTTCTCCACGGTCATAGCCGTCGCCGTCTTTGTCTTCTGATCGCCGCTGATCTGCGGTAAATACCGGAAGCGCCCGTGGATCGTGTCACGGGTGGTTTCACCCAGCAAAAAACCTTTGCAGGGGAGAAGAAAAAGATGGATCCGAACGTCTTGCAGGCGGTATCGGCATACGTCATTCCTCCACTTCTGGGGTTTATTGTCCTGATCGGGATCGCTCTAATTTCGCTCCTGCGGGGCGGGAGGAAGCGGACGAACATCCTGTTTGCCGGCATCTGCCTGCTCGGCGCGCTCTTCAATGCCGATGTGGCCCTCGTTTCCGTTCTGCCCGATGAGCGGCTGGCCCTTCGCGTCGACCGGACGGTCCATTTCTTCTTCGTCTTCAGCATTCCCATCTATATCCTGTTCGTACACTCATTTTTGGGCATTCGCGGACGACGGTGGCTGGAGGTTCCCGCCTGGCTGCTCAGCGTCGCGTTTCTGACCATCGTCCCCACCGATCTCTACTTGAATGGATTCCATGACTATTCCTTCGGCCGGATCGCCCGCGCCGGCGTTCTGTTTCACCTCTTTTCTGCGGCAGTCGCCTTTACGGTCATCTACTGTCTCGCGGTTCTCTATCGGGCGATGAAAGAGTCTGCGGACAATCATCAGAAAAACCGGATCAAATACATCTTCGGGGGGCTGGGGTTTTCCGCCCTTCTGCTCGCCTTCACGATCCTTCCGGTCAGCGGCGTTCCCGCCTACCCGCTGGGAAATTTCAGTTTCATCCCTGCCATCTTTCTTGCCTTCGGCGTTTTGAAATATGACCTCCTGGACATCGGCGCCCTCATGCGCAAGGGAACGGTCTACTTCCTCCTCACCGGAATTCTCACCGCGCTCTATATTACGGTCATCTTTCTCTTCCATACTTTCTTCCTCACCACTGGCAGCGCAGACTCATTCGTACTTTCGCTGGTACTCGCGCTGATCATCGTCCTCTTGTTCACTCCTCTTCGGGAGCGCGTGCAGAGTCTCATCGACCGCCTTTTTTCCGGGGGCGCTACGATTACCGGGAACTGCTCCGGGAGATCAGCGGACGGCTGACCTCGCTTCTGACGCTTCCGCAGATCCGGGAACTGCTCGTCAGTGAGATTATGAGGGCGCTGCAGGTAGAGCGGGTGATCCTGATTATGGACGAAGGCGCTGTTTTTCGGATCTACGATGGAAAAGAGACAGATGGGGCAGGGGAGGCGCCATCCGCAGAGACAGTTGCGCTGATCGGCATGTTGAAAATGGATAACCGGCCCTTGAGCCGTGCAGCCCTCGGGAGGCGCCGGCTTGGCGAGGCGGACCGGGAGGCGATAAACCGGCTCTTGGATCAGCTTGGAGCTGCGCTGGTCATCCCGCTTCCTGCGCGTGAGGGGTTGGCCGGATTGATTGCCCTCGGCTGGAAGAGATCGGGAGAGCTCTTCGTTGAAGAGGATCTGGAACTCCTGACAACGATGGCGAATCAGGCCGCGACGGCCATCTCGAATGCGCGGAGCTATGAGGCCATGGAGGCGCTGAACCGCGATCTCGAACGGAAGGTTGAAAAACGGACGGCGGCCCTGCGACAGGCACTGGCGGAAAGGGAGAGGACACAGCAGCAACTGATCCAGTCGGAGAGTTTGGCGGCGATCGGACAGCTTGTGGCCGGAACCGCCCATGAGCTGAACAACCCGATCGCCGGGGCGATGAGCCTCATCGAAACCAGCGTCGAAACGATCACGGGATGGGAAATAGAGGCGGAAAAAAGAGACGAAATTCTCGATGACCTCCGTTTTTCGATTGGCGAACTCCTTCGTTCGGCAGTGATCATCCGAAGCCTCCTCGACCTGTCGCGCCAGACGCAGACCTATGTAGAGGCGGTGGATATGAACCGCGTAGTCGATGATGCGCTCCGGGTGCTCCATAACCAGTACAAGAACCTGCCGGTGGAGATCGTGAAAGTGTATGATGACGCACTCCCGGCTGTCGAGGGGAACTTTGCCAACCTGGGACAGGTCCTGATCAACATCATCCGCAACGCCCTCCAGGCGCTTCCGGAAGGAAAAGGGCGAATCACACTGACGACGTGTGAGCCGTCGGCCAATATGGTTGCCGTCGAGTGTCGCGATACTGGAATCGGGATTTCCGCCGCTGTGCTGAAGGATATATTCAAACCTTTTTTTACAACGAAAACGGTAGGCCAGGGCACGGGGCTCGGCCTCTACCTGTCGCACGAGATCATCCGGCGACATGGAGGCCAGATCTGTGTCGTGAGCGCAGAGGGGGAAGGGACGGTCGTGACCGTTGAACTTCCCTGTAGAAGGAGGGAAACGTGAACGATCTGATGGTAGTCGACGACGAAGAGGGGGTGCGACGATCTCTGAAAAAGGTATTGGAGAGGGACGGTTACCGGATCATCCTTGCGGAAAACGGGGAGGAGGCACTCTCCATCATCCGTAGCGACGGCCGGGATATCGAGACGGTCATCTCCGATTACCGGATGCCGGGGATGGATGGTCTGGAGACGCTGATCGAGGTTGGCCGGTTGAACATGGAGATCACCCGGATCATGCTGACAGGTTATGCTACGATGGCAAGCGCCATTGAGGCGGTCAACGAGGGGATCGACGGCTTCCTGACAAAGCCGTTTGAAAATGATGAACTGCGGGCGAAGGTTCGGGAGTATAACATGAAGAAAAAGCTCAAGCAGTTCGTTTCGGAACAGGTTCTTTCCGAGCTTCAGAGGAGCGGTACGGCCCTGTTGCCGAAGCGCCTGAACGTGAGCGTGCTGTTCACCGACATCCGTGGGTTCACGAGCCTGTCGGAAAGGCTCAACCCCTCAGAACTCTCTGATCTCCTGAATCGTTACTACTTCACGCCTCTCGACAATATCATTTTTCGTCACAACGGGACGCTGGATAAGCATATCGGGGACAGCATCATGGGAATCTTCGGGGCGCCTGTCGGCGGTGAAGATGACGCCTGCCGGGCGGTGCAGGCCGCGCTGGCCATCCGTGAGGAGATGGCCGGGATCAATGAAAAGATTCCGGACGCCGAGCGGAGAATCGCTATCGGAATCGGAATCGCGACCGGTGATGTAATGGCCGGGATTTTTGGTTCACCGCGGAAAAAAGAATACACCGTTCTCGGCGCGACCGTCAACCTTGCATCACGGCTGGAGAATCTGGCAGGGGCCCATCAGATTATCATCTGCGGCGAGACGGCGCGCATGGTGGGTCATCTTGTGAATCTGGAAAAAGTGCTCTCTCCCGTCATCCGTTGTCTGGCCAAACCTCCGGACGTTTTCAGCGTTCTCGGTAAGAAATGAGAAAGACCTTGACAATTCGTACAGCCTGGTTTATGAATATCACGTTAAAAGGGAAAACGTGAACGGTGACGCGGGGTGGAGCAGTCCGGTAGCTCGTTGGGCTCATAACCCAAAGGTCAGAGGTTCGAATCCTCTCCCCGCTACCAAAATAAAAACAAGGGGTTAGGAAGAAATTCCGCCCCCTTTTTATTTATCTGAAAAACCAGTCCCCCACACTATCCCCCACACGGAAGACAGAAAGGACACCCCGTGGACAAGCTCTATAGGGGCATTTTATGTTCCGCCGTTACCGGTTCATTGGGGGTACTAAAATTTTCAGGTACTAAAATTTTCCTTGATTTTATCGAAAAGATGACGATAGTCAAAATCGGAGGCTTTGTGGTGCTTCGGCGCTGCATTGCCTTTTTTTATTCCGTCTCCCCCGCCAAATCCTTTGCTTTGTAACGAATCCCTTGATCACACAGATGTCTTCCCTTTTCGGTCAGTTTGAAATAACGGTCCATTTGTTTGAGCGGAATGTGGCTTTTTGGCGCAGATCTCGAAAACCTCACGTACATAGGACAGCTTGGCCTGAGCCAACGCCGTCAGTTACCGCTTCCCGGCAGATGTTCCATCCTCCATATCTCTTTGCCAGTGCTCGCCGCTCTTCCTCAGGGAAGGGCGGCATCTGCCCTGCCATTCGGAAGACCTTGCTCTTAAGGATCTTCTTGGCCTTCAATTCATTCGGGCCGGCGCTGTATCTCGCTCCGAAATGACGGATCTCGGCATTTTGAACAGCCTCGATCATATTCCACAAGTCACGGTCCTCAATGGCTACCTTCAGGGCCGATTCCTTGAAAGCCGGTTTATAGGGCATCGAGGGAGACCGGGATGGATTTCTCGTTCTGTCGCTTGCGGACGGTCTTTTTGATTTCAAGATCGTCCAGCTTTCCAGCATGGCATCAAAGGCCTCGGCCAGCACGATGTTGGCGGAAGGCCGGTTGTGGTTGAGAGTCACCACCGGCGACCCTTCTGCATCCTTGATGACGGCCGAGGGATTCTATTTCAGTTCCGTGATGCTGACCGACGATTTTGCCGCCAGATAGTCTATTACTCATCCTCCAATAAAACGAAATTTCTGCTCTGAATATATGTCATATCGGCTGCAAAACAAGAGATTTGATGATGGACAGGAGGAGCGGATAAAGGTCGTGGCAGATAATCCCTCCTTGCTTACGGATGATTTCGATGGGTTTGCTTTTTTGCGGTATCCATGGGCGTGATGGCACAAAAACGCCGGCAAATTGTCTATTCTGCCGACGTTTTTAACCACAAACCCTTCTCGGCATGGGATCGGTGCCTAAACGGGGCCGCTGAGACTGCGATTTTGGGATTACGATTTTCTCAGATTCCTGCGGCAGTCATCCCGTCTTTGCGGTCCGTGACGGTGGAGAGCCCGAACTGAACCGTGAAATCCGTCGCTTCCACGACCGGTTTGAGGTTCCGACGCACCTTTTCTATCTTCACGATGCCGTACCGGGCCATGGTCTTGAGCGTCCGGGACAGATTGCTGGTGCTGCGTCCCGTCGCCGCTTCCAGGTCCTTCAGCGATTCGGGCTTCCGCTCCAGGATGATCTTCAGGAGAGCCTGGTTCTCGCTGCTCAGAACTTGCGCCATGGATTGTAGCGATTCAAACCAGACCTTGGGTTCATTGGGCCGCGGCCGGTATTCGCCGCGGGTAATGGCCAGGGTCCGCCGCTTGTAATCCTGGTAGGACATGATGCCGATGTGGAGCACCTTTTGATTCATCTTGCTTCCTTTCATTTTACCCCTGTGAGCCGTTCGACCTCGCGCCAGAAATCTTCCAACAGTTGGCTGGCCGACTCGTACTCATAGGAGGATACCTTTTCGCGTTTGTGCCGATGGTCCCAGGTAATCTTCCGGGCAGCATAGCCCTTTTGGGCCGGCCGGATCGCATGGGCGTTGTCGAACCCCAGTATCCGCTGGTTATAGCGATCGTGCAGGGTCAGACTATACCGCACGCCATGCGGCACATGCGGCTCGGGCTCCACCTGCCACGCCTCGAACTTGGTCCAGTAGCCGTTGTCCATCGGGAAGATTTCACCGTCCAGATTCAACAAGCAGGCGAGGTTTTCATCTTCCCATGACGATCGCTTTCCCTTCATGGGTATATACATTATCATCTGGTGATAACATTGACAAGCTTTTTCTGTGGGATCACGCCCCGCAGGGATCGAGACCACTACTGATAGCAGCCGCTTCAACTCATATTGATCAACTTGGGCCAGCGGCGGAAGGATACGCGGTGAACTCTGGTGTCTTTCCGGCAAGCCTGCGTAGCGTGAAAAAGTTGCCGGGGAGAGGCTGA
>CAYSSF010000166.1:0-8762 GCA_964433455.1 uncultured Syntrophaceae bacterium
TCGTACTTGAATCCCAGAATCCCTTGTGACATACTCGCTTCACCTCGTTGATGATGGTTTTTTCTCGCAAGAAAACCCTATCACCCTGATTTCTTAGGGTCAACGAGGTTTTTTATTTTTTTGACGGTGGATTAAGGGCTCACATGAAGCATAGGTCACAATATGTGGGGTGTGGCAATGACGGCAGTTGAATACAGATATGGAGTTTTTACTCGTATTATTGCAAAACAATGTTGCCAGTTGTCAAAATCCACTGCCAAAATCCTCTTGACGCACAAAATGCTTCTTCATATACTCTGATCATGGAAAAGCAAGGTCTTGGCATAGACGATATGGATGCGGAACTTATCCTGCGAAAGCGGAAGGCTCTATTGCGCAACTTGCTTGCATCGGAAGGGCTCACACCGGTGAAGATTGCCGTGGTGGGCAGTTCCACAACCCAGGAGTACTTGGACTTGCTGGAGGTTCTTCTTTTAGCGGACCGCCTACAACCGACCTACCACCAGGGGGATTACAACCGCTTTTATGAGGAGTCCGTTGTCGATCCCCGGGATCTCATCTCCTTCGGCCCGGACGTCGTCATTCTGCCCACGTGTGCATCCGCCATCCGCTCCTTTCCGCCCCTGGGCGCCACAGAGGAGGTGTTTCAGCAATGTATCGAGGCCGAGGCGCAGCGGTTTCGGCAGGTGTGGGATTCCATCGAGCAGCACACGACCGCTCTGATCCTCCAGAACAACTTCGAGCCTCCCGCCACCCAGGTGTTGGGCGGCCTGGAAGGTGTCAGTCCCGGAGGACGCCTTCGGTTCTGCCGGTGCCTGAACGAGGCTTTCGCGCAGGAGGCGCTGAAGCGAAAGAGGTTGGTCATTATGGATCAGGCCGGCGTCTACGAGACCCTTGGCAGGGACCGGTTCCTGGATCCTCGACGGTGGTTCCGTTACAAGATTCTCACCACCCCTGAGGGGAGCCTGGAACTCGCCCGGGTCACCGCCGGAATTTTCCGGGCCATTTACGGGCGTTCCAGAAAATGTCTTGCCCTCGACCTGGACAATACCCTCTGGGGAGGGATCATTGGGGACGATGGCCCGGAACGGATCCAAATCGGACGGGAGACACCCCAAGCGGAGGCTTACACGGCGTTCCAGGAGTACTGCCTGCGGCTTCATGATCGGGGCATCATCCTGGCCGTCTGTTCCAAGAACGAGGAATCCATTGCCCGAAAGGGCTTTGAACACCCGGATTCCGTCCTCAAGCTGTCGCACTTCGCTGCATTCAAGGCCAATTGGGAACCCAAGCACGAAAATCTGATAGCGATCGCCAGGAAGCTGAACATTGGCCTGGACAGCCTCGTGTTTGTGGACGACAATCCGGCTGAACGCCATATCGTCTCGGCCCAACTTCCCTCCGTGGCCGTTCCCGACATGGGAACCGACGTGGAGGAATTCATCAGAATCATCGAGCGGCACCGGTACTTCGAAGTCCTCTCTCTCGTGGCAGAGGATCTGGCGAGGGCGGGCCAGTATGGGGACAACACCAAACGCACCGAGGCTGCAAGCCGGTTCAAGGACTACGGCGAATACCTCCTCTCCCTGGAAATGCGGGCGGAGATCAGCGGCTGGAAGGAGGTCTACCTTGACCGCATTACCCAACTCTGCAATAAAACCAACCAGTTCAACCTTACAACCCGCAGATACACCCCTGCCGAGATCCAGGCCATTCATTCTGATCAATCCTATATAACGCTTTACGGAAAGCTGAGTGACACCTTTGGTGACAACGGCCTAATTTCCTTGGTATTCGGGTGCCGCCAGGATGCCCGCTTCACCATCGAAACATGGCTGATGAGTTGTCGGGTCTTGAAAAGAGACATGGAAATGGCGATGCTGGACAGCCTCGTGGCCCGCTGTCAGGCCTCCGGGGTCCGCGAAATTTTCGGAGATTACTATCCTACGGAAAAGAACGGCCTCGTCTCCGATCTGTATGAAAAGCTTGGTTTTACCTGTCTACACCGGGATGAAGGCGGCGCCTCCAGTTGGAGACTCTCCCTGGAGGAACCCTATGAACCCAGGAACCGGTATATCAAGGAGATCACCCATGACTGACATTCTTCAGAAGCTTCAACCCATTTTCCGCGACGTCATGGACAACCCGAAGCTCGTGATCACCCGAGAGTCCAACGGTCAAAACGTGGATGGCTGGGATTCCCTCGCCCATATCAATATCGTTTCGGCCATCGAAAGCGAGTTCAAAATCCGTTTTGCCCTTGGAGAGCTTGAGGGACTGAAGAATGTCGGGGACATGATCGACTTGATGGAACGGAAGCTCGAGCAGAAATGAATGATTATCGCTGGCTGGATCTCCATGAGGGGCTGGAGCACCGATTCGAGGCCATCGTCACCGCCGAAATGATGGATGCATTTCGGGCCATCTCCGGGGATTCGAACCCGCTCCACGCCGATCCCGCTTTTGCAATGTCCGCCGGGCATCCCGGAGTGGTCGCCTTTGGCCTTCTGACCTCAGCCCTCTACTCCCGGCTTGTGGGTGTCTACCTGCCGGGACGGTTTGCCGTTCTCCAGGGCATCGATCTGGATTTCGTTAAACCGGTCTTCGTAGGAGAGAAACTCATTGTGAGCGGAGAAATCGTCCACCTTGCCGAGGCCTACCGGAGGATTGAAATGCGTGCAAAGATCGAAAATTCTGCCGGCCAGGTCGTCTCCCGGGCAAAAATCAGGGTGGGGCTCCATGAGCATTGAACGCATTCTGCTGACAGGCGCATCATCAGATTTGGCGGGGGCGTTGATCGAACGCCTGGTCCGATGGGATCCCCGCCCCGAAGTGCTGGCCCATCATAACTCCAGCCCGGACCGTATTCAGCGGTTGCAGGAGCGTCATGGGGCTGTCATAAAAGAATTCCAGGCCAACCTGTCCATTCCCGAGGAGACGGAACGTCTGGTGGAGGCCATCCGGCAACGCTGGGGCCACCCGCAAGGAATCGTCCACTTCCCGGCCCTCCCGTTTCGGCTGGAGCGGTTCCCGAAATGGGACCAGAAACGCTTTCTGACAGATCTCTCCATCCAGGTATTCTCTCTGGGACAGATCCTCCGGGCCTTCCTCCCGGACATGGCAAAGAGCGGCCGGCGCTGCAAGGTGGTCTTTTTGCTTTCCGCTGTGGTCCACGGAAGCCCCCCCAAGTTCATGTCCATGTACACCGTCGTAAAGTACGCACAACTCGGACTCATGCGGTCCGTTGCTGCCGAATATGCGGGCACGGATGTCAGCGTTAATGCCCTATCCCCGTCCATGGTGGAGACCCGATTCCTCTCCGGCATAGCCGGAAAGGCGGTGGAACTGAGCGCTTCTCAAATGCCTCACGGAAAAAACCTGGAACCCGGCGAGGTCGCAAGCGCGCTGGAATTCCTGCTTTCCCCAAGCTCTGACGGCCTCCACGGCGTGGACATGCCTCTGACCGACGGAAGCGTGATCTGATGCTCTTCAACTCCTTTCCATTCCTGTTGGTGTTCATGCCGGTGGTCCTGGCATGTCACTGGATGGTCAAGCGTCATTTCCAGCAACGGTCCGCCCAAATGTTCCTCCTGGTAGCTTCCCTGGCCTTCTACTCCTGGAGCCGGCCTTCCAGCCTCCTGTACCTGGGCGTTTCCATCCTCTTCAACTTCGGCGTGGCTGAAGCCATTTCCAAGGCTGCGCAACCTCGACGCAGGCGGCAGATCCTCATCCTGGGTCTGACGGGCAACGTCCTGTTCCTGGGTGTGCTCAAATACGCCAAGTTCGCGCAAGAGACTCTGCTGAACGTCACGGGCATCCTCCTGCCGGTCCCCGAGTTCGCCCTTCCGCTGGGTGTCAGCTTCTTCACGATCCAGCAGATCATGTACCTTGTTGATTGCTACGAAGATCTTGTTCCATCCCACGGGCTGCTGGATCATGCCTCGTTCGTCGCCTTCTTCCCCTATATGAGCATGGGCCCGCTCGTCAGAACCCGACAGATGCTCCCCCAACTCCGGGCAGGAGGCGCTCTGAATGCAGAGCTGTTTGCGAAGGGGTCCCTTCTCTTTGCGATGGGCCTCTGCAAGAAGGTGTTGGTCGCCGAACCCCTGGCGTCGCTGGCCGATAGCGGATTCGCGCTGCCGGGCAGCCTGTCCTGCGCCGAGGCATGGATCGCAAGCCTGGCCTATACGTTCCAAATCTATTTTGATTTCAGCGGCTATACAGACATGGCCGTGGGCATCGGTCTGATGCTGGGCATCCAACTGCCGCCCAACTTCCGGAGCCCTTACAAGGCGGTTTCCATTATTGATTTCTGGCAGCGTTGGCACATTTCCCTTTCCCAATTCATCACCACCTACCTCTATACCCCCATCATCCGCAGCTTTCGGAAAGCAACTCTGCTGACTGCCGCCATCGCCACCCTTGCCGCCATGGCCATCGCCGGGCTCTGGCACGGACCCTCCTGGAACTTCGTCCTGTTTGGAGTCATCCATGGGGTCGCCCTAGTGGTAAATCAATATTGGCGGAAAAAGGTTCGCGTAAAACTGCCTTCCGTGATCGCCTGGTTCCTCACCATGGGCGTGGTTATCTTCGCTTTTGTTTTCTTCCGGGCCGCCACCCTCCCCGACGCCTTCAAGATGCTCCAGGCCCTGGTTCCGGGCACTCACCTCCTTGACTATGCCATCCTGGGATCCGGCAGTATGGGGCTTATCGGTACCCCCATTGTGTTTCTGGCGGGCATCCTTGCAGCCACCATCGGACCCAACTCCAATGAATGGGCTGAAAAACTCCACCCCACACCCCAGGCGGCGGCTGCAGTGGCGGCACTTCTGCTGGTGGGTGTTCTTTACCTGAACTCCTCCACAGCGCGGGAGTTCATCTATTTTGCCTTCTGAAGGAGAGGCGATAGGGATGCGCTACAGACATTTCAACATGCTGATCTACGGGCTGACGATCGGGGTCGCAACGGCCGTTGCCTCGTTCAACTGGGCCGTCGATCCCTACGGATTGTTCCACGGCGACCGGGGGCGCACATGCGTGGTCCACCATAATGAGCGGATGACCAAGTATCTGTTTGCTCACCGCTACATCCCCGAGAACTTCGACGGACTCCTGATCGGCTCCTCCATCTCCGCCAACTGGGATACGTCGCAACTCCACGATTTTTCCGTTTACAACGCCTCGCTGAGCGGAGGAAACATCTCCGAAGGAAAGTTGATTGCGGAAAAGGTGATCGAGCACAAGCCTCCCCGGCTTCTCCTGATGATCATCTACCCCTACATGACGGAAACATTCGGCCGGAAGACCGGCAACATGGTCAGCGGGGAATATTGGGGAGCGTTGGGCTCCCACCAACTGCTGCTCGCTTATGGATCTGCTATTAAGACCAGGTTGGGGTGGGCCAGACAGCGCTATAACGCTTATGGGCAAGATGATTTCGATCCTCCAAAACGATTGCCCGGCGCTCCAGCGGATACTGAAGATGAACTCCGGGACTTCCCTGTGGACGAGCGAGCAATTGCGGAATATGCTGATCTGCTGGAGATCGCCCGGCGGGCGGGAGTGAAAATTGTGGGTGTCATCCCGCCCTTCGACCTCGCCACCTGGCAATCCCGGCAAGACGCCTATCAAGCATATTTCCGTCGGATCAAACCCTTGTTTCGAGAGAACGAATTAATCATCGATTTCAATGCGCCGGAATACCTCTCCCTGCGTTCAACCCCCGGCAATTTCACGGACGGCGCCCATCTTTCCCGCAACGCTGCGGCGGAGTTGCTCTCCCTTCTCGAAGCCCGGCTCAAGCCCTTGGGGCCACCGTCCTGACGCTATCCCCACGTTGCTGTGTTCGGCAGGTAACCTTTGTCGCCGGCAGATGACCCTCCGGAATCCGCTAACGCTAAAATCTCCTTGACATACAAAGCCTGTCTTCGTATCCTGCCGCCACTGAAAATGAAATTCTTGCCAAAGTGTTTGCCATTTTAGGTTTGTCTCCGGTTTGACATAGACGTGTCCCTCTTGATGAGCTGGAAAATCAGATGAATTCAGAAAGAATAAAAATATGATCGTGGTACGGACACCTTTACGTCTTAGTTTCTTGGGCGGTGGCTCGGATTTTCCCGACTTTTATCGGAAGGCAGGCGGCGCCGTCGTTTCCACTGCGATTGACAAGTACGTTTATGTGATCATCAAGGAGCGATTTGATGACCTGATTGTTGTCAATTACTCCCAGCAGGAAAAGGTGTCTTCTCCGGCGGATCTCAAGCACGAACTGATACGTGAAGCGATGAGAATCGCCGGGGTGGACAGCAGAGTAGAAATTACAACTCTGGCAGATGTGCCGGCTTCCGGTACCGGATTGGGTTCTTCCAGTACGGTCACGGTCGGGGCGCTTCAAGCGTTGTTTACATATCAAGGAATTATAGTCACATCGGATGACCTTGCCCGGCAAGCATGCGAAATTGAATTGGAAGTTTGCCGGAAGCCCATCGGTAAACAAGATCAGTATATTGCCGCCTATGGCGGCATTCGCCTGATTGAATTTCTAAAGGATGACCATACGAAGGTCTCCAACGTCCTGCTCCCGGAAAAAGCGCTTCAAGGGCTTAACCGACGGCTGATGCTGTTTTACACCAACCGGACACGTTCATCGGTTTCGGTCTTGAAGGAACAACATGACAATATCGGTGACCGGCATGAGCTCTTGTGTCAGTTGCGAGACATGGCCTATGCCGGCGCCCGGAATCTTGCCGATGGAGATTTGGATGCGCTGGGCCGACTCATGCATGAGGGGTGGGTATTGAAAAAACAACTTGCCAGCGGTGTCAGCGACAAAGCGATCAATGACATGTATGACGCTGCCCGCCAGGCGGGAGCTTTGGGCGGCAAGATTGCGGGCGCCGGCGCCGGCGGGTTTTTACTGTTGTATTGTCCGCTGGACAAACAGGATCAGGTTCGGGAAGCGCTGGGTCATCTGCGGGAACTTCCGATCGGTTTGGAACGGGACGGCAGCAAAGTTATTCTGAATATTCGCCGCTGAAGTTTGGAGATTGGAGATCGGCGTGATCGAACGGCAAGCCTTTTTATTGGCCGCAGGCGTCGGTAGCCGACTGGAAACTTTGACCCGGGAGACACCCAAGTGCCTGCTGCCCATCCATGGCAAGCCCCTGCTGCAAATCTGGCTTGAACTGTTACGAGCTCAAAATGTTACGCAAGTCCTGTTGAATACCCATTGGTTACATGAGCAAGTCGAAGCCTTTGTATCCCAGTGGCAGCGTTACAACCCGACTCCGCAAGTCACGCTGTTCCATGAGCCGATTCTTTTGGGCAGTGCGGGAACCATCCTGGCCAACCGAAAGTGGGTCACGCCCGGGGACCCCTTTCTGATATTGTATGCCGATAATCTGACGGATGTTCCCGTGGGGAGGTTGGTGGATTGTCATCTCCAGCATGGGCTGCCTTTCACTCTGGGAGTCTTTCGGACGGCATATCCAACCCAATGCGGCATTGCCGAAATCAGTCCGGATGATGTGGTGATCGGTTTTGAGGAAAAACCGGCTCAACCGAAATCGGAATGGGCTGCGGCGGGAGTTTATGTGGCGGATGACCGAATTTACGACGTATTCCCGCCGTTTCAGGACTCTGATAAAAAGCTGGATTTGGGGTTCCACATCATTCCGCACTTGGCGGGAAAAATGAAAGTGTATTACATCCATGATTTCTTGATGGATATTGGCACGCCGGAAGCTTACAGCGAGGCAATAACGGCTTGGTCCGAGTTGAAATCATAAATGTTGTCCCATAGGATTGAGGAGAATGACGCATGGACAAACCTCTAGGCATTGAATCTACAAACCGTCAAATTAGATTTGCCAGGGAGTACCTGGAGGGGCTGAAAAAGTGCCTTGATGCGCTTTCACTGGAGGAAGTGGCGGGCGTGATCGGCTACCTGGAGGAGGCGTATCGGGAAGGGAAACAGGTTTTTATCATCGGCAATGGCGGGAGTGCGGCTACGGCTTCGCACATGGCCTGCGATCTGGGGAAAGTCATCTTGCCCGAAGAGGGCGATACCGCGCCACGATTTCGTGTGACGGCCTTGACAGACAATGTACCCTGGATCACGGCATTGGCCAACGACTTGGGATACGAATATGTTTTTTCGGAACAACTTAAAAATCTGCTGCATAAGGGCGATCTGGTCATCGCCATCAGTGGTAGTGGCAATTCGCCGAGCATTATAGAGGGAATAAGGGTAGCAAAGTCGTTAGGTGCGAAGGTTTTGGGAATACTGGGTTTCGATGGTGGGAAGGCGGATGAAATGGTAGATGCGTCCATCATTGTGAGAAGCGAGAGCTACGGGTATATCGAAGATGTGCATATGGTATTGGATCATCTGATCACGGCCTATTTTAAGACCTCACTTGCGAAAGAGATCGTTGTGGGACAAGCTGATGGGTTCCTCAGCCTGTAGTATCGGGAGGAACCTGTGGTTCGACTAAATTCTGCCTGGATGATTGGATGATGGGAACCGCACACTCGAAGCCACGGAAGCTGATAGAATGTTGATCGGAAACGTCATGCGTTTACAAAAAAACAGATGGTTCATTAACCCGAAATACTATCTCTTATTCACGATCTTGTTTTCTATTATAGCTTTACTGGCTTTCTGGATCGTTGTTCCAAACTTATTTAATGAAGAAAACTCTGATTATACTCAGTAATGTCCGGTTAGGATTTTGCATAAGCGGTTAGGAATTTTGGCACAT
>CAYSSF010000167.1:0-3417 GCA_964433455.1 uncultured Syntrophaceae bacterium
GCGAAATCGATCATCGTGATCATGGAGGCCTATTTCCGCGAGGCGTTCCCGCCGTCGCTGGAGCGCCATTTCGGCCGCTGCTACCTCGATGACGACCGGATGACCCAGGGCCGCCTGGCGAACCGGGTCAAGGCCTTCCGCGCCTTTCTCCGCGAGAATGGGATCAATTCGAAGGTGCCCTTCCACCTGCCCCACCGGATGGCGGCGGCGCGGGCCGGGCTGGGGACGTTCGGCAAAAACTGCCTCTTCTATTCCCGGAAGGTGGCGGCGCGCGGGTCGTGGGTCCTTCCAATTGCCCTCGTCGTCGACCGGGAGTTTGAACCGGATGAGCCGACCATCGAGGTCGGCTGCCCCGACTGGTGCAAAAACGCCTGCATCGCCGCCTGTCCGACCGGGGCTCTTACGGGACCGCGCCGGATCAATCCGCGTCGTTGCATCTCCTACCTCACCTATTTCGGCAGGGATCTGACGCCGGCGGAGCTTCGGGAGCCGATGGGGTTGTGCGTTTACGGGTGCGACCGCTGCCAGAGCGTCTGCCCCCGCAACGCCCCCTGGCTTGCCAGGGAGCTGAAGAAGAACGAAAAAGCGGCGGCAATGGTCGATGATTTCCGGCTGGAAAAGCTTCTCGGCATGGACAAGGCATGGTTTACCGAAAAGATCTGGCCGCACATGTTCTACATGTCCGACGCGGACCTGTGGCGGTGGAAGATGAACGCGGCCCGGGCGATGGGAAACACCCTGGATGAAATGTATATTCCGCATCTGACGGAGGCCTTCCGCCGGGAGAGCGACGAGCGTGTGAAGGCGATGGCCGCCTGGGCGCTCGGCCGTATCGGCGGCCCCGCCGCGAAACAGGGGCTTGCCGCCTTCCTTGCAAAGAGCGCCGGTCCCGTCCGGGCGGAGATTCTGGCGGCGCTGGAGGGAGCTTCCCCGCGGAGGGATGCATAACCTGCAAGGCAGATCCCATGAACCTGTTGGATATCCGTTTCCCCCGGCAGTTGGAAGCCGATGAGACGGCGGAGGCCATCCGCAACGCGTTGATGGTCCGCACCGTCAAGCTCTGGTCCGGCGGCGATCTGGATGTCGCAAGGATCGCGATGGATGAGCCGCTGAAAAAAGCGCTCCGGATGGCCAGGCTCCAGGGCCGGATTCAATACGGATTCGAAACGGTGTTCAGCAGACTGGCCCGCGAAAGCAAAGGGATTAAGCAGGTTCGGGAACGCGGCGACGCACCCTACGGAGATCGGGTATCCCGGCTGCTGCTTTTTTCCAACGACGGCGCCGAGCGGTTTTACCGGCACGTCGAATCCCTGTTGCAGGCGCACGCCCCCAGGCTGCTCGGTTGCCTTCTCGATATCGACGGCCTTGCGCTGGGGAGCGCGCTCACCGGCAAAGAGGCCCGGATCAAGCTTGTGATGGTGGAACACAAGGATGCGGTTTCCGAAGTATTGCGTACGGTGGCAGCCGGCCGCACGATGGATCCGTCCCCGAACGATCCCGTTCCAAAGGCGGCCGGCTGACAAACCATTTCCGTAGCAGCCAACGCAGGGTTATTGGCCGGACGAGGGGAGCCAATGGGATCGCAACCGGGAAGAGATGATTCGGTTGTGTTTTGCGGCAAGATGTAGGATAAGACCCCGCAATAAAAAATTGGCGGGGGTAAGCGAATGGAGGAGTTCTGGGTAAGAATCGGGGCCGATGCGCTGTCCGGCAAGGGCATCCATGCGGAAGATGCGGTTGCCGTCCTGGGGTTGCCCCAATCGGATATATGGCGTCTTCTGGCGGTATCGGAAACGGTGCGCCGCCGTTTCAAGGGTGACCAAATCAGGCTTTGTTCCATTGTCAACGCAAAATCCGGTCTCTGTTCGGAGGATTGCGCCTTCTGTTCGCAGTCCAGCCGGTCCCAAGCCTCGATCGAGAAGTATCCCCTGATCGAGGAGGAGGAGATCGTCATGGCCGCCCGGGACGCCAAAGAGCGGGGTGCAAGGGAGTTCTCCATCGTCACCTCCGGGCTTACGATGCACAACAGCCGGGAGCTGGAGCGGGTCGGCAAGGCGATCGCGCGGATCGGGAGCGAGGTGGGGATCGAGACCTGTGTCAGCCTGGGCGCGCTTTCCGCTGAAAACATCTCCTTCCTACTCTCGCAGGGGCTGCGGTCGGTTCACCACAATCTGGAAACCGCGCGCGGATTTTTCCCGTCGATTTGCACGACCCACGCATATGAAGAGGACATCCGGGCGGTCCGCGAGGCCAAGGCCGCCGGCGCCTGGGTCTGCTGCGGCGGCATTTTCGGCATCGGAGAGTCGGCCGCGGATCGGGTCGAACTGGCCATGACCCTCCGGGAATTGGATGTCGATTCGATTCCCGTCAATTTCCTCAATCCGATTGAAGGGACCCCCCTCGAAGGGAGCTGTGATCTCACTCCTTTCGGCTGCATCAGGATCATCGCCATGTTGCGGCTCTGCCACCCTTTGCGGGAGATCATCATCTGCGGCGGTCGTGAGGTGAATCTTCGGGACATGCAGGGACTGATCTTCGCCGCTGGCGCCACCGGAATGATGATCGGCAACTACCTGACCACTTCCGGGCGTCCCGCCGAAGCGGACCTGCGGATGATCGAGGACCTGGGGCTCGGTGTCCGCCCGCTATGATGGACCTCTCTCCTATCGCGCAGGAGATCTCCGAACTCACCATCTTCGGCGCATCCCAGAAAAAACTTCTATAAGGACATCCTTTTTTGTGGTAGAAAAATTCCATGTCGGGGGTTTTCTCCGGATTTGCCCGGAGATCGATCGTGATAAAAAGAGGAACAGTCATGATGACAACGATGACGTTGCATCCGGAGTTCTGCCGGACGGCGGCGGGGGAGGCCCGCAAGGCGCTGGCGGCCGGACGGGTCGTGGAACGGATCCGGCGGAAGGACCATACCCTCTGGAAGCCGGAACCGAAAGAGATTGCGGACCGCCTCGGCTGGCTCGACAGCCCGTGGGCGATGCAGGGGCGTCTCGCCGAGATCGCCTCCTTCGTCGAAGGCGTCCGCGCCGACGGCTTCAACTTTGCGCTGCTGCTCGGGATGGGGGGCTCCAGCCTCGCTCCGGAGGTGCTCCGGAAGGTCTTCGGCACGGCCGACGGCTTCCTCGACCTCGCGGTGCTGGACAGCACGGACCCGGGGACGCTCCTCACCCTTACCGAGCGGCTCGACCTGAAGCGGACGCTCTTCATCGTCTCGACAAAATCGGGCGGAACGGTGGAGACCTTCTCGTTCATGAAGTACTTTTACAACCTCGTTAAGGCGAGGCTCGGAGAGGAGGAGGCGGGGAGGCATTTTTTCGCGATCACCGATCCCGGGAGCGCGCTGGCCGATATCGCCCGCGCGCACCGTTTCCGCCATACCTTCCTCAACGACCCGGAGATCGG
>CAYSSF010000167.1:3467-8691 GCA_964433455.1 uncultured Syntrophaceae bacterium
CCTCTCCTGTTTCGGTCTCGTTCCGGCGGCGCTTATCGGGATGGATGTCGGGCTTATGCTGGAACGGGCCGCCGCGGCAGCGGAAGCCGAATGGGATGGCAATAGACAAGAGATGAACGGGGCGCTCCTCGGGGCGCTTCTCGGGGAGTTCGCGACGCAGGGCCGCGACAAGCTTACCTTTCTCTTCTCGCCGCGGCTGGCCGCTTTCGGCGACTGGGTCGAGCAGCTCCTGGCGGAGAGTCTGGGGAAGAAGGGGGAGGGGATCCTGCCGGTCGTCGGCGAGGCGTTCGGGTCGCCTTCGGCTTACGGACCGGACCGGATCTTCTGCGCGGTCCGCCTCGAGGGGGGCGATGCGGGAGCGTCGCAACTGAAGGCGCTTGCGGAGGCCGGCCATCCGGTCATCGATCTCATGCTTGCCGATCCCTATGACCTGGGCGGCCAATGTTTCTTCTGGGAGATGGCCGCGGCGGTTGCCGGCTGGCGGCTGGCGATCAATCCGTTCGATCAGCCGGACGTTGAGGCGGCGAAGGTTCTCGCCCGGAAGCTGATCGCCGAGTACCGTGAAAAAGGGGCGATGCCGGCGGAGTTCCCGGCGCTGGAGGGGCCGGGCCTCTCCATTTATGGTGATCTCGATGTCCGGAAGCAGCCGGAAGAGACCCTGGCGGCGTTTCTCGGATGGGCGAAACCGGGCGCCGCGTATGTCGCGCTCCATGCCTATCTGGCGCCCTCTCCGGGGATGGACGAGGCCCTGCAGCGCCTTCGGATGCGAATCAGGGACCGTTTTCGACTCGTGACGACCGTCGGTTACGGGCCCCGCTTCCTCCACTCGACCGGGCAGCTCCACAAGGGGGACGCCGGATGCGGCCTCTTCATCCAGTTCACCGCGGACGATCCAAGGGATGCGCCGATTCCCGATGAAATGGGGCGGCCGGAATCCGCGCTCACGTTCGGCGTCCTGAAGCAGGCCCAGGCCTTCGGTGACCGGCAGGCGCTGATCAACGCGGGCCGCCGCGCGATCCGGATCCATCTCCACGGGGATCCGGCGGACGGCCTGTCCCGTTTGACGGCTGCGTTGTAACTTCCGAAGAAATGGCGTTCCGCTTGCGGGATAAGCGAATAAAAACGAAGTGGTTTTTCCTTCCAAGGAAGCGTTTTTAAAAGTTTCTCGAAGAGGAGGAATGCGATGATTCCGGGAAACCCAAACCGCCTGCAGCAGGAAAAAAGTCCCTATCTTCTTCAGCATGCCGCAAACCCCGTGGACTGGTATCCCTGGGGGGAGGAGGCCTTCGCCAAGGCAAAGGCGGAAGACAAGCCGGTCTTCCTGTCGGTCGGCTATTCCACCTGCCACTGGTGCCATGTGATGGCCCATGAATCCTTCGAGGATGAAGAGACGGCATCCCTGCTGAACGCGGCGTTCGTCTGCATCAAGGTGGATCGGGAGGAGAGGCCGGACATCGACGGGATCTACATGCGGGTCTGCCAGATGATGACCGGGAGCGGGGGATGGCCGCTGACGGTCATCATGACGCCGGACCGGAGGCCCTTTTTTGCGGCCACCTACATTCCGAAGGAGAGCCGATGGGGCCGAACGGGACTTCAGGAGCTGCTCCCGAAACTCGCCGGTCTCTGGCGGACGGAACGGGAACGGATCGAAGAGGCGGCGGCCCGGACGGTATCGCTCGTCAAGCCCTCCGGTTCGGAACGGGGGGAGACGCCCGGCGCGGAGACCCTCGCCGACGCCTTCGCGGAGCTTCGGGGGCGCTTCGATGAGGAGTTTGGCGGGTTCGGCGACGCCCCGAAGTTTCCGATGCCCCATCAATTGCTCTTCCTGCTTCGTTACGGGGAGCGGACCGGCGACGCGGAGGCAATCCGGATCGCGGAAAAGAGCCTCCTGGCGATGCGCCGGGGCGGGATCTTCGATCAACTCGGCTTCGGTCTGCACCGATACAGCACGGACCGCGAGTGGCTCGTTCCCCATTTCGAAAAGATGCTCTACGACCAGGCCCTTTGCGTGCTGGCCTGCACGGAGGCGTTCCATTCGGGCGGTGACGCGGAACAGGCTCAGACTGCGAGGGAGATCCTGGAATACGTGATCCGCGACCTGCGCACGCCGGAAGGGGGATTCTACGCCGCCGAAGACGCCGACAGCGAGGGGGAAGAGGGGCGTTTCTACCTCTGGGGGATGGATGAGCTCCGCCTCCTCCTCGGTCCCGAAGAGGTCCGCTTTGCAGCGGAGGTTTACGGGATCGAGGAAGAGGGAAATTTTGTCGACCCGATGACGGGAGGCCGGACGGGGCAAAACATCCTCCACCTTGCCCGTGCGGATGCGGATATCGCCGAAAGGCATGGACTTTCCGGCGAGGAGTTCCGGCGGCGCCGGGAGACGGTTCGCCTCCGTCTGTTCTCCTCCCGCGCCGGAAGGATCCGGCCCCAGCGGGACGATAAAATCCTGACGGACTGGAACGGCCTGATGGTCGCGGCGCTGGCCCGGACGGCCTTCGTTCTGGACGAGTCCCGCTACCTCGATGCGGCCCGTGCGGCCGCCGGCTTTCTCCGGACGCGGCTGCTGACCGCGGACGGGAGACTCCTCCACCGCTGGTGCGGCGGCGAAGCGGCCATGACGGGGAACCTCGACGATTATGCCTTTGCGATCTGGGGGTTGATCGAGCTCTACGAAGCGGGGTTCGAAGCCGGCGACCTGCGGTTGGCGCTTGAACTGCAGCGGGTCTTGACGGAGCGCTTCCGCGATCGGTCGGGCGGCTTCTTCTTTACGCCGGACGACGGCGAGGAACTCCTCTTTCGGCTGAAGGAGGGCCACGACGGGGCTATCCCCTCGGGAAACGCCGTCACGCTGATGAACCTGATCCGTCTGGGAAGGATGACCGGCAATCCCGGCCTGGAGGAGGAGGCGGCCGCCTTGAGCCGCGCTTTCGCCGAATCCATCCGGCAGATTCCGTCCGCCCATACCCAGTGGCTCGTTGCGCTGGAGATGCTGGCGGCCCCCTCCTGCGAGGTGGTGATCGCCGGCCGTCCGGAAGCCCTCGACACCCGCGAACTGATCGAAGCCGTTCGCCGCTGCCGTTCGCAGCGGCCGGTCCTGCTGCTTCGTCCCGAGGGGGAGACGGACCCCGAAATCGCCAAAATCGCTCCGTTTACGAAGGAGATGGGGGCGATCGGCGGCCGTGCCGCCGCCTACGTATGCAGCGGCTTTTCCTGCAAGAGGCCGGTGACCGATCCGAAGGAACTGTCGGCGACCCTGGCCGACGCGGGAAAACGCTTAAAAATCTGGACCGAGAGAGATGGGACGAGATCGCAAGGGAATATTTTCTGATCTCATAAGGCAGGACGTAAAATGGCCCCGCTGAGGAAAAAAATGAAAAGTTATCCTCTGATTCCTGAAGAAGAGCGGAAGTGTGTCTGGATGGCAACCGGATTCATCTCGTACAAACTGTGCGACAGAAGCTATCAGTGTGAGACCTGCCCTTTTGATCAGGCCATCAGGAATGAGGAACTGGGTGATGAAGATTTTCAGGAATCGGAAGAGAACGGGCCGAAGGGATCGCTGAATCTCCGTCTGAAAAAGGAGCCCGAACTCATTATCCTCCGACCCGAGAGGCGATGGCTGGCTGATCACAATAAAACCGGGAAATCTTGAAATCGATCTCCGAACGAGTGGAAAGCTACCCCATGCGGCGCCTGAGTTCCCGGTCGAGCGTGTCGAGAAACTGGCCGGTGGTCTCCCATTTCTGGGAGCCGCCGATCATGATCGCCAGATCCTTCGTCATGTGGCCCGCCTCGACCGATTCGACGCAGACCCGTTCCAGGGTTTCGGCGAAGCGGACCAGATCGGGGGTGTCGTCCAACTGGCCGCGGCGAATCAGGCCGCGCGTCCAGGCAAAGATCGAGGCGATCGGATTGGTCGAGGTTTCGCGGCCGGCCTGGTGTTCCCGGTAGTGGCGGGTTACCGTGCCGTGCGCCGCTTCGGCTTCGAAGGATTTCCCGTCCGGGCTCAGCAGCACGGAGGTCATCAGGCCGAGCGAACCGTAGCCCTGGGCGATGGTGTCGGACTGCACGTCGCCGTCGTAATTCTTGCACGCCCAGAGGTAGCCGCCGCTCCATTTGAGGTTGGAGGCGACCATGTCGTCGATCAGGCGGTGTTCGTAGGTGAGACCGGCGGCCTTGAATCGGTCCGCAAACTCGGCGTCGAAGATCTGCTGGAAGAGATTCTTGAAGCGGCCGTCGTAGATCTTGAGGATCGTGTTCTTTGTCGAGAAATAGACCGGGTACCGGCGCGCCAGGCCGTAGGTGAAGCAGGCGCGCGCGAATCCGCTGATCGACTCGTCCGTGTTGTACATCGCCATGGCCGCGCCGGAACCGGTGGCCCTGAACACCTCTTTCTCGATGGCCGGGCCGCCGTTTTGCGGCACGAAGGTCATCTTCAGCGTCCCCTCGCCGGGGAAGAGGAATTCGGCGGCCCGGTACTGGTCGCCGAAGGCGTGGCGTGCGACGATGACCGGTTTGTCCCAGTGGGCAATCAGGCGGGGCACATTTTTGCAGATGATCGGCTCGCGGAAGATGGTGCCGTCCAGGATATTGCGGATGGTGCCGTTCGGACTGCGCAGCATTTCGGGCGAACCGAATTCCTTGACGCGTCCTTCGTCATGGGTGATGGTCGCACACTTCACCGCCACGCCGTACCGCTTCGTAGCGTGGGCGGCGTCGACGGTCACCTGATCCCCGGTGGCGTCGCGATTCTGGATGCCGAGGTCGTAATACTTGAGGTCGATGTCGAGGTACGGGTTAATCAACTTCTCTTTGATCTTCGCCCAGATGATCCGGGTCATTTCATCGCCGTCCATCTCAACGACGGGATTCTTGACTTTGATTTTTGCCATGGTTGACTCCCGATATCCTTAAAATTCAGAGTGAGTCCGTGCGATGCGGACAATGTGCGATCTGCCTGCTCCCCGGTTCATTCCTGCCCGGCGCGAAAGGGCGATTTATAGCCGATCGGGCGGGAATGTGCAAGCAGTTTTTCAAGTTGATGTATGCCATCAACAAACATGAATCAAAAAGATCTTGACGGTAAATATCCTATAGGATATAGCGCCAACCGGTGGATTGTTGCAACGAATGGTGCAAAAAATATGGCGATCGCCTCCAAAACAAAAAATGTGGCTGTCTATAACAAGCTGCGACAGGCCATCATCAAGGGGAAATTGAA
>CAYSSF010000168.1:0-8664 GCA_964433455.1 uncultured Syntrophaceae bacterium
ATTGATAAGGGTCGGAAAATACGGTATAGGGGATGACTCCGTCGAAACTATCCTTTCGATTGTGAATGCGTTTTACCAAATCATCAGGAGGAAACGAACTTGCTTTTCGATTTCATTTTGGGAAAGTTTTCCAACGATCTGGCCATCGATCTGGGAACGGCAAATACGCTCGTATATGTCCGGGGAAAGGGGATCGTGCTGAACGAGCCCTCCGTCGTCGCCGTGCACAAGAATGCCAAAGGGGAAAAGAAGGTCCTCGCCGTTGGCACCGAAGCGAAGAAGATGCTCGGCCGGACCCCGGGAAACATTGTCGCTATCCGGCCCATGCGGGACGGCGTGATCGCCGATTTCGACATCACGGAGGCGATGCTCAGGCACTTCATCCTGAGCGTCCACAACCGCCGCGCCCTGGTCCGGCCCAGGATCATCGTCTCGATCCCCTCCGGAATCACCCAGGTGGAAAGACGGGCTGTACGTGAAACGGTGGAATCGGCCGGGGCGAGGGAGATCTATCTGATCGAGGAACCGATGGCGGCGGCGATCGGCGCCGGGCTGCCGATTACCGAGCCGATCAGTTCGATGGTCGTGGACATCGGCGGGGGAACAACGGAGGTGGCGGTGATCTCGCTTTCCGGGATCGTCTATTCGAAGTCCGTCCGGGTCGCCGGGGACAAGATCGACGATGAGATCGTCCAGTATATGAAACGAAAGTACAGCCTGCTCATCGGAGAGAGATCGGGGGAAAACATCAAGACGGAGATCGGCAACGCCTACCCCGATCCCAATGGAGAAGTCCGCAGGATGGAGGTGAGAGGGAGGGATCTGATCTCCGGCATCCCGAAGATCCTGGAGATCAATTCCGATGAGATCCGGGAGGCGATCAACGAACCCATCAGCCTCATCGTGGACGCGATCAGGGACGCCCTTGAGAACGCGCCTCCCGAACTGTCCGGGGACATTGTCGACCGCGGAATCGTCCTCACCGGCGGCGGCGCCCTGCTTAGGAACCTCGACTTGCTGATCCGGGCAGAGACGGGTCTCCCCATCACGGTTGCGGATGATCCCCTTTCCACCGTGGCCAGGGGCGCCGGAATCGCACTGGATCAACTGGATGTCTTGAAAGAGGTGACATTCCAGGTATAGGCGGAAGGGCGATAAAGTGATTGTTGACTGAAGCATGTTGATCCCTCATAAATACCACACCACCGTCGTGGCGGCGGTTTTGTTGATCATCTCCCTGGCCGTCATCTCGTACAGCGCATCCCGGTTGTCCGAAACCGGATTCCTTCGGAAGATGGTCCTGGAAGTGTCGGCTCCCGTTGAAGATGTCATAAACGTTTCACTCAAAGGGTTGCGCGACTCCTGGAAACGGTACATCTTCCTCGTCGGCATGGAGGATGAGAACAGAAGGCTCCGGCGTGAGAACGCCGTCCAGAGCGAGCAGCTCAACCATTACCGCGAGGGGTACCTGGAAGGGATGCGCCTCCAGAAACTCCTCGACCTCAAGAGGAGCCTGACCAACCGGGTCGTGACCGCGAGGGTGGTCGACCGCAGCCGCGCCTCCCTGTTCAAGACGATCCTGATCGACAAGGGAACTGCCGACGGGATGCGGGTAGGATTTCCGGTGCTGTCCGAGAAGGGGGTCGTGGGACGGATCATCGAAACCGCATGGCATGCCTCTCAGGTTCTGCTTCTCATCGATGGAAACAGCAATATCGACGGACTCATTCAGAGGAGTCGGGTCCAGGGAATTCTCCAGGGCGCCGGATCGGCGGGTTGCAACCTGAAATACATCTCCCGGGTGGAAGAGGTCCTGCCGGGAGATATGGTTCTCTCCTCCGGCCTGGCCGGGGTGTTTCCCAAAGGATTGCTTCTCGGTGTCGTCACCAAAGTTTCGCAAAAGGGGGAAGGCCTTTTCCAGAAAATCGACGTGGCGCCCGCCGTCGATTTCGGAAAGCTTGAGGAGGTTCTGGCCCTGATTCCCGACACGGGGACCGGCAAATGATCCACTATCTTCTTCTCCCGCCGCTGCTGCTGCTTCTCGTGATCTTCCAGATCACGATCCTGGAACTGTTTTCCTTCGGCTGGATCGGGATAGAGATCTCACTCATCGTCGTCATCTACCTTGGCTTCCATCTTGACGCCCTCCGCGGAGGAATCCTCTCCCTGCTGCTCGGTTTCTTTCTGGATTGTCTAACCAGTGCAATTTTCGGGCTCTACATGTTTATCTATATCCTCATCTTTTATCTTTCCAACCTCGTGGGCGGAAAGATCTACGCCGGAAACCCGGTTTTGATCGCACTCTTTACGGCACTTTGCACGCTTCTCGAGGGTCTGGTGATCGTTCTCTTTTACCATTTTGTCTTCGCCGCCGACATCCTCTATGCGATCCCGAAGATCTTTGTCCCGCAGGCGGTCGTGGTGGGGTGCCTGAGTCCCCTCTGTTTCATCCTGATCCAGCGTTTCGAGGTTTTTCTGCATGTGGAAGATCGGCGACCGGCTCACAAGATATGAGCCTGGTCAGTTCAAACAGAGATTCAGGATGTTCTTCATCATCGTTTGCGTAGCGCTGTCGCTGCTCGTAATGCGACTGTGGTACCTTCAGGTGATCAAGGGTGACGACCTGCGGCAGCGCTCCGAAAACAACAGTGTCCGCCTGCGGAAAATCAAGCCGATGCGCGGCCTGATCATGGATGAAGCGCGCCGCGTTCTTGTGGACAACCAGCCCTCTTACGACATCGTCTTCATCCCCAACCGAACAAAGGATATCCGGAAGGTGATCGAAAAGATCGAGGCACTCTATGCTGAGCGTTCACTGAAGTTTCAACCCCTCGCATCACCCTCGGATCGTGTAAAACCCTTTGTACCGGTTCTCCTCGAACGGAACATCAGTTTTAAAAAACTTGCCGTGGTGGAAACCCATGCCCTGGAACTTCCCGGCGTGGCGACCGAAGTGACGCCTGTCCGACAATACCTTAACGGGGAGATGACCGCGCAGCTCATCGGCTTCACCGGAGAAGTCAGCCGGGAAGAACTTGATCGGAACATCCCTTTGCGTCTCACGCCGGGCGATATCATCGGGAAATTCGGCATCGAAAAATTCCTCGATGGTCACCTCCGGGGGAAAAACGGCGCCGAACAGGTTGAGGTCAATGTGTCCGGCAAGGAGGTCCGTTCCATCGGCCGGATCCCTGCGAAGCCGGGCAACAACGTCGTCCTGAACATCCGTTCGGAGCTCCAGGAGGCGGCATGGACGGCCGTCGGCAACCGGACGGGTGCGGTGGCGGCACTGGATCCCCGCAACGGCGCGGTGCTCGCCCTGGTCAGTTCACCCTCCTTTGACCAGAACCTCTTCAACGGGGGGATCTCCTTCGACGATTGGGAAACGCTGTCCAACGATCCAAGGCATCCCATGGAGAACCGGGCGATCTCGGGTCAGTATCCACCGGGATCCACCTACAAGGCCGTCGTTGCCGCGGCGGCCCTTGAAGAGGGGCTGATCACCCCGGAAACCACCTTCTACTGCAACGGCGCCTTCGAAATGGGCAACCGGACCTTCCGTTGCTGGCAGCCGAAGGGTCACGGAAACGTCAACCTCCACCGAGCCATTGTGGAGTCCTGTGATGTCTATTTCTACAACTTGGGCAAACTGCTTGGCGTGGACAGGTTGGCTTTTTACGCGCGGGCATTCGGCCTCGGCGCCCCTCTGGGGATCGACCTGAACCGGGAAAAGGGCGGACTGATCCCGACGAAACAGTGGAAGCTTTCCCGTCTCCATGAACCTTGGCATAGTGGTGAAACGATTTCCCTCGCGATCGGCCAGGGGTTCAACCTCGTTACCCCGCTCCAACTCGCCAACGCCTATGCCGCCCTGGCCAATGGCGGCACTCTTTACCGGCCCCAGCTCATAAAACAGCTTGAATCTTCGGATGGACATGTCGTAAGGGAATATCGACCGGAGAAGATGGGGACCCTTCCCTTCCGTCCGCAAACGATCGAGGTGATCAATCAGGCCCTGTGGGGAGTGGTGAACGAGAAGGGAGGAACGGGGTATATCCTCAGGAGAAAAGAGGAAGACGTCGCCGGCAAGACGGGGACGTCCCAGGTCGTCGGTCTCCCTTCGGATGAAAAGGCGCGCAAGCAGAAGCAGACGGCCGCCCATTTCCGGGACCATGCCCTCTTCGTCTGCTTCGCCCCTTATCGGAATCCGGAAATTGTAGTCGCGGTCATCCTGGAACACGCCGGTCACGGCGGGTCGGCTGCCGCTCCCGTAGCCAGGAAGATTATTGATACCTACTTCTCTCTGAAGAAAATGACGCCAACCCATGAGCAGGCGCAGGGCGCCTCGAAGATCCCGGATGTTGCGACGCGATGATGAAACTGGACCGCCGTCTCATTCTGAATTTCGACTGGACCCTCTTCATTCTGGCCCTGATCATCAGCGCCATCGGCGTGTTGAACATCTACAGCGCCGGATTCAGTCTCCCCGCTCTCCCCCAGACGCCGCTTTACATCAAGCAGATCCAGTGGATACTGATCGGACTGGCAGGCATGGCCATCGCCTTTTTTATCGATTACCGTTTTCTCAGCCGCCACGCCTATATCATCTATGGTATCTCCATCGTTCTTCTTCTCATCGTTTTCACAGCCGGTTATGCAACGCGGGGTTCTCAGCGCTGGATCGCCATCGGCGGATTCACCTTCCAACCGTCGGAACTGGTCAAACTGACGATTATCCTTGCACTCGCCAAATACTTTGACGACCACCAGACCGGCCGGGGTTATCACCTGTCCGAACTGTTCATCCCATTTATGATCGTGGTCATCCCGTTCCTTTTCATTCTGAAGCAGCCCGATCTGGGCACAGCGCTGGTCATCCTGATCCTGTTTCTCGTGATGGTTCTCTTTGTCGGTCTGGACTGGAGATCGCTGCTGATCGCCGGCGCCGGGGGCCTCATCCTGATCCCCATCGGCTGGTATTTTCTCAGGGATTACCAGAAGGGGCGAATTCTCACCTACTTAGGTCCCGAGCGCGATCCGCTCGGATCGGGATACCACATCATCCAGTCGATGATCGCCGTGGGTTCGGGGGGACTCTTCGGCAAGGGATTTTTGCAGGGCTCGCAAACCCAGCTCAAGTTCCTGCCGGAACAACAGACCGATTTCGTCTTTTCGGTTTTTGCCGAAGAGTGGGGTTTCCTCGGGGGGATGGTCCTCGTCGCCATGTTCTTTTTCCTGATCATCTGGGGGCTGAAGATCATGATGCACTCCAGGGATTATCCCGGGGCGCTGATCGCATTCGGGATCACCATGCTGATCTTCTGGGAAGCATTCATCAACATCGGCATGGTCCTGGGACTCCTGCCGGTGGTCGGGATTCCGCTGCCTTTTCTGAGCTACGGCGGTTCGTCGATGGTGGTTCTGATGACGGCCATCGGCGTGTTGATGAATATCAGCGTACGGAGGTTCATTCTGCAATCATCGGGAACAGCGATCCGAACGGGGTAACGCCATGCTGGGGAAAAAGAAAAGTGATGACGAAGAGATCAGGGCCTTTCTCGGAAAAGGTTCTGAATTCACGGGGAAATTGATGTTCAACGGTTCGGTTCGGATCGATGGCGATTTCAAGGGAAGCATCTTCGGCAACGGCACACTGGTCATCGGCGAAGGCGCCGCGATCGAAGCCGATATCCGAGTGGACAGCGTCATGATCAGCGGCAATGTGTGCGGGCAGATCGACGTAAAAAAAAGAATCCGCATCTACGCAACCGGACAGGTGACGGGCGACCTGCGCACGCCCGTCTTCTCCGTGGAAGAAGGGGCCTTTTTCGAGGGAACCTGCCACATGATCCGCAGTGAAGCGGAAGTCCATACCCTTCCTCTGGAGTCGACCGCATCCGGGAATGAGGGATGAGACGGCCCCAAGGGATAAGACATGGCGCGGCCGGTGAAAAAAGTGTCGGTGAAAAATGTTGACAGTGGTCAAAGAATGGGATAGAGGCACGCATGCGTTTTTTGCCGGACAGTGGCCATTATGCTGATCATCTGAAAACGTTGCCCATGCAGTCCTGTTTTCAAATATGGTGATTCAAGGGTTTGAAATGGACGCGAATCGGGTTGTAAGATATCGGTCAACAGCCCTCCAGAGGGGAACTCCAAGGGGGGTTTCTTCGGAAAACGATATCGTTGGATGCGGCCGATGTAATGTTCTTCATTGCATGCGGCTTTTTTTATTCTTCACGCGATAATGAGGTGACGGACCGTGGTCAGTCTCGATTATTCCCTGGGAATCCAGATCGTCAATTTCCTGCTGCTGATCTTCATTTTGAATCTTCTGCTCTACAAGCCGATCCTCGGCATGATCGACAGGCGGAAGAAGCAGTTGGAAAATTCCAAAAACGAGATTCAACGTCTCCAGGAGAGCGTGGAGCAGAAGATGGCCGCTTACGAAGAGAAACTCCGTCAGGCGAAGGCGGCGGCCGTGGAACAGAAGAATGAGATTATCGCGCAGGGCGCCGAGCAGGCCAGGACGGTCATCGAGGCGGTCCGGGCCGAACTTCCGGGGGTCATGGAACATTTCCACGTCCAAACGGATAGAGAAATCGCCGCCGCCAGGGGAATTCTGACGGATCAGTCTCAGAAGCTGTCTGTCGAAATTGCGGAAAAGCTCCTGGGAAGGAGTCTCCGATGAGAGGGAAACGTGCAATGGGATTAAATAGGGACAGAGCCCCTATTAATCCGGAATTAATAGGGGCTCTGTCCCTATTTAAGAAGATTTTCATCGGCCTGCTCTTTTTGCTCTTCTGCATCCTTCCGTTGACCTTGGCCTATGCCTCCGGAGGCGGTGGAGAAGGAGGGCATGAAGGGCCGAGCTTGGTCAGTTTCACCTGGAAATTGTTGAACTTCCTCATCATTGCCGGAATGATCTACTGGCTGGCGGCGAAGAAGGTAAAGGATTTTTTCACCGGGCGCCGGGAGGGAATCAAGAGCTCCCTCGCCGAGGCGGTTACCGCCCGCGAGGATGCGGAAAAGCGGTTCCGGGAATATGCCGCAAAACTCGACCGTGCGACGGGCGAGATCGATGAAATCACCCGGATGATCCAAACCCAGGGGCTGGCCGAAAAGGAGCGGATCATCGAGGAGGCCCGAAAGGCGGCGGCCAAGATGAAGGATGACGCCCGGACCCGCATGGAACAGGAGTTCAACAAGGCGAGTCACCAGCTCCGGATCGAGGCGGTCCGTCTCTCCGCGCAGATGGCCGAGGGGCTCCTCCGGAAGAACATCCATGTGGAAGATCACGAGGCGATGGTCCAGGATTATATCGAGAAGATGGTGCGCAAAGATTGATCGGCGGCTCTACCAACTTTATGACGAGGGTAAACAATTGATCAGCAGCAATATTGCCAAGCGTTATGCCCGGGCCTTTTTCAAAATCGCCGGTGAGGAAAAGCGGTATGAGCATTATTACGACGAGCTCGGCCGTTTTTCAACTATCCTCAAGGATAACAAAAACCTGAGCGAGTTTCTTGCCAACCCGATCTTCGCCTTGTCCGACAAGAAGGCGGTCGTGGAGTCGCTGCTGGAAAAGATCCGAATCTCCCCGCTGACCTCCAATTTCCTGAAACTGCTGGTCGACAAGCGACGCATCAATATCCTGCCCGACATCCAGGGCTGCTACCGGGAATTGATGGATATCGCGCTGATGAGGGTCCGGGTCACGGTGAAAACCGCCTTTCCGCTTCCCGGTGAGTCATCCGCGCGTCTGCAAAACGGGCTGGAGAGGCTGACCGACAGGAAGGTCGAAATGATCGTTCTGGAGGATCGATCCCTGCTCGGGGGCGTGGTCGTCCGGGTCGGGGATACGCTTTATGACGGCAGCGTCCGTACACAACTGAACAACATCCGGAATCTCTTGGGGGAGGAAATATAGCGCATGGAAACCATCAGGGCAGAGGAAATCAGCGAGATCATATCCAGGCAGATCAAGGAGTACGAAAAAAAGCTGGATATCAGTGAAACGGGAACGGTCCTCTCCGTCGGCGACGGCATCGCCCGGGTCTACGGCGTGGAAAACGCGATGGCCATGGAGCTGCTCGAATTCCCCGGCGGAATCCTCGGCATGGTCCTCAATCTCGAGACGGACAACGTCGGTGTCGCCATTCTCGGTGAAGTGACCCACATCAAGGAAGGGGACATCGTGAAGCGGACGGGCAGGATCGCCCAGATCCCCGTCGGCGAGGCGGTCCTCGGACGCGTGATCGACGCCACGGGCGCCCCGCTGGACGGCAAAGGCCCCATCGAGACGACGGAATTCCGCAGGATCGAAATGATCGCCCCCGGCGTGGTCTTCCGTCAGCCGGTTAACGAGCCGATGTACACCGGCTTGAAGGCGATCGATGCGATGACCCCGATCGGCCGCGGCCAGCGCGAACTGATCATCGGCGACCGTCAGATCGGCAAGACCGCGATCGGCATCGATGCGATCATCCGTCAGAAGGACACCGGCGTGAAGTGCATCTACGTCGCGATCGGACAGAAAAAATCGACCGTCGCCCAGGTGGTCGAGAATCTCAAGAAGCACGACGCCATGTCCTACACCTGCGTCGTCGCCGCCTGCGCGAGCGACCCCGCCACGCTGCAATACAGCGCCGCCTACGCGGGCTG
>CAYSSF010000169.1:0-8618 GCA_964433455.1 uncultured Syntrophaceae bacterium
TCGATCCTCCGATGGTGTTGATGTCTTTGACCACATCCGGGGTCAGTTCCATGGTAGGATGGCGAAATTTCGGGATGAGGCCCTGAAAGCCATACCGGATTCCAATGGTATTTTGTACACCATAGCGGTGATAAAGTTCCATGACGAGCGAGCGGACAACATCGTTGATTCCGGGACAGAGGCCGCCGCAGGTGACGATGGCGGCCTTGGTCTTTGAGGGATCGAAAAAGATCTTCTCGCGCGGTCCCGCTACCTCGACGGAAAGGGGTTTTCCATCCGGGGACTTCAAACGATCGTAATGATCGAGATAGATATTGAAGAGGATCCTTTTGCTATCCGTTGTAAAATAGCTGACGTTTATGGGAGATGGGATGGTGCATTCCCCCAGGCTCTGAATGGTAAAATCATAAGGGGTTTCATTATCCATGATGTTGAATCTCTCTTTCTGCCCTCCGGGCGGCATCGATCCCAGCGATGATTTCTCCTTCGAAACCAAGGCCTGCTCTCAAAATGGCGCCGGTCAGGAGCACATTCGGAATCCGGGTTCCGGGCGAGAGGGTCGTCATTCCCCAAAACGGCCGCGTGGGAATCCGGTATTTCCGGTTGGCCATCTCCTGATAACGACGCGAGATTGCGATGGACTTGTCCACATGGAGATAATCGATATTCTCCCGCAGAAAAGGCAGGAATCCCTCCAGAGAATCGATGATGTTCATAGCAGTATCCTTAAGTTCCTGATCGTTGAGCCGCAGCGGTGAATCGGGTAGAAAAACCGTGGCCGTAATCGCTCTCCGGCCTTCGGGGGCTCGCTCGGTCTCTCCCGGAAGGCTCGTTTCGAGGAATACGAAGTCCCGATCTGTCACGACATCGTCTCCATCCCGGACCACAACCGCATATGCTGCCATTTTTTCAGGGAGCCCCTCCGCGCGTACGCCCATGTGAAGGTAAAAGGGATACCCCGTGGGGCGGATGGAATTAAAAGAGCGAAACCCTCCGAAAAAGCGCTTTCGCACCGGTAACAGCAACTCTCGTTTTTCCCATTGTGCGCTGACAATCAGCTTCCTGCCGTGCAGTGTTGAAGAGGCCTCTGCCATTTCCAAATCGACAATGACTCCCGGATTTGTTTCCACACGGATGACGGAACACGCCTCAAAGAGAATGCCGCCATGATCGGTAAAAATACGAAGCAGCTTCGATATCCACGTGTTCATCCCCCCATGCGGATAGTAAAGACCCCGCGAGGAGAGGGAGAGGAGATATGCCGCGGTCAGTGGAAGCTGATCGTCATCCATGGTCAGGTGGGTGAGAAACTTAAGCTGGGCCTGAATGACTCTCCTGAAGGAGCGAGACTTGGGGCCTTTCGGAAGAGTCAGGGAGAAATGTGCCGTGAGCTCTGCCGGGAGACGTGCCAGACGGCACAGGAGCATTTTGCCGTTAAGAGAGCCACCGATCGCCTCTTCCCTCAGCCGACGCTCGATCATACTGTTCGCTTTCGCCACCACCCGATAGAAACGGTTGATCTGCCGTTTCTGATCGGGAAATTCGCGGATCAGCTCTTCGATGAGCTGTTCCCGATCAGAAAAAAGGTCCACCCGGTGGCCGGGAAGGATCACCTGAAATGCCGGATCCATCGGAGTCGTGAGGGGCTCGACATCTATAGAATTGAAAACATTTTGAAAAAAACGAAATACCCATTCCTGATCCGCGAGCCCGGAAAGGGGACGCGGATCAAACGGAAAAAAGTAACCCCCTTCCCGATGCGCGGTTTCGGCATCCCCCTCCAGGATGAGAACCGTATCAAGCCCCCGTTGAATCGATGTCAAGGCGGCTGTCAGAGAACTCAAATCCCGACCTATAATGAGCGTATCGTACATACCTGGACCGATATGGGCGGGGACAGATAAAAAGCGCCGAAAGACAGGGGAGGTGACGCCGCATCGTGTCCCCAAAGATTAGTAAACAGTCAGAGGCGGGTTGTGAAGCGCCGTTTCCGCTGTTTTGCAGCCCTGGATCCGGACCTTTCGGCCCGTGATCTCGATTCTGCCCTCCGCAAAGTACTGTATGGCCTGGGGGTAAATTCTGTGCTCTTCCTTCAAGATCCGTTGTGCAAGGCTCTCTGCGGTGTCCTCATCAAAAACCGGAACCACGGCCTGGATGATAATCGGGCCTGAATCGACCCCTTCGTCCGCAAAATGAACGGTACATCCCGAAAATCGGACACCATAATCCAGGGCCTTCTGCTGAACATGGGTTCCCGGAAAGGAGGGAAGAAGCGCCGGATGGATGTTCATGACCCGTAACGGAAAGGCCCGAAAAAAATCCGGAGAGAGAATCCGCATAAAACCGGCCATGACGACAAGGGTTGCCCCGGCATCGTTCAGGACCTCGATCATGCGTCGGTCAAAAAGTGCCCGTGTGGAAAATTCGCGATGGTCAACCACGCATGTCGGTATACGGTGTTGTTTGCATCGTTCCAGGGCATACGCCTCGGCGTTGTTGCATAGGACAATCCGGATTTCGGCATCCAGCCTTCCGGCCTCGATATGATCGATCAGGGACTGAAGATTGGAGCCGCTTCCCGAAACGAGAACGCCGATCGGTATTTTTGTTGCCATAAAACTATTGTCCGTCCGTACCGTAGATGGCGTTCCGGCTTCCAACCGCACCCATATCGCTATATAAAGGAGACCGTCGGCTGATCATTTTCCCTTTTTTCAATTGTCCCAATGGCATACGCTTTTTCACCCAGCTTCTCTAAGCGATCCAGGATCTCCTCCTGGTCTTTTTCCGCCACGATGATGATCATGCCAATCCCCATGTTGAACACCCGGAGCATCTCGTATTCATCGACGTTCCCAACCCTTTGGATCAGTTCGAAAATGGGCGAAATGGCCCAACTTCCTCTCCTTATCACCGCCTTGCACGGCCCGGGTACAATCCTGGGAATGTTTTCGATAAAGCCGCCACCGGTGATATGAACGATTCCACGGATATTAAAGTTCTTGATGAGATTCAGGATCGATTTAACGTAAATCCTTGTGGGTTTGAGAAGTTCGATACCCAGAACCTCATCGAGGCCGTCCACTTTGTCTTCAGGATGGAACTTTCCCTGCTCCAAAAGAACCCGTCGGGCCAGTGAAAAGCCGTTGCTGTGAAGACCAGATGATGCAATCCCGACGATTCGGTCGCCGACGCGGATTTCTGAGCCGTCGATCAATTTATCCGCCTCAACCACGCCAACGCAGAACCCGGCAAGGTCATATTCCCCATCCGGGTAAAAGCCCGGCATCTCGGCCGTTTCGCCTCCGATCAGCGCACAACCGGCTTCCTGACACCCCCGGGCGATCCCCTCGACAATCTGGACAACTGTCTCGACGCAGAGCTTACCAGTCGCGATGTAATCAAGAAAAAAGAGAGGTTCCGCACCCTGGACGACGACGTCGTTCACGGACATTGCCACAAGGTCAATCCCGACCGTGTCGTGTTTTTGCATCATCTGCGCAATCATGAGTTTGGTGCCCACGCCATCGGTCGAAGAGACAAGGACGGGATCCTTATGTTTGCTGATGTCGAGATGGAAGAGACCGCCAAACCCGCCGATGCCGGTCATCATCTCCCTGCGCGCGGTTGCTTTGATCAGGGGTTTAATCTTTTCCACAAAGGAGTTTGCCCCATCGATATCAACGCCTGAGTCCCTGTATGTCGTCTTTTCCAGCATCTGCTCTCCTAAAAAGGGCCTCACCGCTTCCACGTTGAAGAAAAACAAACCGTTGAACGGTGACGGAAAATGGGATTGAACATCTGAAGCATTGCCATTTTTTTTATAATAAAGTGTTTGACTCCTAACGTAAATTCCCCCGGAAGTCAATTCTTTCCTTGCGGAAAAAAAAGATATCTGTTAGCAATATTTCATCTTTGTACAGGATATCGTTATAAGATTCGTCTCGATATCCGGATACGATGCTGCATGGAATCCCTGGAAAAAATTTTGGAACGAATGGAGTCTCCGCTGGCCTTTGCGTCAGGGGACTATGATCGTCGCATCTCCCTGATCAAGAATCTCGGGACGGTCATGACGTCACTCCTGCGGCAGATGGGGGAGGAAATCCGGCAAGATAGAAACCGACCACCACAATACGGTGAGCTTCAGAAACTTTTGACACTGCTGCAAGATCTTTTCGACGGATACGACACCCTGACCCTGGAAGGAAAGAAGGATCGGCTTGTCCATGCGAATCGTCATCTCTTCGAACTGAAGGCCATCTTGCAGAATGCTACCAAAACAGCGGAGAAAAGCAAAATAGCGACAGGACCAAATGCGGATGTGACGCTCCAGGCGCCCCTTTCCCGACCAATCCAATTCATCCAGGGGATCGGTCCCCGGATCGCCGCGCTGCTTGCCCGCAAAAATCTCACCACCGTGGAGGATTTGCTCTATTTTTTACCTCGGAGATATGAGGATCGCCGTACGATTTCTCGGATTGCCGAGACGGTTCCCGGAAGAAGGCAGACCATCGTAGGGAGGGTCATCCGGGCGGATACCCGTTTCTATGGCCGGCGAAAGGTCTTCGAGGCCGCGGTGGACGACGGCTCCGGGATCATCAAAGTCAAGTGGTTTAAAGGACGTGAGGCATTTCTGAGGGGCGCTTTCAAGCCGGAGGCACGCGTCATTCTAACCGGGGAAGTTACAGGATTCCCTTTCGAGAAGGAGATCACCCACCCCGATTTTGAGATCCTCAGTGACCAGGAGGATCAACTCCTCCATTTCAAGAGGATCGTTCCTGTCTATTCTGAAACGGAAGGGCTGCCGCAGAAAACCATTCGCCGGATACTCTGGAAGGCGGTGCGCGACTTTGCCCATCTCGTACAGAGCCCCATCCCCGCGGCGACCTGTCAGAAACACAATCTCATCGAGATTCGGGAAGCGATCCGCCAGGTCCATTTTCCCGGGAATGATCAGTCGATCGGCCTCTTCCAGGAGATGCGTTCTGACGCCCACCGGCGACTGATCTACGATGAGTTCTTCTTTTTCCAACTCGGTATGGCGCTGAGAAAGCGGGAAGATTTCTTCGAAAAAGGAATCACTTTTTTGACGCAAGGTGAAATGGTGCGAAAATTCTACCGCCTGCTTCCCTTTGCGTTGACTGCCGCGCAAAAACGCGTGATCATGGAAATCGAGCGGGACATGGCCTCTCCCAGGGCTATGAACCGTCTCCTGCAGGGGGATGTAGGTTCCGGGAAAACAGCCGTTTCCATGGCCGCCTTGATCACCGCCTGTGAAAATGGTTATCAGGCTGCAATCATGGCGCCGACCGAAATCCTCGCGGAACAACATTTCCGGAATTTAAGGGTATGGGCGGAGCAACTCGGGTTCCGAATCGCTCTTCTGACCGGAGGTCTCAAAACGGCGGAAAGGAAAAATCTTCAAGGCCGCATCCAAAACGGTGAGATCGATCTGGTCGTCGGAACCCATGCCCTGATCCAGGAAGGCATTCACTTTCATAATCTGGGACTGATCGTGATCGACGAACAGCACCGCTTCGGCGTTGTTCAGCGCGCAACGCTCCGAAAAAAGGGACAGATCCCGGACGTTCTCGTGATGACCGCCACCCCGATTCCCCGAACCCTGGCCATGACGGTCTACGGGGATTTGGACATCTCCGTGATCGATGAAATGCCTCCCGGAAAAATCCCTGTCCGGACGAAGGTATTTCCCGATTCCCAGCGCACCCGTGTCTACGAGATCATCCGCAGGGAGGTGAAAAAGGGAAATCAGGTTTTCATTGTCTATCCGCTTGTCGAAGCATCGGAAAACCTGGATCTCAAAGATGCGACACGGATGGCGGAACATCTCCAAAAAGAGGTCTTTTCAGACTTCCGTGTCGGTCTCGTCCACGGAAGAATGAAGGGAAAAGAAAAAGAGCGTGTCATGAACGATTTCGGCAGTAAAATGATCGATATCCTTGTCTCAACCACGGTCATCGAGGTCGGCATTGACATCCCCGAGGCGTCGTTGATGGTGATCGAACATGCGGAACGCTTCGGTCTTTCGCAACTCCACCAACTGCGGGGAAGGGTCGGGCGGGGCGACACCCCCTCCTTCTGCATCCTCATCATCCAGAAGAGGGGTTCGGAAGATGCCCGCAAACGGCTTCGGATCATGGAACAGACAAGTGACGGCTTCCGGATCGCCGAGGAGGATCTGGCCATCCGCGGTCCCGGAGAATTCATGGGCACCCGCCAATCGGGTCTGCCCGATTTCCGGGTTGCCAGCATCATCCGCGACGGCCGCATTCTGGGAGAGGCCAGGTCGGATGCCTTTGCCCTCGTGGAAGATGACCCGCATTTGGGCAAACCGGAACATCTAATACTCCGGGAGGTATTGCTCCACCGCTGGAGAGGCAGGCTGGAGATGGCCAAGACCGGATGACGCATGAATTCTTTTGACAAAAGCAGATAAATTGATATAGAGATATGATCGTTTTAAGCTCTGTTGCAAAATACGATTGACCAGAAAACCGGAAGCAGGACAATGAAAAAAGTAATATCCATCGGGCTTATCGGATTTGGAACCATCGGTACGGGTGTCATCAAACTTCTGCGTCAGAATGGTGAACTCATCGCCGGTCGTCTTGGCGCGGAGATTCGACTTCAGAGAATTGCGGATATCGATATCCACAAATCCCGGGGGATCCTGATGGACGATTCATTTCTCACAACCGATGCCACGGATATCCTGAATGATCCGGAAATTGACATTGTGGTCGAACTCATGGGCGGCTACGAACCGGCCCGCTCTTTTATCCTGACCGCCATCGGCCAGGGAAAACACGTTGTCACGGCAAACAAGGCCCTCCTGGCGACGCATGGAGACGAGATTTTCCGGAGCGCAGTACAGCACGGGGTCAATATCGGCTTTGAGGCCAGTGTCGGCGGGACGATACCTGTGATCAAGACGATCAAGGAGAGCTTGATCGCCAACCGGATTCAGTCCATCTCCGCAATTGTAAACGGAACATCCAATTTCATCCTAAGCAAGATGACCGATGAAGGCGGCTCCTTTGAGACGGTTCTGAAGGAGGCGCAGAACCTGGGATTTGCCGAATCCAATCCGGTTTATGATGTCGAGGGGGTCGACGCCGCCCACAAACTGGCGATCCTCCTCTCCCTCTGTTACGGGAAAAAGGTTCATCTTGAAGATCTCTACCGGGAGGGTATCTCCCGGATTGGTGAACAGGACATCGCTTTCGCCCGGGAACTCGGTTACCGTGTCAAACTTCTGGCCATAGCAATCCGCAGAGAGACGGAGATTGAGGCAAGGCTTCACCCGACGATGATTCCCTTCGATCACCTCCTCGCCAATGTCAACGGCAATTTCAACGCCTTTCACATTGTCGGCGACGCGTCCGACTCGGTATTTCTCTATGGTCAGGGGGCAGGCATGATGCCGACGGCCAGTGCCGTGGTCGGTGATATCGTAGACATCGCCCGTGATATACGAAAAGAAAGCGCCGGCCGCGTTCCTCCGCGGGTTCTTGACGAAGAAAACATTCAAGATATTCAACTGTTGCCTTTTGATCAGATCCGGACAAACTACTACTTCCGTTTCACGGTAGCGGATCTCCCCGGTGTACTTTCAAGAATCTCCGGCATCCTGGGCGCCAACAATATCAGCATCGCCACCGTCATTCAGAAGGGGCGCATGCAGACGCAGGGGAGCGGCGTTCCGATCGTCATGACCACCTACAAAGCCAGGGAAAAAGATGTCCAGAGGGCTCTGCACGATATCGATGGTCTCGATATCGTGATGGGAAAAACCATGCTGATACGAATCGAGGACGATAATCTCTAAGAAGGACAATAATCTGATGAAATACGTGATCCTGCTGGGTGACGGAATGGCAGACGAACCCCTTGCCGACCTGGGAGATAAAACGCCACTGCAATATGCCCGCACCCCCTATATGGACCGGATGGCCTCGAAGGGAACACTTGGACTGATCGATACGATCGCTCCTGGCCTTTTACCGGGAAGCGATGTCGCAAATCTCGCCGTCCTTGGTTACGACCCCAGGTGCTGCTATACCGGCAGGGGGCCGCTCGAAGCCGCCAATATGGGGATCACCCTCGCACCGGAAGACATCGCTTTCCGCTGCAATCTCGTGACGCTGAGCGACGACAGGGATCCGGTTATGGAGGATTTTACGGCCGGTCACATCTCCTCGGTCGAAGCCAGGCAAATGGTTGTCGACCTTGGAAAAGAGATTGGATCGGAATCGTTCGTTTTTTATCCGGGCGTCAGCTATAGGCATCTGCTGGTCTGGAAGGGAGGCGCGGACGGCATTACGGCTACGCCGCCTCATGATATTATCGGGAAGAACACCGGGCCTTATCTTCCGCAAGGGGAGGGGGCCGATGCGATCAAACGTTTGATGCATCTCTCCCGGAATTTTCTCGCAAACCATCCGGTAAACCGGGATAGATGTAAGCAGGGGCTGAAGCCGGCGACCAACGTCTGGCTCTGGGGGCAGGGCAGGGCGCCGCGATTGCAGAAGATTACGGAGCGATTTCAGATCCGCGGTGGCATGATCTCCGCGGTGGATCTGCTGAACGGTATC
>CAYSSF010000170.1:0-8583 GCA_964433455.1 uncultured Syntrophaceae bacterium
CGATCATACCCGCTGGCAAAAAACATTTCACGCAGCTTTACCGGAAAGACACCATTGAACCGGTGCACATGACCCGCTGAAAACGAAAGGCCGCGTCCACAGCGCGGCCTTTCGTTTTCAGTAGAGCGCGAAAACCAGCATGGCAAGCGAAAGGAAGCTGAGGACCACGACGGTCAGCCAGGAGAGGATGTTCATGACAGGGCCATTCGTGTATTTCCCCATGATCCGCCGGTCGTTAACCAAGAGCAGCATGAAGACGAGGATCACCGGGAGAACCGCCCCGTTGATCACCTGCGAGTAGAACATGATCCCGATCAACGGCATGTCGGGCAGCAGGATGATCCCGGCGCTCAGGAAGATCATCAGGGAGTAGAGGCCGTAGAACTGAGGGGCCTCCAGGAACTTGCGGTTCAGGCTGGATTCCCACCCGAAGGCCTCGCAGATCGTGTAGGCGGTCGAAATCGGCAGGATCGAGGCGGCGAAGAGCGAGGCGTTCAGAAGGCCGAAGGCGAAAAGCCAGGAGGCGTATTCGCCGGCGAGGGGAGCCAGGGCGAGCGCTGCGTCCTTGGCGCTTTCAATCTTCACCCCGTTCTGGAAGAGCGTGACCGCGCAGAGCATGATGATGAAAAAGGCGATCACATTCACCGTCACCGACCCGAGGATCACATCCATCCGCGTGTACGGGTAATCCTCCGCCTTCAGCCCCTTGTCCACCACGGAGGATTGGAGGTAGAACTGCATCCAGGGGGCGATCGTGGTTCCGATCAAAGCCACGGCCATTGTCAGGAAGCCTGTTTCCATCCGGAAGGTCGGTCTCAGCAGGGAAGATCCGACGGCGTTCCAGTCCGGCTTTCCCATGAAACCCGAGACGATGTAGGAAAGGTAAAAGACGCATGCGAATAGAAACACCTTCTCCACGGATTTGTAATTCCCCTTGACGACCAGCCACCAGACAAAGGCGGCGCTGAACGGTACGGAAACATACCGGCTGATGCCGAAGATCTCCAGACTCGCCGCGACGCCTGCGAAGTTGGAGATGGCATTCCCCAGATTGGCCAGAAACAGGACGATCATCAGGTAGAAGGTGATCCGCGCGCCGAACCGTTCACGAATCAGGTCGGAGAGCCCTTTGCCGGAGACCACACCCATCCTGGCGCACATCTCCTGGATAACGATCAAGACGCCGGTGATCGGAATCAGGGTCCATAGAAGGTCAAGACCGTATTCGGAACCGGCGAGGGAATAGGTTGTAATGCCGCCGGCATCGTTGTCCACGTTGGAGGTGATGATCCCCGGTCCGATCAGCGCGAAGAAAATTGCGAGCGACTGCCACTGTTTTCGGATGGACGGGAAGTGCCCGAATCTGCGGATGCCCCGGGAAAGGAAATCAACCATCGCTTTGTACCGCCTTCCTCATCCATCGTCTTCATGCTCCTACCGGCCCAACTTCGGCGCGACCACTTCGAGGAGGTTCTTGAACAGGATAACACCCTTCAACGTGTCGTTGTCATCGACAACCGGTATCGCCAGGATGCCGTACTTGGCGAAATCGTCGGCGATCCGCTCCTTCTTCGCCTCGATGTTCACGGAGACCACCCGCGTATCCATCAGGTCGGAGAGCACGGTCGCAGGCGGCGCCACCAGAAGATCCCGGAGAGTCAAGACGCCGAGGATGTGTTCCTCGCCGTCCACGACGTAGAGGTAATAGATCAGATCCATATCCTCGGCTTCACGGCGGATTTTCTCCATCGCTTCTCCGGCGGTCACCCCGGGTTCAAAGCTGAGGTACGAGGTGGTCATCAACCCTCCCGCCTTCTCTTCCGGATGGGCAAGGAGCTCCTTCATGTCCTCCGCCACCTCCTTTTCCATCTCGTTGAGAATCGCTTCCACCCTCTCCCTGGGGAGATCCCCCAGAAGGTCGGCCGCCTCGGAGAGAGACATTTCCTCGATGATGTCGGAGGCGTTCTCCATCGACAGCCCCTCGATCAGACTCACCTGGATTTTCGGATCGGTCTCTTCCAGGGTTTCCGCAGCCGTTTCGACGTCGAGCGAACCGAAAACGGCGGAACGCTGATGGATGTCGAGCTCCTCGATGATGTCGGCGAGATCCGCCGGGTGGAGCTGGGCCAAACGGTTCTGGGCGACGGTCAGCCGCAGCAGGTCAGGCGAGGAGACGGGCTGGACAAATTTCCAGGAGATCAGTTGATCCGTCATGACGTAGTCGAAGAGCGTACGGAGGATAAAAGCGATCGGCCTCTCCAGACCGACGCGCCGCAGAAGGCCGCGGAAGCCGACATCCACGTGGACCAGGTAGAGAATCTTGTTCGCCATCAGAAATTGCAGGTCGTTGACCCGCCGGATCTTCGCCCCGTCGGTATCCACGACCTGCTTGTCCAGCAGGGTCTCTTTGAGGAGGAGTTCGCCGGATCGAAACGCCGGCTCCCTGAAATCCTCCGGCAGGAGGGGCCGGGCGGTCAGCGTCCCATTGAACACTGCGATGGCTTGCCACGGAAGCATGACCGTTCGCCGACCCTCTTTCAATCGCACGACGACATCGATGACCGGAGGGTACATCCCGCCGATATTTCCGGTCAAATCGAGGACCCGGCCGATGGGACGGCCATCCGAATCAAGGATTTTCCCCCCCAGGAGTTCGCTTAAATACAGAAATACCTGAGGTTCATGGCCCGCCGCCATGTTCACCGGCATGTTTACCGCCTCCAGATACGGATTCCTATAACACCAAAATCCAACATTTCAAACGTTTTTCGATATTTAATGACCCTGGTCCGCTGCTCCGCCCTCATTGAAGCAAGAGCTCCCACAGCGGACCCGCATGACCGCGGGCATGCAAGCGGACCACAACCCGTTCATTTTTTTCACTGCCGTCCCCATAGACCCAGTTCCGCCTGCCCCGCGCCCGTTTTTCGATCCGGGCGATGATCTCCTCCGTTCCGATGTCCTTTGAACGATAGAAAACCGGCGCCAGCAGATCCTGATCCGGCGCGATCTGCCCCTCTTCCCGGGCAATTTCGCACAGACGGGTATGGGGATAGATCCGCATCCCGCAGAAGACGAAAAATACGGCCTTCCGGATCTCTTCCATGTGGTTCAAGGTTTCCTCCAGGGTCTGCGCATCTTCTCCGGGCCCGCCCAGGAGGAGATAGTGGGCGATATGCACCCCCGCCTGATACGCGCTTCGCTGGGCCAAAAGGACATCCTCCATATCAAACGGTTTGCCATACCTTTTCAACTGGCCATTGCAAAAGGTCTCCGTCCCGAATTCGACGTGGGTCAATCCGGCCTCGACCAGAGCCCTGTAGTAGCCGTCCGGGGGGCGGGTGGGAGCGAAAAAAGCCCCCCAGGGGATGCTGAGGCCCTGGCGGCGAAAAGCCTGGGCAACCGCCAGACTGTGGGCATAATCGGCATTGAACACGGAATCGGCGATAAAAAGGTAGCGGGCGCCCTTCTCCTGCAACTCCCGTGCCTCTCTGGCGACCTCATCGGGGGAGTTCAAGCGCAACCGGCTGCCCTCGATATGGGGATAGGTGCAGTAAATACAGTGGTAGGGACATCCCCTTTTCGTCTGCAGATTCAGGATGCCTCCCCGTTCGAGATAGAAACGGAGTTGGGCATCCACCGGTCGAAACTGCCGCCTGACCGCACCCGTCCACGGAACAGCGCCTCGAACCCCCTCCCCTCTGCCGATGATCCCCGGCAGAGGGGCGACAGCCGTTCCCTTCTCCAGGGCGTCAAGGAGCGGACCCAGGAACTCCCCTTCCCCGATGACGCCGAAATCGGCATCCAGCAGGGCCATCAATTCCCCGGGGAAAATGGAAAAACCGCTGCCCCCGATCACAACAGGGGCCTTCGTGCAGCCCCTGATGGCCCGAATGATCCTCTGATGTCCCTGAACAAAGCTCTTCGTGGCCAGGGTATCCACATTGTCGATATTCCGGATCGACAGGCCGATGACGCCGGGGTCAAAGCCCCGGATTGCAACCTCCAACGGGTCGAGCCCCCCGACCACATTCATATCCGCCATTCCGACCTCATGGCGGGGCGCGAGGGCTCCCACGATAAAATCGAGTCCCAGGGGATAGACCGGATAGGGATATTGGGTGGTATTGGCCGAAAGGAGCAGAAGCTTCATCGGATGCCCCCAATCACCGTGAACCATTCACCAAAGCTCATTGGCAGGTCTCCTTTTTCCATTCAGGTCGGATTTTCCCTTGCCGGTCCGTGTTTATCGAAAGGACAACATGCATCGAACGCCGACGATATATCCCAAAAGGTCTTTAAGGGCAACGAAATTTCATGTTCACCCTGTGAAAAAGGTTACCGGATACCCGCTTGTATTTTCCGGTGACAGACGTTATAAGTCGCACTATCGCCATCGCCGCGTGTAAACCGTCGGTCGGTCTTATCGCCGGGGCCTCCTTGGCACGGCTGGTGAAATGAGATGATTGCTTTTTTGCTTTCTTCGGATCAGGGTAAACGATGTACGAAACGATCACCGCTCTTCTTGAAAACAGGACCCGCCCCTTTACGCCTTCAGGGCCGACCATCGGAGAGATCGAAACCATCGCGGCGGGAATCAGGAACGCCTTCATCAGCAGGGGCGTTTCCGCCGATGAACCGGTCTGCCTTTGCATAGAGGAAAAGCATCTCCTTCTGGCCGCCCTGCTCGCATCCGTGGCGGGCGCCCCGACTTTCATCCTCCCCCACTCCTTTCACCGTCAGGTTCTGAAGGAGATTCATCAGAGGAGACCTTTTCGGTGGATCCTCGCGGATACCGCCGTCGATCCCCCGGCGGACACGACGGTGATCAGGGTGGGAGAGTGCCCTCCGGACGATCGCCCCCTGCAACTGGTGCGCCCTCCGGACCAACCCTTCGTTTCGCTCTTCACGGGCGGCTCGACAGGCAAACCTCGGATATGGTCCAAGACCCCGCTGAACCTGTTCGGCGAGGCGCTCCACCTCGCAAGAACCTTTGGCATCGGGCAAGGCGATCTTCTGCTCTCCACGGTTCCGCCTCAACACATTTACGGCCTGCTCGGCTCGGTCCTTCTCCCCTTCGTCGCCTCTGCGCGGGTCCTCCGCAAAACCTGCACGTTTCCGCGGGAAATCTTGAATGCGTTGCAGAACGAAAGGGCCACGGTCCTGGTCAGCGTACCGATCCACTACCGGGCACTGAGGTGCGACAACGGGATCGAGCGATTTTCCCTGCGAATGGCCCTCTCCTCCGCAGCCCCGCTTGACGGCGAGGATGCCGCTTTTTTCTTCCGGGAGACGGGATTGGCGATTACCGAAATCTATGGATCGACGGAGACGGGGGGCATGGCGATCCGTTCCTACGGATCGGATCAAGGCTCCTGGGAACCTTTCTGCTGCATCGATTGGAAGATCCTCTCCGACCGTCTTTGTGTCCGATCGGGTTTTGTTTCCCCGGATCTGCCCTGCGATACGGAAGGTTTCTTCATGACGACGGACCGTGTCGCCGAAACCGGAGGAAACCGCTTCAAGTTCCTGGGGCGGGCGGATCATATCGTCAAAATCGCCGGCAAGCGGGTGGATCTCGACGAGATTCGTGAGAAGATCCGGCGCATCCCCGGTGTGCATGACGCCTATGTCATGGCAGCGCCGGTGAACGGGGCGAGACAGGCGGAGATTGCGGCGCTGGTGGCAAGCAATCTGCCGGCCCGCACACTCCGTGCGGCCATCCGGTCGATGGACGATCCCTATGGGCGACCGCGGCGGATCCGGGTCGTCAAGACCATCCCCGTCCTTTCCAATGGGAAGATCGACCGGCAACGGATCGAACAGCTCCTCTTTGCTCCCCCCCCCACCCGCCTGGAGGCTGCCCATTTTGGGGCTTGACACCCCCTGTTTTTCTGTTGTATGGTCGCGCCGAAACACGGCGGTTTTCTAACCCTTTTAATTGAATCCCGCGAGATTGAAAAGGGACGGCTTGTGGAAAATAGTTTCATCACTTAAAAACGCGATGCAGGCCTTCACCCATTGGGCGAAGGCCATTTTTTTAAACCACGGAACGGGGTGAAGGGAACCATGGAGCAGAAAAAGGTCGTCATGGATGCGGAAGGAATCGACCGTTCTCTGACGCGGATCGCCTATGAGATCCTGGAAAAGAACAAGGGGGTCGATGATCTGATCCTGGTGGGAATCCAGACCAGGGGGGTCTTTCTCGCGGAGCGTCTCCGCCGGAAGATCTCCGGAATCGAAGGCAGAGAGGTCCCTCTCGGAATCCTCGACATCACCCTCTACCGTGATGACTTGCAGACCTCCAACCGAAAACCGAGACTGGGAAAGACGGATATTCCCTTCTCGCTGGACGGGAAAAAGGTTGTCCTCGTCGACGATGTCTTTTTTACCGGCCGGACGATCCGCGCCGCCATGGACGGCCTGATCGATTTCGGCCGGCCGAAACGGATCCAGCTTGCCGTCCTGATCGACCGGGGGCACCGCGAATTGCCCATCCGGGCCGACTTCGTCGGCAAAAACCTCCCCTCTTCGTTCTGGGAAGCGGTGAGCGTAACGCTGACGGAGAAGGACGGCATCGACGAGGTGGTCATCGAGGAGAACCCTTAGGAAGCGATCCCTGAGGGGGCTTTCCCAAAGAAACTTCACGCGGGCGATCGTTTCGACGAGGACGGCCCCGATCATGCGAGGCATCACCATGAAACTGAACCGGAAAGACATCCTCGGCATCCAGGAACTTTCCGTCGCCGAGATCGAACTGATCCTCGAAACGGCGGATTCCTTCATCGAGGTATCCACCCGGGAGATCAAGAAGGTCCCCACGCTGCGCGGAAAGACGGTGATCAACCTTTTCTACGAGGCCAGCACCCGGACGAGGACCTCCTTCGAGATCGCCGGCAAGCGTCTGAGCGCGGATACGATCAACATCTCGGCTTCGACCAGCAGCGTCATGAAGGGGGAAACCCTGATCGACACGGCAAAAAACCTGGAGGCGATGAGCCCCGACGTGATCGTGATCCGCCACAGCGCCGCCGGGGCGCCCCACATGCTGGCCGCCATCCTCCGGCAATCGATCATCAACGCCGGCGACGGGGCGCATGAACACCCGACCCAGGCGCTCCTGGACATGATGACGATCCGGGCGAAGAAGGGGGGAATCGCCGGGCTGAAGGTTGCGATCGTCGGCGATATCGCCCACAGCCGCGTCGCCCGCTCCAACATCCTCGGCCTGACGAAAATGGGGGCCACGGTCTGCGTCTCCGGTCCGGCCACGATGCTCCCCCGCGGCATCGAGAAGATGGGGGTCGCCGTCCATACGCAAATCGAGGAGGCGATCCGGGATGCGGACATCATCATGATGCTCCGGATCCAGACGGAGCGGGAAAAACAGAACATCTTTCCATCACTTCGGGAATACGCGCAATATTTTTCCCTGAACCGCCGGAACATCGGCCTCGCCCGGAAGGACGTCCTGATCATGCATCCGGGACCGATCAACCGCGGGGTAGAGATCTCGACCGATCTCGCCGACGGCCCCCATTCGATCATCCTCGACCAGGTCACCAACGGCGTCGCCGTCCGGATGGCCCTTCTCTATCTGTTGACGGGAGGAACCCAATGACTCTCTTACTGAAAGGCGGCAGGGTGGTGGACCCCTCCCGAAAAATCGACGGAACGGGATATCTGCTGATTGAAAACGGGAAGATCGTCCAAAGCGGAAAGGAATGGCGCCAGACCGGCAAACGAAGAGGAAAAGGGGATTCCCCCGACATGGAAATCATCGATCTCCGTGGAAAGATCGTCGTCCCCGGCCTGATCGACATCCACACCCATCTGCGGGAGCCCGGCTTCGAGTACAAGGAGACCATCGCCTCCGGAAGCGAGGCGGCCGTGGCGGGCGGCTTCACCTCGGTCGCCTGCATGCCCAACACAAACCCCGTGAATGACAGCCGGTCCATCACCGAGTTCATCCGCAGAAAGGCGGCGGAATGCGACCTGGTGAACGTCTACCCGATCGCGGCGATCAGCCTGAAATCGGAAGGCGCCCTCCTCAGTGAGTTCTGGGATCTGAAGGACGCCGGCGCAATCGGGTTTTCCGACGATGGGAGATCGGTCATGAACGCCGCGCTGATGCGCCGGGCGCTCGAATACGCCTCCTCGCTGGATATGCCGGTCATCGCGCACTGCGAAGACCGGAACCTCTCCGTGGGCGGGATGATGCACGAGGGTTTCGTCTCCACCGAAATCGGCCTGCCGGGCATCCCCGCGATCGCCGAGGAGGTCATGGTCGCCCGGGATATCCTCCTCGCCGAATACGCCGGGGCGCATCTGCACATCGCCCATGTCAGCACCGCAGGCTCCGTCCGCCTGATCCGCGAGGCGAAAGCCCGCGGAGTCCGCGTGACCGCAGAGACGGCGCCCCATTACTTCACGCTGACCGACGAGACCCTTCGGACCTTCGATACCGCCGCGAAGGTTTACCCCCCGCTGCGCGGCCCGGAGGATCGAGACGCGATCCGGGAAGGGCTCCGCGACGGCACGATCGACGTGATCGCAAGCGACCACGCGCCCCATGCGCGAACC
>CAYSSF010000171.1:0-8580 GCA_964433455.1 uncultured Syntrophaceae bacterium
CGCTATATTATCAACGGGAGTAAGACCTTCATCACCAACGGCAACGTCGCCGATGTGATGCTCTTCTATGCAAAGACCGACCCCGCCCGCGGCGCGCACGGAATCTCCGCTTTTTATTTTCTGACGAAGGGGGTCAAGGGGCTCTACCGCGAAAAAATCAAAAAGTGGGGCATGCGGAGTTCCCCCACGGCGCTGATCACCTTCGATGACATGGAAATTCCTGAAGAAAGCCTGATTGGCGGGCTGAATCGCGGCGGCGCCATTCTGACCAACGGCCTCTGCACGGAACGGATCACCTTGAGCGGCTGCTCTCTGGGCTCTCAGCGCGCCTGCCTCGATCTGAGCTTGCGGTACGCCAGGGAAAGAATCCAATTCGGGAAACCGATTTCCTCGTTCCAGTTCATCCAGGGAAAACTCGCCGACATGTACACGAGCTACATGGCCTCCAGATGGATGGCCTACAGCGCCGCGGCCTACTGCGACTCCCTGGAGAAAAAGGTCGGGGGGAAGGGAACCGACCTGGACCGGAAGGCGGCAGCGGCCCTCCTCTTCTGCGGAGAGATGGGCACGAAAGTCGCCGCAGACGCCGTACAGATCCACGGGGGCTACGGTTACTGCCAGGAATACGCGGTCTCCCGGCACTATCTCGATCAGAAACTCTGGGATATCGGCGCCGGCACCGCGGAGGTTCGCCGGATGATCATCGCCCGCGAGCTCCTCCGGGACAACTTTCAGAGCGCCCGGTAACGGATGGAAAAATGACCACGATCTTATTGCCCTCTGAAAACGCGCAGAAACGCGGCAAAAATGAATGGCCCTGTCAAAATGACGGGCGCCGATTTTGGAGTACCTCCGCATGGAGGCCGTTTCGAAGGTCCGTCATCCTTTTTGCCATGATATTCCTCTTCATTCCCCCCGCGCCGCTTCCGGCCCGTGAGGACAACGCCCGCCTCCTTTTTCAAAAGTCCGCCGCCCTCCGCGACGCAAGGATTTATGTTGTAAAAAAAGGGGATTCTCTTGGCAGTATTTTCCGCAAGCAACGGGGAAGCGAACCCGTTCCCTATGCCCTGATCCGTCAATTGAACCCGCGGATCCGGGATTTGAACCGGATCTATCCAGGACAGAAAATCGTACTCCCGGTCCGGGAAACAGTAGACTTTCCCGAATTGCCAATCCATGTTCGCAAAGAGAGCGCTGTTCCCCCTTCCATTTACAGAATCAAAGAGGGGGATTCCATCAGCCGCATCATTCTCTCGGCATTGAATGTGAAACCGTCAGAAGCCCTCCCCACCTATCGTCTCATCCGCCAATTGAATCCGGAGATCGCGGATCTGAACCGGCTTCAGGTCGGTGATACCCTTCGTCTGCCCCCGAGTCCTGCCCATCCGGCTATCGTACCAGCCGACCCATTGAAGACCACCCGTGGCCCAACGGAAAAGCCCGACGCCAAAACGGCGGCGGAGAAACCTGCCGCAGCGGACGACCGGCTCGGCATGATCCGACCGGTCATCAACCGGATGCATGGCGCGGTGAACTCTACGGGGAATTATTTCATCCCGCTGCAGCAAAGCAGCCAGATCACCATCGACTGCTCGATGATCCCGGTGGTCGAATTGGACGACGGGACGACGCTCCTGCTTGACTACGGGAATCGCCTGTCCGAAAACCTGAAGGAACTGATACGGCAATCCTGGAAGAACTACGCCTTTCTGACCGCGAAAGAGCTTCGCGACGACCTCGCGGGCATTCAGGGCATCGTCCGCCATTCACGAGACTACTGGATGGTACAGACGGACAGGCCGTTGACCTTGGTTGAAAAGCCGGAAATCCTCGTTTTCCCCGACTGGCTCATCATCGGCAAAGAAACAGCGGGCGGTGCACCCTATCGACAGGCCCTCTTTCGGCTCGATCGCGGCGCTCCTCCCTTCCCCGCGGAAGTCAAAGCGTTCATCGAGAAAAGCGGCCTCGCCGTAACGGAGATCACCGGAGATCGTGCACTCTCGTCCATTGAAACGCCGCAGACACCGCGACCGGCCATCGTAGAGTTGCGAGGGCTCAAGGGCATCGCCCTTGCGGAGAAGCTTCTCCAGACCCTTGGCGAGGCGCCGTTGCGAAACGCCGAGGTTGCCGTTTTCGACGAAACACGCAACGGGTTTCACCTTTCCATTACAGCCGATCTCCTTCTCCGGAAGGGAGAGAAGCGCTTTATCATGCAGACGAAGAGTCTGCCGGAACAGTTTCTCTCCATCCTGAAGGAAGTGGGTACGGAGGTGATCCCCATCGCCGAAAACAGGCAGGGCAGAGCTCTGATCGAAGCCGTGCTTCAGGGAGTGGGAATCCCCGTCTCTTATGGTTTTTTCTTCTTCCGGATTCCGGATGAGGCTGAACATCCGAGGCTTACCGCCTCCTTTTCCGCCCTCCGGACGGAGACCAAAGGGAAACCCTTTTATCTCATCGATTTCGATATGCCCACGGCCGGCATGCCTTTCCTTCAGAACGGCGGCGGGGTCCGTTTCGGCCGATATTAGGAAGGATTTATTTCATTGACCACAAAAGGAATTGCACTTTTTTCGGGAGGTCTGGACAGCATTCTGGCCTTCAAGGTGATCGCGGAACAGGGGATCGCGGTCTCGGGGATCACCTTTGAGACCCCCTTTTTCAGCGCCGCGAAGGCGCGTTTGACCGCGGAAAGGATCGGTCTCCCGCTCACGGTTCTCGATATCACGGAAGAGCACCTGCAAATGCTGCACGCACCCCGCTACGGGTATGGAAGGAACATGAACCCCTGCATCGACTGCCACACGCTGATGCTCCGGATCGCCGGGCGGCGTATGCAAGAAGAAGGCGCCGATTTTGTCTTCACCGGGGAGGTTCTGGGGGAGCGTCCCATGTCCCAGGGGAAGCAATCCCTCTACGTTGTGGCCAAGAATTCCGGTTACGCGGACCGCATCCTCCGCCCACTCAGCGCCAGACTCCTGCCTGAAACGGAGCCGGAGCGGTCGGGCAAGGTGGACCGCGGCCGCCTGTGCGATATCCAGGGGAGAGGCCGAAAGCGACAGATGGAGATGGCCGTGCATTACGGCATTACATCCTATCCCCCTCCCGCCGGCGGTTGCCTCCTCACCGATCCCGTCTTCTCCCGGCGTCTCCGCGACCTCTTTGATCATCATCGCGATTACGAAACCCGGGATATCGATTTTCTAAAGGTCGGGAGGCACCTGCGCCTCGATGAAAAAACCAAGACCATCGTTGGCCGGAACGCCGTGGACAACGAAACCATCGAGAGGCTGGCCAAAAGAGGCGATGCGCTGATCCGGATCGACTCTTTTCCTGGACCGACCGTCCTTGTTCCCGGCGGCGGCGATGAGCGAACGCGGCTTCTGGCTGCCCGGATCTGCGCCCGTTACTGCGACGGCCCGCGCGACCGCGAACGGATCGCCTCCTGCATCCGGGACGGAAGCGCGACATCGCTCAGGATCCGCGCCGTGATCGCGGCAGAGGTCGAACGCCTGCTCATCTGATGCCTCTTCTTCAGGAAGGCAAGTGCTGCGGCCGGAGAAGATCCGTGACGGTCTTGACCGGATTGAAGGTCGCCAGCGGTACCTCAACAAAAACGGTGTTCCAGAAGGCCATCGACCCGTTCCACAGGCCGGGGTGTTCCAGTGCGAGAAGCTCCTTCCCCTTTTCCGATTTGCGGGTGATCAACGCCGTCGCCGGATCGATAAACGCCGTGAGATCGAATTTCCGTCCACGGAAGTCCCGAACGCCGCAGACCAGGTCGACGGGGTTGAAGTACTCGGCGGACGACCAGACGGCGCGCTGTTCCGGATCGTTCCGGTCAATCTGCGACTCCTCGATAATCTGCAGAGAGGCCCCCCCTCTCCCATCCGCATCCCCCACCCAGAAGGGACCACCGCCCGGCTCTCCCTCGTTTTTCACCATCCCGCAGACCCGCAGGGGACGGTTCAACTGCCGGGATAAAAACGACTTTCGTTCGGAAAGGGAAAGCTCCCCAAAACCGGCGGGGAAGACGATGTTCACCCTTGTTTCGGCAAAATCCCGCATTCGCTCCAGTTCTTCCTCCGTTCCGTTCTCTCCCGCGAGAAATCGGACAGAAGCAAAGATCTGCTCCTGAAGCCGGATCAGATAGCCGGCCAGAAGCCTCTTCCAGTGAGATGTCTCCGTCTTGAGATGATCCGGCACGGTATTGTCGATGTTCTTCACAAAGATGATCTCTTCATCGAGAAGATTCAGATTCCGGAGCAGCGAGCCGTGACCTCCCGGACGAAAGACCAGTTTTCCCCGGTCGTCACGGAACGGCCGGTTCTCCGGATCGGCGGCGACCGTGTCCGTTGCCGGATCCTGCGTGGAAATACCGACGGTAAAAACGGTATCCAGCCTTGTTTCGTAACCGCGAATCACCTGTGAAAGAAGCATCCGGACGGCATCTTCATGTTCCCGGGAGACGGTAAAATGGATACGGGAGACGTTGTTTGCGTCCCGGGCGTAGAGGGCGCCCTCAACGAGATGCTCCTCAAGGGCGGTCCTGCTCTCCTCCGGATAGGCATGGAATTTCAGGAGGGCTTTGGGAAGGCATCCATAGTTCAACCCCTGTTCCGTCAGGACGGATTTCAGGATGACCGCTTCTTCCCCTTTCTCGATCAGAGAGTCCAGATCCTCTCCTCTTGCGGCGACGGCTTTCCGCAAATCGGAAGAAAAGGCATATCGCTTGATGTCGCCGGCAAAGGCCGCACACGCCGCCTCGTCGGCGAACCCTCCCGTTGCGAGGCAGTGATACCACTCCCGGAACATCCGGCTCGCCGCCCCGGATGCAGGGACGAATTTCATAAGCCGGTGCGTCCGGCGCGCCTCATCGTGTACGGCAAGCAGGGAGGAACGCTCCGCTTCGGGGATCACGACGATCCCATCGCCCGCGACGCAGGGACGGTTCAGATGGACCGGCACGCCTCCCCGCCGGAAAAACGCAAGCTGTCTTTCGACCTCTTCGATCGTGAGCCCATGCAGCGCGATGCTCTGCCTGTCCCCCTCGGTCCACCGCTCCCCGGTCTCGTTTTCCGTCATGGATTCATCCTTCTTCAGACTGCCAACTCCTCCATCGGCAGCAGAAAACTCCGGACGCCGGCACGGGGATGCAGTTCCTTGAGTCGATGCATTCTGTCCGCAATCTGGGGAATCTCTTCATCGGGCAGAACCATAAAAAGGATATTGTTCTTCCCCGGCCAGCAGTGCGTTCCGAGCTTGGGCTCCGTCTCCGTCCCTTCCCCCTGCGCTTCCACCATCTTTGTGTATCCCCGGACCCCGGCCTCCTTCAGGGCGGCGATCACCTCCTCATCGGCCGCTTCGCAGTAGATGATCAGAAACATTTTCATGGCTGCCACCTCCCGATTCACCGCAGAAGAATGTGACGCGTCAATCCCCTCGCATCACGCCTCACGATGTTTACGTTTGTCCCGGCGCCTCTTGAAGACCCCCTGCCAGTCGTCGAAGAGATCATAGGCCGCCGGGACGACGACGAGCGTCAGGAAAAGCGAGGTCAGGAGTCCGCCGATAACCGCGATCCCCATCGGAGAACGGGTCTCCGATCCCTCCCCCACGCCGAAGGCAACCGGCAACATCCCGAAAACCATCGCGAAGGTCGTCATCAGAATCGGCCGGAGCCGGACCGGTCCGGCCTGGAGGATCGCCTCCCGCCGGGGAACGCCCCTCCCCCTGAGGACGTTCGTATAGTCGACAAGCAGAATCGCATTTTTCTTCACGAGCCCCATCAGCAGGATCAGGCCGATGAAGCTGAAGATGTTCAGCGTATTTCCGGTGATCAACAGCGCGCTGAACGCCCCGATAAAGGAGAGCGGCATCGCCAGCAGAACCGTGAAGGGGTGAACGAAGCTCTCGAATTGGGCGGCCAGGACCATATAGGCCATGATGACCCCGAGGATCAGTGCGAACATCAGGTACTTGAAAGATTCGCCCATCGTTTCCGCCGTTCCCTTGTACTTGGGAAGGTAGTCGTCGGGAAGGATTCGGCCGGCGATCGCGTTCAGCTCCTCGACCGCCTGCCCCAGGGGTTTCCCTTCGAGGCTTGCGAAAAGAGAGATCGACCGTTGACGGTCGACCCGGTTGATGACGCTCGGACCTCCCCCCTCCTGGATGCGGACAAGGTTCCGGAGTTCCACGAGCCGGCCGTCCAACGACCGGACATAGAGCTTGCTCAGATCGGCGGGATTGCTCCGTTCCTCCGGGTTCAGGCGGATTCGGAGATCGTACCGTTTCCCGCGGCTCTCATCCTTGTATTTGGTCACCTCGGTCTCCCCGCTGATCAGGAGGTTGACCGCCTCGGCGATCGTGGCGACATCCACTCCGAGATCGGCCGCCTTGTCCCGGTCGATGAAGACCTTGAGCTCCGGCTTTCCCATCTCCAGCGAGGTGTCCACATCCACGATTCCCGGCATCTTCGAAAACTCGCCGGCGATCTGCCTCGTATAGGTCTGGAGCGCATCCAGATCGCGCCCCCGGATGCTGTACTGGATCGGCACCTGACGCTGCCCGCCCCCGATCAGAGAGACATCCTCGGCGGATACCTTGAGTCCCGGAAACTTCCGGAGCTTGCTTCTGATTTCCTTCTTCAGATCCTCCTGGCTCTTCTTCCGTTCGGCCTTCGGAACCAGGCGCGTCATCATAACCCCCCGGTTGACGGCGCCTCCGAGCCCCAGGCGGTAGTAGACCGCGCTGATTTCCGGAGTCTCCCTCACGATCTTTTCTGCGGGCCTGAAGAATTCATCCGCCTTGTCGATGGAATAGTCGATCGGCGCCTCCAGGCGGATCAGGAACTGCCCCTGGTCCTCCGGCGGAATGAACTCCTTGCCGATGAATGTGGTCATGTAGAGGCTGCCGGCAAAGATCAGAAGCGCCCCGATCAGCATGACACCGCGGTGGCGAAGCGAAAAGACCAGCAACGGCCGGTAGCCCTCCTCGATCTTGTTGTACCCCCTTTCGAACCAATATGCAAAATGCCTTGCCGGCTTGGCGGCGGTAGCGGCGTCCGTCCCGGGAGTGCCCCGTTGGTGGGCGATGCGCTTCAGAAAGATCGAAGCCAGCATCGGCGTCAGCGTGAGGGAGACAAGCAGGGAAACCAGCACCGAAAAGACGACAGTCAGCGCAAACTGGAGGAAAAAGCGGCCGATGATCCCCTTCATGAAGGCGACGGGGAGAAATATCGCGACGATGGCGAAGGTCGTCGCCATGACGGCCAGACCGATCTCGGAGGTGGCGAAGGTCGACGCCTCCCGCGGCGCCATCCCATCTTCGACGTGACGGTAGATGTTCTCGATGACGATGATCGCGTCGTCGATCAGCAATCCCACCGAAAGGGTGAGCGCAAGCATCGTCATATTGTTGAAGGTGAAGTCGAAGGCGCGGATCAGCGCGAAGGTGGCGATGATCGACACCGGCAGCGCGACCGCGCTGATCAGCGTCGTCCGGAAGTTCCGGAGGAAGAGGAAAACGGCCAGAACCGCGAAGATGCTCCCGATGATCAGATGCTTCTGAACCTCATCGATGGAACGCTGGATGAAGATGGATTGGTCCATCGCGATGTTCAGGCTCATCCCCGGCGGGAGGATCGTTCTGATCTTCTCGATCTCCTCCTTGACCCGGTTGACGACGGCAACGGTGTTCGTCCCGGACTGCTTCTGCAGCCCCATCGCGACTGCCGGGACGCCGTTGTAGCGGACCATGGTGCGTTTCTCCTCCATCCCGTCTTCGGCCTTCCCGACGTGCCGGAGTCGCACGGGAGCGCCCTTGTCGTACGCGATGACCAGGTCGTCGATTTCTGAAATACTGGCGAATTCCCCTTTGACCTTCACCGTGTATTCCTTGGAGAGACTCTCGATCCGGCCGCCCGGCAATTCGACGTTCTGGCGCTTCAGCGCGCCCATGACATCCGTCGCCGCGAGCCCATAGGCCCTGAGCTTATCGGCGTCGAGCCAGACGCGGACCTGCCTCAGCCGGAGCCCCCAGATCTGGACGTCGCCGACGCCGTTGATCCGCTGGAGCTGCTCCTTCAAGACCTCATCGACGTAGGTGGAGAGCTCTTTGACCGTTTTTTGCCCCGAAAGATTCATCCATAACACCGCCGTCGCATCGGGATCGACCTTGGCGATCCGTGGCTCTTCGATGTCGGCAGGCAATTTGTTGCGGATCAGGGCGATCTTCTCCCTCACATCCTGAACGGCGAGGTCGATGTTCCTCTCGAGGACAAACTCCACCGTCACGCGGGAATCCCCTTCCGTACTGCTCGATGTGATGCTCTTCACGCCGTTGATCGTGTTGACCGCCCCTTCGATTCTGTCCGTAACGTCGACGTCGATCACCTCGGGGCTCGCCCCGTTGAGGTGCGTTGAGATATTGACGATCGGGAAATCGACCTTCGGAAAGAGATCCACGCCGATCTCCGGATAACTGACCACACCGAGGACCACGAGGGCCATGATGGCCATGGTGGCAAAAACCGGTCTCTTGACCGAGGTATCAGCGAGCCACATTGACCAGCACCCCTTCCAT
>CAYSSF010000172.1:0-8533 GCA_964433455.1 uncultured Syntrophaceae bacterium
TTTTACACTCAGCACTTTTTTACACTCAGCACTTTTTTACACTCAGCACTTTTTTACACTCAGCACTTTTTTTTAAATGAGCTGCCGGGCGCCGTTGAGTTGTTCGTAGATCCGGATGTATTCGGCAACCATGTGGCCGAGGCTGTATTGTTCGCGCGCCTCCCGCATGATCCGCCGGAGTTGCTTTTCGCGGATATCGAACGGCATTCGGTGAAAAGAGAGGCTCTTTTCCAGCGCATACCAGAGGCCTCCGGCATCGTAATCCCGGAAAAGGAACCCGTTGCCGACATCCTGCGGGGCGCCGTCCGCCTTGAGACTCAGTTCGCGGATCTTGTCGTGGTAACCGCCGGTATCCCGGTTGGTGGCCGTCGCGCCGAAGAGATTGCCCACCTGGTCGATCTGGCCGCAGGGTTCGTAGAGAGATGCGCCAAAAACATCGCAGGCGGCGGCGTATCCCAGGAGCGAAATCTCCTCATTGAAGGACTGGAAGGTGATCCGGCCGCCGGAATTCCAGGCGATTCTGCCCAGGATATCGACATGCGTCCGGTCGTTGCCGACCCCATCCGCCACGATGGCGATCTGCACATCCGAATGCCGCGTTGTAAACGGAACGCAGATCTGTTCGAGAAGCTCGACCCCCTTCTGAAAGGGGTCGAAACGCGAGGGCCAGAAATAGAGCAGTGCGTCGGGATTGACTCTCAGACCGGTCCTGTTTTGAAAGGCGACGAGATTCTCCCGCTTCGCGTCCAGCACGCTGTCGTCCGGTCCGTACTTCCGAACCAGCGCGGCACACCGCTCCGGATACATCTGTGAGGATGGTGCATTCATGATCGCCCGTGCGGCGCCATGAGCGTATTTCTCCTTGACCTCCTGGCGAACGCTCGGCGGCACCAGATCCCGATCCAGGAAGTAGTCCTCGACAACCTCGCGCAGGAATTTCTCGCCGACGAAATTGATCATGGTCGCATTCTTGATTGCAGTCGCCTGGCAGTCGATGCATGCGTTCCCGCAGTGCTCGATAAAATAGAGCCGATCGGAGATGCTGCCGAGACTGATCCCGCCCAACAGATCCAGCGGAAGACAGGCCGTGAAAACATTGTGCACCGTATGGAGGATGGGCAGACCGGTCGCACTGGCGTAGGCGGTAATCACCCCCCCGGCCATCCAGTCGTGGCTGTGGATGATCAGCCTCCCTTCGTTGCGCGCCCTTACCGTTTTGATGACGTTGTTCACGATCTCCCGCTGGAATTCCACGGCGGTCAGGATCGGGTCACCCGCATAGGCGTTCAGGTTGTCGGCAAAGATCGAGGAGCTGACCAGGTGGATCTTGTCGGAATCGATCTTGTAGCGCACCTCCCGCCACTGAAGTTCGTTCATCTGCGCCTCCCGCTGAAACCGCTTCTTCAGGTTGAGGAGTACGAGATGGACATCGAGCCCCCGTTCCGTGAGGCCCTCACAGAGCGCGGACACCACCTCCCCCTGGCCCCCGCTCTTTCCGGAGACGAACCGGGCCAGTGCGCCCATGTCCTCGGGCAGCCTTCCTGTCTCCGGAGAGATGATCAGGATCGCCGTCGTCTCCTTCTTCTTGAGGACCACAAAACGGTGGATATGGGTCTCCAGATCGTCGATCTTTCGGGTGAGGACGTGCGTCGGCCGGGCAATTGAATTCTCATAGGGGTTAAAGTAGGCATGGACCGCATGATCCTCTCCGATGTTCTCGTGCAGAAAATAGACATGGTCGGAGGTGGTGAGGTGTCGCCATTGGGTCAGGTATTCGCCCCCCGCCCGCTTTGCCGCCGTTTCCATCCGCTCGATGTCCCGAAACAGCTCATATTGCGTCGGGTTGCCCAGCCATCCGAAGGTGTTCCGGCCGGCATCCGCCCAGGAAGATGTGGCCAGTTCGTGGATATTGAGGGTCGGGCACGGGGCATCCTTGAAACGCCGTGCAATCTCGGTCGGCGTTGCCGCTACGATGTTTTCATGGGTCTGCAACGCCTTCGGCAGACCCCGCCAGAAATCGAAGATCCCGAGATTGCTCCAGATATGTTCGCCGATGTGTTCGAAATCGTAGCCCAGCATCACCGCCTCGCCATCGACGCGGGCGAGGTACTTCGCGTAGGTCTCGGGTGTGATCGGGGCGTGGGGAAAGCGGAAGGCGATGTCGTCGCTCAGTTCCCGGTTCCTTGGGATGACGATGAGGTTCGTATCCCTGGCGCGGAAGACGGCGTTGGGGGAGACGGCCTCCCCTTCTCCTTCGCCGCTGAACATGTCGTCCCGCTTCTCGCAGAGGATCGATTGATAGCCCATGTCGGCGACCGCTTCCGCGATCGGGTTGTTGTACATCAATTCGGTGTTCCGGAAGGAGGTCGGAAAGATTCCGAAGAGCCTTCCCATCGTCTCCCGGTGCAGGGATGCCTGTTCACGAAACTCCATCCTCAGCGGATCCTCGAAGAGGCTGGTCAGAGAGTGATAGTAGGTCTCGTCGAGGTACTCGACCTGGGCGTTCTTTTCTCCGGCATCCAGGAGTGCCTGGAGCGCCCGGATGACGTCGGGCCGGTAAAGTTCCGCCTGCTCCAGAAATGTTCCGGACATGGACAAGGCGATCTTGAATGAAGGATGGGCGGCGATCAGCTCCGCAAACATCCGTGTCGCCGGGAGATAGCACTTGTCCGCGACCTTGAGAAAGATGGCCCGGTTTTTCTCGTCCCAGAGGAACTTGCCCCGGTCGGGATGGAGTCGAAACGGCTGGTGCAGTTGAAAATAAAAGGTGACAAGCGGCATGTTCACACCTCAGCGGTTCATCGGATGCTTCCCGTCTCATCTATAAAGGAATATGGCTGTAAAATCAACCGATGAAGAGGCGCTTCTGACCGCGTGGGATAAAAACCTTGAATTCCCGAGATGGTTCAAGTATATTGCCTCACCAGAGGAGGGAGGATATGGCGGCAACCGGTCATGCAAGAAAAATAATGTGTCCGAAAACAATTCTGCTTTGGATTGCGATGAACCTCCTTTTTTTTACCTCCCCCGCATGTTACGCGGATATCTACAAGTATGTGGATTCCGAAGGGGTCATCCACCTGACCAACGTTCCGACAGAGCAAGGCATCCCCTATGTTCTCGTAATGAAGGAAAAGAGGATCCTCATTCAGTTGAAAGGGGAAAAAACCGGATACGATGATCTGATTGCCGAGGCCTCGTCGAAATACCGTATCGACGCCTCCCTGGTCAAAGCCGTCATCAAGGCAGAATCGAACTTCAACCACAAGGCCGTTTCACCGGTCGGAGCTCAGGGCTTGATGCAGTTGATGCCGGCTACGGCGGCTTCGCTGCAGGTCAGCGATGCGTTCCATCCTGAAACCAATATCGACGGCGGTGTCCGCTATCTCCGCTACCTGATGAATCTTTTCAACGGCAATCTCCCTCTCGTCCTTGCAGCTTACAATGCGGGTGAAAATGCCGTTCTACGGAACAATAACCGCATCCCCCCCTATCGGGAGACACAGACGTATGTGAAGCGGGTCTTGAGTCTTTTCGACCAGTACAGCAGACAAGGGAGACCCTGAAAAACATAGTGCTGAGGACTGAGTGCTGAGGACTGAGTGCTGAGGACTAAGTGCTGAGTAAAGCACTCAGCACTTGGCACTTTTTTCAGGGCGCCCGCCTGACCGTCAGATAATCCTTGAGACCGTTTAATTTCTTTTCTTTAATCCCGGGCACGGCCAAAAGATCCGTGAGATCTCGGAATTCTCCTTTTTCGAGGCGCAATTGCAGGATCTGCGCTGCCATCCGGTCGCTGATGCCGGGCACCAGAGAAAGATCCCCCTCCGAGGCGCGGTTCAAATCGACCGGAAGGCCCAGGGCAAGCCGTTTGGCGGCAGACATTTCACCGAGAGTCGCCTCTCCCGCGTGGGAAACCTCCAACAGGGCGCCGTCCGAAATCACCCGCTCCGGGCTATACAGCCCCCCGTGGCCCGCCGGCAGGCCGGCGGCTTTGGAGATCTGATCCAACGTCGTCCCCTTCGGCATAAAATAGATCCCCTCCGCCCGACCGCCCCTCACTTCGATTGTCACACTCTCCGGCTCCCGGTCTCTCCAAGGAATGGGTGACGGGGACATCTTGCCGTAAGGTGTCCCCGTCACCGGCTGCCGGGCATGGAGCACGGAGAAGAAATAATAGAACAGGCAGAGTGCCAGAACCGCCAGGGCCCCCAACTTCTGTCCCTCGGAAACAACCATTCAGGGTTCCTTCCCCAGACCGAAGGCGTCGTGCAGAACTGTTACGGCCAGTTCCGTATACTTCGCCTCAACGACGCAGGAGACCTTGATCTCGGAGGTGCTGATCATCATGATGTTGATCCCCTCGCGGGCAAGCGTATCGAACATCCGGGCCGCAACGCCGGAGTGGCTGATCATGCCGACGCCGATGATCGAAACCTTCGCTACATTTTCGTCGACTTCCAGTTTTTCCGCGCCCACCTCCCGGACCACTTCGGAAATGATCCGCGTCGCCTCGCGGATATCCTTCCGGGAAACCGTGAAAGTGAGATCCGTATGCCCCTGGATGCTCGCATTCTGAATGATCATATCGACAACGATGTTATGCTCCGAAAGGGGCATGAAGAGCCGGGCCGCCACGCCGGGCTGGTCCGGAACATGAATCACCGTGATTTTCGCCTGATCCCGGTCATAGGTTACACCGGACACCACTTCCTTCTCCATCTCCTTTTCCTCCCTGGTCACCAAAGTTCCCCCTTCATCCGTGAACGAAGATTTGACATAGACCGGCACATTGAATTTCTTGGCCAGTTCGACGGAGCGCGGCTGGAGCACTTTGGCGCCGGCCCTGGCCATCTCCAGCATCTCATCGTAGGTGATCCGGTCCAGCCTCCGGGCGTTGCTGCAAATGTTGGGATCGGTGGTGTAGACGCCGTCCACATCGGTATAGATGTCGCAGACATCGGCGTTAAGCGCGGCAGCCAGCGCCACTGCGCTGGTATCCGATCCTCCCCGCCCCAGCGTGGTAATGTTGTTCTCCGGATCGACGCCCTGAAACCCGGCGACCACGACAACCGTCCCCTTCTTCACTTCAGCGCGGATCGCCTCCGTATCGACATCCAGGATACGGGCCTTTTTGAAGGCCCGGTCGGTGCGGATCGGAACCTGAAACCCGAGGAAGGATTTCGCCGGACATCCCATGCCATTGAGCATCATCGCCAGCAGCGTGACCGTAACCTGCTCGCCCGTGGAGATCAGTGCGTCGTACTCCCTGGGATCAGGTTCCTCCGCCGCCTTTTGCGCAAGCTGGATCAGACGATCCGTCTCCCCCGTCATCGCCGACAGCACAACGACCACATCATTCCCCGCTTCCTTCGTCCGGATCACCTTCTTTGCGACATTTGCAATCTTGTCGAGATTGCCGACCGAAGTGCCGCCGTACTTCTGAACCACAAGAGCCATCCGCTAACATCCTCCTTCTTTGATTATCCGCTCCCAGCGGCCGACGCGCTCCCGACAACCGGAAATCTCCATTTTTCTGACATTCTCTTCCAGATAGCTCAAGGCGATGCAAATGGCCCCATCCTGAACGGCCTCCCGGATCCGGTCCGCCCACTCGATGACCATGACCCCCCCGCCGGAAAGGTACTCTTCATATCCCACATCGGCGAGATCGGAAGCGCTTTGCAGGCGGTAGAGATCGAAATGAAAGAGGATCGCCTCCCGTCCCGGATATTCGTTGATCAGCGTGAAGGTCGGCGATGTGACCGCATAATCCTCCGGGACACCGAGCCCGCGGGCGATCCCTTGGGTCAGGCAGGTCTTGCCTGCCCCCAGTTCTCCCGTCAACGCAACGACGTCGCCCTTTTTCAGACCTTCACCCAGAATCCGTCCGATCCGAAAGGTCTCGGCGGGACTCCTTGAAAACAACCCAACCGAAAGTTGTTCTCCGCTCAAGACACTTGCACCCGTCCCTTCACCGTTCAAGAACGACCACCGCCGTTGCATGGGAGTTGGTATGAGAGATGGACAGATGAACCGACCGGATCCCATGGGCCTCCAGAAAAGAGCTTGCCCCGCAGGCAAGCTTGAGAATCGGCTTGCCCTTCTCGTCATGGATCGTTTCAATATCGCGGAAACGGACCCCGCCGGCCATGCCCAGACCGATCGCCTTAAGAAAGGCCTCCTTCGCGGCAAAACGGGCCGCAAAATAGAGCGCTGGCCGCGCCCGTTGGCCGCAGTAGCGAATCTCCTCCGCGGAATAGATCCGGTTGAGGAACCTCTCCTCCCATTTGTTCAGGATGGCTTCGATCCTGCCGATCTCCACGAGATCGATCCCGATGCCGAAAATCATCCTATGCCCTGCTCACGGCATCCGCCATGTCCGCGACCTTCTTCATGAACGAAACGTCATGGATCCGGATGACATTTCCGCCGTTCAGAATCGCCGCCGCAACCATCGCCGCGGTTCCTTCAACGCGTTCCCCGGGGGGGCCGCCCGTGACCCGGCCGATAAAAGCCTTCCGGGATGGTCCGACAAGAATCGGTCTCCCCAGAACCTTGAATTCACGAAGATAGCGGATCAGGCGCAGGTTGTCCGTCATGGTCTTTCCAAAACCGATACCCGGATCGACCATGATCTGCTCCGGATCGATCCCAACCTCTGCGGCCTGCACGATCCTCTCTCTTAAAAAATCGATGATTTCACCCCGCAAGGAACGATAGGTCAGATCCCCCTGCTGCATCGCCTTCGGCGTACCCCGCATGTGCATCAGAACGACGGCAGCACCGGCATCGGCAACGGTTTTCGCCATTGCCCCGTCAAAGCGCATCGCACTCACGTCATTGACGATCTCGGCCCCTTCCGCCAGCGCCTCCCGGGCGATCTCCGCCTTCATCGTATCGACCGAAAGCGGGAGATCGATCCTTCGGGCAAGCGCCCGGATCACCGGGATCACGCGTCGCCGCTCCTCTTCAGTGGAAACGGGGTCGGAACCGGGACGGGTGGACTCGCCTCCGATGTCGAGGATGTCCGCCCCCTCCTCCGCCATCCGGATCCCCTCCGCAACCGCCCTTTCCGGCGAATCGAAGCGTCCGCCGTCCGAAAATGAATCCGGCGTGACATTGATGATCCCCATGATCAGCGTCCGTTCCCCGAGGACCATATTCCGCCGGGAGGTCCGGAGCGGCCAGGTGTCCGCAACGGCTTCGGAAACTTCTCTCCCCGGGGCCCTGTTCCGGGATTCAATTTGAAGGTCAGCCATGATCAGGTTGTTTTATTCGCGTCATTCTGTGCATCCGGCGCCTTTCGGATTCCGATCATTTCTTCCAGTTCAGCCCCGTTCAGAACTTCTTTCTCCAGGAGCTCTTCGGCAATCCGGTTCAACAGATCGAGGCGATCCGAGAGGATCTGCTTGGCGCTCTCGTAGCTGCTCATCACAATCCTGGAGACCTCCTTGTCGATCTTCCGGGCCGTCTCCTCGCTGTAGTCTTTGTGCGTCGCGAACTCTCGCCCCAGGAAGATCTGTTCTTCCTTCTTCCCGTAGCTGAGCGGACCCATTTCCTCGCTCATGCCCCATTCGCAAACCATTTTGCGGGCAAGGTTCGTCGCCCGTTCGATATCGTTTCCGGCGCCGGTGGTGAAGTCCTTCAGAACCAGTTCCTCCGCTGCGCGCCCGCCCAGCAGAATCACGATATTGTTCAACAGGTATTCGCGCGGATAGGTGTGCTTTTCATCGACCGGCAACTGTTGCGTGAGTCCAAGGGCGCGTCCTCTGGGAATGATGGTTACCTTGTGAATCGGATCGGTCCCGGGAAGCATTCGGGCGACGAGCGCATGACCCGTTTCATGGTAGGCCGTGTTTCTCTTTTCCTCATCGCTGATGATCATGCTTTTTCTTTCGGCGCCCATCATGACCTTGTCCTTGGCGTACTCGAAATCGCTCATGTTCACCTTCTCCTTGTCGAACCGGGCGGCGTAGAGAACCGATTCGTTGACAAGGTTTTCGATGTCGGCGCCCGAAAAGCCGGGCGTACCGCGCGCGATCACCGCGAAGTCTACATCCTCGGCAAGGGGAACCTTCCGGGCGTGAACCACCAGGATCTTCTCGCGACCCTTCACGTCGGGCAGCGGCACGACGACCTGACGGTCGAATCGGCCGGGCCGCAGCAGGGCCGGATCGAGGACATCGGGACGGTTCGTCGCCGACACCAGGATGACCCCTTCGTTCGATTCAAAGCCGTCCATCTCGACGAGGAGCTGATTGAGGGTTTGCTCCCTCTCGTCGTGCCCGCCGCCGAGGCCGGCGCCGCGGTGGCGTCCGACGGCGTCGATTTCATCGATGAAGATGATGCAGGGGGCGTTCTTCTTGGCCTGGACGAAGAGATCCCGGACACGCGACGCCCCGACGCCGACGAACATCTCGACGAAATCGGATCCGCTGATACTCAGAAAGGGGACATCCGCCTCACCGGCGATCGCCCGGGCCAGCAAAGTCTTCCCGGTGCCCGGTTGTCCGACGAGCAGCAGACCCTT